>JASJAT010000162.1 GCA_030066885.1 Arenicellales bacterium | reverse complement strand
GAAAAGACGATCTGCCGGTGGTCGATGGGGTCTTGCACGAAGAAGTTGGGTTTCGTGTTCGGGCGGCGGTATTAGACCACCATACGCCGGTGATGGCCTTTGCTTTCGAACCGGACAAGGAACTTAACGTGCGTAAGGACCGTTTGACCGAGACAGGGCTGGAGCCGGGACCATGGCTGGCGACGCTAAAGCAACAATTGTTGGCAGGCAGCCGGGAAGCACTTGTCACGCTACCCGATGGCAAAACGGCGACTACCGGTGCCTTGGGCGATGATATGGTGTTGATAAGACCAGGTAAGAAACTCGTGTATGCCACCGATCTAGCAGACACCGCTGAAAATCGACAAAGATTGAGCAAGTTAGCGCATAACGCCCATACTTTTTTCTGCGAAGCCCCGTTTGTCGAGGCAGACAGCGAGCAAGCCCAACGAACTGGCCATTTAACAACACGCGCTTGTGGCGAGATCGCTACCTTGGCTGGCGTGGGTCGTCTAGTGCCTTTCCACTTTTCCCGCCGTTACACCGACAACCCGCAACAGCTATACGAAGAAATCAATGCCGTTTGTTCCTGCGTAGTTGCACCAGGATAGTGGCTAGTACCCTAGTCACAAGTAACGAGTATGGTCTCCGTTGGTTTTCACTAGCTGTTAGATACAAGCTACTCGTTACTGTTAAGTAGGAGCAGCGCCCTCACCGCGATTAATCGGTAAGAGGAGGAATACTGCAGCTGATGGTAATTTTGGTCGTATTGTTCTCGCGCAAAGACACAACATAGTCGCTGTGGCTTGACGGGTATCGAGTGTGGTGTCGCTAGTTGTTTTACTAGCTGTTAGATACAAGTCACTCGCTACTAATATGTAGGAGCGGCGCCCACGCCGCGATAATCGGAGCTAGGGCGTGCCTCCTACTACTTTTTTCGATCAATACGCTCGACCAGTTTTTCCAGTCGCTGAGCAACGGCATCCCAGGCCCCCATCGGGCCCGCCTTTTCCAGTCCTAGTTTACTCCAGTACTCTGGAGGTTGTTTTTTTAGTTTCTCAATCTCGCCGGAGAGCTCTTCGCGACCGTGCTTGATCTCCTTCAATTCCGGTTCTTGTTCCTGATCTTCAGCGCTCTCTGCGCGTTGCAAGAGTTCATCAATATGTTTTAGGCGCGACTCATACTGGAGGATGTGCTGCTCAATTAGATCATTAATACCTGCCATTTGCGTAAATCCACATCTCTAGTTGAATTTTAGTAAATCACATATCGACTGCGCCTGTGTTGATCTGGATCATTGGGGGCCGATTTATTTTGTCCTCGAGCCTTTAAATAAAACTACTCCTAGTTAGGTTTCACCGGTTTTTGCGGGAATGCCGGAGGGTTCTGTGGGACGATGGTTTATGCAGAGATGACGATGAACCAGGGTTTTGATCTAGACTGATAGGGTATCTCTACTACGAGGACCGGTATGAGCGATAGTCACGATCTTGCGCTGCTCATCAACTCACATATTCCTGTCATCGCCATCACTACGCATGAAGAGAACCGGGCGGTTGATTTGGTCGAATCCCTTAAATCCCAGTTGGGATTACCAGTGTTTAAATGGAGCATTACCGAAGGGCTGCTACGACTCGAGCAGGGATACAAGCCGCAACGGATTAATAGTCAGCCAGAAGATGTGCTCAAGCACGTAAAGGCATCGACTCAACCTGGCATTTACCTGTTTCTTGACTTTCACCCATATCTGGAGGCACCCGTAAATGTACGACTGATCAAGGACATTGCCATAGACTACGAGAAAAGGAGACAGACGCTAGTGTTTGTCAGTCATGATCTTAAGCTGCCTTCTGAGCTCCTCGTCTTTGCCGCTGAATTCGAGCTGAGCCTGCCTAACAAGCAGACGTTACGAAAAATTGTGGTCGAAGTTGCAAACAAATGGTCACGAAACAACCCAGGGAAGCGGGTGAAGACAGCCTCCGATACCCTAGAGCGTCTGGTGGCTAATCTCTCAGGCCTAACCGCAACTGAAGTAAAGCGCCTGGCACGCAAGGCCGTTTTTGATGACGGTGTGATCGATGACAATGATTTATCGACAATCATGCAGGCAAAGTATGAATTACTGAATCGGGATGGGGTACTGCACTACGAGTTCGAAACGGAAAAATTCTCAAATGTAGGTGGTCTTGATCGATTGAAGCACTGGCTGGGTTACCGCAAAAACGCGTTTCTTGATCCTGACAGCCCACTCGACTTACCGAAGGGTATATTACTACTCGGTGTTCAAGGGTGTGGTAAGAGTCTTGCTGCCAAAGCGGTAGCGGGGCTGTGGGGGGTACCTCTGTTGCGCCTGGATTTCGGAACTTTATTTAACAAGTACTACGGAGAGACGGAACGAAACCTCAGGGAATCACTGCGTACCGCGCAGGTCATGGCGCCGTGCGTACTCTGGATAGACGAAATCGAAAAGGGGGTAGGCAGTAGCGACAATGACAGTGGAACTTCACAGAGAGTGCTAGGAACTTTGCTGACCTGGATGGCGGAAAGCTCCAATGCCGTTTTTATTGTTGCCACCGCTAATGATATCGAGATATTACCGCCAGAACTGGTACGAAAGGGACGATTGGACGAGATTTTCTTTGTCGACCTGCCTGACGCGGAGACTCGCGAACTCATTTTTGAAATTCATCTTCGTAAGCGCGGGATCGACGCGACCGACCTTGGATTGAATGGCCTTGCCCGGCACTGCGAGGGATTTTCCGGCGCGGAAATTGAGCAAGCAGTTGTAGCCGCGCACTATACTGCCCATGCCCAGCAGACGGCAGTAACCGAAGACATCCTGCTAAAAGAACTACAGCAAACTCGCCCTTTATCCGTGGTCATGAAGGAGCATATCGACTACCTGCGCGAATGGGCTGGAGAACGCACGGTTCCAGCCCATTAACCTAAGTATTGCAGTGAAGAATTGCGACGGTAGGAGCGCTGCCCTCAACGCGATTATTAGCGTGAGGGCGAACCTTCTACCAGGATAGCGGCTAGTATCCTAGCGATGAGTAGCGAGCACGATCTCCGTTGATTTTTACTAGCTGCTAGATTCAAGCTACTGCTACTGTTGTCATGGATTCCCGCTGAAAACATGCGGGAATGACAGGTGTAAAACAAGCGTGTGGGAAGGACAAACTTGCTTGCTCGTCATTCCGGCCGAGCGAGCGGAGCGAGGAAAGCCGGAATCCATTTGAAACGACGCCCTCGCCGCATTGCGACTGGTTCCCGCTAACAACATGCGGGAATGACAATGAATGAGGGAACATACAGGAATGACTATGATGAGGGAACATGCAGGAATGACAACACTTTTGTTAGTTGGTTTTGCTCGCTACTGTCAAGCTATAAGCTACTTTTCGCTGTTAGGCTTAAATAGATCCTCGAGTTCCTGCCTGGGTGAACTTGAACTTTCAGTGCTCTGGGATCCGTCACCCGATGAATCGCCAAACAGGGCGTTCAGCTTGTCCTTTGCCGCGTCTGATTGTGAAGTGTCGCGAGACTGATAAGCACCGGGTTGGGGTTTGTAATAGTCGCAGAAGTTAGCACGCTCTTTTTCACGAACTTCTTCAGCATCTTCCTGGGTACATTGATCGATGCTGTTTGGGTCAAAAAACCTACACATGCGGCAAACGTGCAATTCCGAATCGCATTCCGGACATACGTCCAGCCGCCGCAGCGGCAGGGACAATGTTTCAAGTGAGGCACCGCATTTCCAACAAACGAGACTGGATTCACTCAACATGGGTATCCTTACGCAGGATCAGTTTCAAACGTAGGTGCAAATCGAGGCCTTATATTACCGGCTTTTTAGACTCGCTACATGCTAATTCACCTGGGCGAGATATTTTTTAAACTCAGGCCTAGAGAAGCGCGTGTTGTCGCAATACCTCAAGTGGCGTTAATATCCTTTGCAAGCACCAAAGGGGGCAGACTTGTTTGAATAAATCTCTCCCAATTAATTAAAAATCGCTCAGAGGAGGTCACACATGGCATCGACAGATCGTATTTCTACGTTTGTTCGGGGATTAAAAGCCAAGAAAGTACGTTACGTACGTTTTGAGCTTCCGGATTTGCACGGGGTCAGCCGGACAAAGGTCGTACCCATCGACAGCGTAGAAAGCTATGCACGAGACGGCTTGAACTTTTACGGTGGCACCATAGGTCTCGACACCTCCTCCGCAGTCGTCGGTGGAACCGGCATGGCCGAAGAACTCAGTTATCGGGACCAGTTTTTGTTTCCGGACCCCAGCACGGTTCAGCTAATACCCTGGTTAGACCATACGGCGAAGGTTATTTGCGATGCCAATTGGACGCCTGCGGAGCCGATCAAGGCATCACCACGGTACGTCCTGACCAAGTTGTTGAAAGAGGCATCTCGTATGGGCTACGAAGTCATAATGGGGCATGAGTTCGAGTACTACCTGCTGGATGCTGAGACGCACAAACCCCTTTTCGGTGGCGTTCACATTTTTAACAACGTTCGTAATCAATATGTACCTTTTCTCGATGAGCTGCTCGACCAACTCAGAGGCGTTGGTATCGACGTGATCACACATAACTGTGAATACTCACCTTCACAGTTCGAAACCAATTTCGGCCCCGGTAAAGGTTTAGCCGGCGCTGATAAGGCATTTACATTTAAGAACGCGATAAAAGAGCTTGCGCACCGGGCGGGTTACCTCGCTACATTCATGTCCAAACCAGCCAGTGATATGGCGGGCTGTGGTTGTCATGTTCACATGAGTCTTACGGCAAAAAGCGGTAACAAGAATGCATTCAATACTAAGCGCGGGCCTGACAAAATGACGGATACCATGCGATTCTTCACCGAAGGTGTGCTCCGACATGCCCCCGCATTGATGCCATTGATAGGACCGACGCCGAACTGTTATAGACGACTAAAGCCCCACACGTTCGCCCCTTCCAACATCAGTTGGGGTGTAGAAGACCGAACCGCAATGGTGCGCATGAAACACCTGGGCTCAAAAGCAGCCCACATAGAGATGCGTGCCGCCTCCGGCATGAGTAATCCTTACTTGACGGCTGCTGGTGTGCTGGCGGCCGGCTTGCTTGGATTGAAGGCCAAACGCAAGCTGCGACCCGCGGTGGATGGACCCAGCGAAGAAAATCCCGACTTGCCGAAACTTCCGCAAAACCTCGAACAGGCACTTTATGGGCTGGAGGCAGACAACAAAATGTGTGGTTTGCTTGGTGAGGAGTTCGTCAAGGTGTTTGTCACTGTAAAACGTTACGAGCTAGAACGATTTAATAATCACGTTAGTGACTGGGAACGCGAGGAATACCTGGAGCTTTATTAAATTCTCTTGCAATGAGCCTCGACTCAATTACGGAAACTCGCAGCAAGACAAGACCTTGGACAGACTGGTGCGCGTGGAATTGCATGCCCTAGCGTGGTATCGTTTATAAGTTCTGGGTAACAAAACACGGTTTACCGATGATGTGGATCGACGTGGTTTGTACCCATATCAAGACAGTTCAAACCTGAAAACGTATGCCGGGTGACTGTCTCCACCAAAAGAAAACTACGAGGAGTACTGAAATGAAATTCAATCGTCGCAGGTTTTTAAAGGCGTCGTGCGCCACTGCTGCAGCATTCACGGCGCCGGGATTTCTCGCCCATACTGCACACGCCGCTCGAGAAAAAGAGCTCAACATCTTGTGCTGGGAGGGCTATAACTCCGACGAGGTACTGGATCCTTTTCGTAAGTCAACCGGTGCCAAGGTCCAGGCGGAGAGCGGGACTTCCGATCCCGACATGATCAACAAGCTGCGCGCCGGTGAGATCAATGTTTGGGACGTGATCAACGTCAACCAGCCCTGGGCAAGGGAGCAGATGTACCCTGAAGGCCTGATCAAAGCGTTGCCGCGTGACAAGTTTGAGCCGTACATGGAAAACATGATGGAGGCTTTCAAGCCACCTTATAAATGGGCGCTCAGCCACGACGGGAAAGACCTCATCGGTATGACTCAGCGTTTTGGACCTTTCAATTTCGTAGTCAATACAGACAAAATTTCGCGTGAGACAGCTGAGGATGAGGGATTCGATCTGTTCAACGAAGCAAGCAACGCTGGTAAGTTCGGTATCCTGACCTACGACAACTGGAACATATATCACATGTGCGTAGGGGCAGGTGTTGATCCGTTCAAGAAGCACACCGACGCCGAAATCGATGCCTTCGAACAAACTGCACGTAAATGGTTCAAGGGGGCTAAGCTGTTGACCGATGATCTGGTGCAAATGAACCTGGCACTAATCAATGGTGAAATCGACCTCTATTGCACCGGCGGTACCTATACTGCCTCGCCCGCTCGTTTCGATGGCGCTACTAATATACGCGGTATTACGCCGGCACGCGGGCCGATGGACGGAAAGGGCGGCATTGTGTGGGTAGAAGTCACCTCGGTAGTCAATAACCCGCAAGTCTCTCCGTTGGCAGAGGAATTTCTGCACTACGTGCAGCAGCCTGAGGCATGTCACGCCGTGGCGTTTTCGGAAGGCACCTACAATCCCATCACCCAGATGGCTGACTCTAAGGTATTTTCGCAGTTCACCAAGGAAGAGCTCGACGCCATTCAGTGGGATACGCTTGAGGAGGAGCTTTCGCGGGCAGTCGACTACAACATCAACCCCGACTACGATCGCATGGACGTTATTTATAACGCAGCCAAGCGCGAGGCGTGATAGCGAACATAACGACTCGCGAACGAGTGCAGCAACGGGGGAGTTAACCGGACAATGACCGGTACACCGATCCTGCGCTTGGTGGACCTGAGTAAGAAGTTCGATGACCTGAGAGCAGTCGACGGCATCGATCTGGAGATCTACGACGGTGAGTTTTTCACCGTCGTGGGCCCTTCGGGCAGTGGCAAGACCACCTTGCTACGAATGCTCGGCGGGATGGATCAACCAAGCCAGGGGGATATTCTTCTGCGCGGTGAGCGTATCAATGATATCCCGGCCAACCGGCGACCGACCTGTATGGTGTTTCAGTCACTGGCGTTGTTCCCCCACCGCAGCGTAGGTCAGAACATCGAGTTCTCGATGAAAATGAAAGGGATACCCACGGCCGATAGGAGAGCAAGGGCCGAACAATTGATGGCCCAATTGCACCTTCCACTGGACTACTACGATAAGAATGTCGCTCAGTGTTCCGGGGGTGAACGGCAACGAATCGCTCTTGCACGTGCACTCGCGTTCGACCCCGAAATACTCTTCTTCGATGAGCCCCTATCAGCAATCGACTACCGTTTGCGCAAGACCCTGGAAAAAGAGCTCAAGGACATTCATCGTGAGACTGCCAAGACATTTGTCTATATCACCCATTCGCTGGAAGAAGCGATGGTGATGAGCGACCGGATCGGCATTATGCGAGAGGGTAAACTGGTGCAGGTTGGAACACCGGATGAGATCTACAACAAACCGCGCAACAAGTTTGTGTCTGAGTTCATGGGCGAGGTGAATATCATCGAGGTGCAGAAAGCCACCGAAGATAAGCTAGAGTGCCCAAGCCTTCAAACACAGGTAGTGGGTCCCTCGCAGCCAACCGGTTTCAACTCGGGGCATCTTGTGATCCGGCCGGAATCGGTTCGTTTTCTTAACAATTCAGGTAGCGCGGAAAACAGCGTCGAGGGGACTCTCTACAATATCTATTCTCTCGGTTCGCGAATGCAATATCAGGTGCGGGTGGGCACCCATGTATTCCTGGTCGAGAAACTACGCGAACAAGGTTACGAGGGTGAGCTCGACGATGTTGTTAAAATTGGATGGGACGCCCGCGATAGCATACTGGTGAGCGATTAATGGCATCTCCTGCTGCAGAGCTAGAATCACGAGCCGTCGAATCCAGTAGCCGTTGGGCGGAGTTCCGTGCCTGGATTACCCAGCCTGGAGTGTTGTGTTCAACTCCCGTGCTCTTACTCCTGCTCATTGGATTCTTGGCGCCACTGTTAGTAGTAGTGGGCTACAGCCTGATGCCACCCCGGACGTTTGATTTTGGCCACGTTCCGACGCTGGAGAATTTCATCAGTATCGTAAACGAGAGTTACTACAGGTCGTTTTTGTGGGCTTTCGGTCTCGCTTGTATTACCGTAGTACTGTTGCTGATAATTTGTTATCCACTTGCGTACGGAATGGCCAAGCTGTTCGGCCACTGGGCGCACCTCCTTACTTTGCTATTGGTGATACCGCTGTTTGTATCGGAAAACATCAGGCTTTTCGGCTGGGTATTGTTTTTAATCAAGCGCGGTGTACTACTCGGTGCCTTGGAGTCGTGGTTTGGCATTGGAGCCGACAGCATGCTTTACAGTGTGCCTGCTATCGTGTTGGGTTTGGTGTACGTTTATCTCCCATTTACATTATTTCCAGTGATGCTGGGAATCTCCATGGTACCCCGGGACGTTACCGAGGCTGCTCGTGACCTTGGTGCCAGCCGTTGGCAGGTGTTCCGGGAAATCGAATTGCCGTTGGCCATGCCGGGTATCCTCATAGGCGCTATGCTTACGTTCGTACTGTCCCTGGGTTCGCTTGCTGAGTCTAAAATTTTAGGGGGGCAGGCGGTCATCATGATCGCTGATGATATCGAAACAGCGTTTACCTTTGGTCAGAACTGGCCGCTTGGATCGGCTTTGTCGGTGCTTCTAATTCTCCTGGTCGGTTCCCTCGTGTTGTACGTTTTACGACGTCTGGATTTGGATGAAATTCTGGGACGGCGCTGAGCTATGAACAGATCGTCAAGCAAGCTTACGCGCAATCTCATTGCCCTCTGGGCAGCCTGTATTTTGGTGTTCATGTATCTACCGCTGGCGTGCGTAGCGTTGGCCTCTTTCTCTAAAAACCGCTACTTCCGGTTTCCCATCCCAAAGTACGACACGGTGTGGTACAGCAAGGCATTCGACTCGCTAACGGTGCAAGGTCTGTTCGAAACCTCACTCTCTATTGCGCTACTGGTAACGGCGATATCTGTGGTGCTGGCCTTTTTCGGTTCACTCGCCTTTGCACGCTTTGACTGGCGCGGCCGTAAAGTTTTTCAGAAGATCATTTTGTTACCAATCTTCTTTCCACAAGCGGTGTTGGGGCTTGCTCTGCTGCTGTGGCTGAGCTCGATCGGTATCATTCCGGACTGGCGGACTGCAGTTTTCGCCCACTTAATCTGGATCGTGCCCATTGCGACCTTGGTGATGTCTATACAAGCCTATAGTTTCGATCCGGCGCTGGAGGAGGCCGCATTCGATCTCGGTGCGACGCGCTGGCAGACATTCCGCGAGGTGACCATCCCTATTCTCTGGCCGGGGATTTTTTCAGGCGCTCTGTTCTCATTCTTGCTGTCGTGGGGAAACTTTCCGCTATCACTGTTCACTACCGGCGCTGACCAGACCATCCCCGAGTGGTTATATGCAAAGATGGTGTCCGGTTACACCCCGCTGGTGCCCACCCTCGGTGCACTAACCACCCTGGGCGCGGCGCTTGTGTTGCTCGGTGGCTACGCCATTATTGTCTTCTCCAGGGGAAAAGGCGCTAAATGATGTGCACTAATACTCTCACCAAGACGCCAAGACCGCCAACCGCAGTTCTGGTATGCGTGGGAAAAACAGGTATATCGCGGCGAGGGCGCCGCTCCTACGCGACCCTAGCATACGTGAAATGATTGCGAAATTGGATAAGGAGCGTAGAGACTGACCATGCATGAGCCTACCAGCCGGGACCTCTCGTTCGAACCAGGGAATTCGGGCATTTTGGTAATCGACATGCAGAACATGTGTGCGGTACGGGGTCAAGGTGATGATCGGCAGAATCCCGCGCCACCGGATGATTATTACTATTCCCGATTAGAGCAGTTAGTTGTTCCCAATATTCAAAAGCTGATCAGCGCATTCCGCGGATGCGGAATCGAAGTGATGTATACCGTTATACAGAGCCTGACCAAGGATGGGCGCGACCGCAGTCTGGATCACAAACTGTCTGGTTACAACGTGCCGAAAGGCTCACCGGATGGAAAGGTCATCGACGCCCTGGCCCCTGCCGAAGACGAAATCGTGCTACCGAAGACCGCATCGGGTGTGTTCAACTCGACTAATATCGAGTACGTACTACGCAACATCGGCATCGAGCGCCTGGCGATGGTTGGGGTGTATACCAATCAGTGCGTTGAATCGGCAGTACGTGATGCGGCAGACCGCGGTTTCCTGGTAACCGTTGTGGAGGATGCCTGTGCCACCCGCACACCGGAAGCCCATGAAGCGTCGATTAAAAATCTCGGGGGCTACGCCCGCATATTAAGCACCGCCGAAGTACTCGCTCAGTTCCATGTCGAGACCGGTGCCCATCCGGATGCGGCGCCGGCGGGGTCGCGGCCATGAACTGCGGGAAGGTTTAGGTTATCTATTTGGCTATGAATCGGAGAAAAGACTCATGAGCGGAATTCTCGAACTGAAACAACTTGAGAGCCTTGTTGAACAGGGTGAGATCGACACGATAGTGGTGTGCTTTCCCGATATGCAAGGACGCTTGATGGGTAAGCGTGTCACCGGTCACTTTTTTTGTGAACACGTCGTACACGAAATGCACGTATGCGACTACCTGCTCGCCAACGATATGGACAATGAACCCGTACCAGGCTATGACGCCGCTAATTGGGAAAGGGGATACGGCGATTTCGCCGTACGCCCGGATCTGGCAACGCTTCGGCTGACCCCTTGGCTGCCTGCGACGGCTTTGGTTTTGGGTGATTGCGTGGATCACAATGATGAGGAAGTGCCGCATGCGCCCCGGACAATACTAAAGCGTCAGATAGAGCGTGCGCGTGCAAAGGGTTATATCGCTAAGATGGCGTCGGAGCTCGAGTTTTATGTGTTTGACGAACCCTATGATGTGCTTCGCGAAAAGCGTTACAGAGATCTCAAGACCGCAGGCTGGTATATTGAGGACTACCACATTTTCCAGACGACCAAAGAGGAATCTCTCATCCGTGCCATTCGCAATGGCCTGGATCAAGCCGGGATACCGGTGGAATTCTCCAAAGGGGAGTGGGGCCCCGGCCAGGCCGAAATAAATTTGTACTATGCCGAGGCTTTAGAGATGGCCGATCGGCACGTGATTTACAAGAATGCCGCCAAAGAGATCGCGCATCTGCAGGGTAAGTCTGTCACCTTCATGGCGAAGTGGGACTTCGATCTCGCCGGTAACAGCTTTCATTTGCATTCCTCCCTATGGGATGCCGGGACCGATGTTGCGTTATTCGCCGATGAAGCTAATCCGCATGAAACGTCGACGCTGTTCCGCCATTACCTTGCCGGTCAGTTAGCGGTGGCTCGTGATATGACATTCTTTCTCGCGCCTTATATCAACTCTTACAAAAGATTCCAGTCGGGTTCTTTTGCACCAACCAAGGCGGTTTGGAGCCGCGATAATCGAACCGCGGGTTTCCGGGTCCTGGGCTCTGGTCCGGCCACTCGCGTTGAAAACCGCATACCGGGCGGCGATGCCAATCCGTACCTTGCTTTTGCTGCCACCCTCGCTGCCGGACTGTACGGCATCGAACAAAACCTCGAGCTCGAACCTGCCTTCGAAGGCAATGCCTATGAGTCCGAAGAAATCAGAGAGGTCCCCAAGACGCTGCGAGAAGCGTTGGACGAGTTGGAGAAATCGACGGCTCTGCGCCAGGCTTTGGGTGATCATGTCATAGACCACTACCTGCACACCGGTCGGTGGGAGCAAGCCGAGTTTGATCGCCGAGTTACTGATTGGGAGCTTGTGCGTAATCTCGAGCGCGCATGACATAGAGTTAAAAGAATGAAAGGTAAAAGTCTAA
>JASJAT010000161.1 GCA_030066885.1 Arenicellales bacterium | reverse complement strand
CAACGCGGCGACTCTTGCAGCAAGATGTACCGCTATACCATCGATCTTATCTCCACGAAGCTCACATTCGCCGGTATGCAATCCTGCTCGGACCTTAAGTCCAATTGTTCGAGCATCTTTAATAATTTCCTTGGCGCAA
This sequence comes from Arenicellales bacterium, assembly GCA_030066885.1. Classification (GTDB taxonomy): domain Bacteria; phylum Pseudomonadota; class Gammaproteobacteria; order Arenicellales; family JAANXG01; genus JAHEKE01. Next base: position 11,724 of record JASJAT010000161.1, on the reverse strand, counting down.
GAGATTCCGCGCCCAGGCCCATCAAATGTTACGTGTACGCCATCCCCCGTGCTTTTGATCAACGTTCCTCTGAACTGTGCGATTTTTTGTTTGCAAATACAATCATGTTCCTCAAGCAACGCTTTCCATGCTGTATCGCCAAGGTCGTGGGCGAGTTGAGTGGACTCAACAATGTCGGTAAACAATATTGTCATTAGAACACGAGTAATGACAGGTTTCGGGCGCTCGCCCGTTAGAAATTCTTGAATCTCATTGAGTATTGAATCCTGATCACCCACCCAGGGTACGTGGTCATTTCCGGGAAGTTCGACAAATTTCGCGTTTGGGATCTGCTGTGCCATCCATCTTGCCCCTTCAACCTTTGCATCCTGGTCTCCCGTTCGATGGATAATAAGGGTTGGTACCTGGATTAAGGGTAATATGCCGCGGATGTCGATTTGTGTGTTCATTCGTAGCAAAGTCACCGCTGCGCCAGGGCTGGCGGCTCGTCTAAAGTAGGTGGTGACGCGCTGTATAAAATCTTCGTCATTAGCTTTGCTTGGAACATAGTGCGCGACGTCCATCTTCTTACCCCACTCGCGCTCAATAAATTTATACTCCTTTTGGCGCTCCTCCATAGTAGGTGCCCAAGGATAGTCAGGACTCCAGATCCGCTTAGCAAAAGACCCGTACAGAATCATAGCGTCTGTCCTGTTTGGGTAAGTGGTGGCAAACATGGCACTCAGATTGGCTCCTTCTGAATAACCAAAAACAGAAGCGCTTTTCGAGCCAACGGCATCCATAACAGCGCGCAGATCATCCATACGCTCTTCATTCTTGGGTAACTTGTCGTTAGGTACTCGATCAGAAAGGCCGGTACCGCGCTTATCGAACCAAATTAGCCGAGCGAACGATGCAAGCCGGCCAAGAAAACGTGCCATCGTCGGCTCTTCCCATGCCAATTCAATATGCGTAACCCAACCTGGCACGAAGACAAGATCAATAGGCCCGTCGCCCACAACTTGATAAGCAATATGGGTATCACCGCTCCGTACGTATTCTGTTTTGGGTGGATCCATTCTTTATTCTGGGCATACTTATCAGATCCGATGATACTACGAATGGATATCAGCTATAGATTGACTGTATATAGGTGCAGTTCTGGGGATGCCAGGTTTGGGGGACATTGCTGAAGGAAGGGCATTTAAGAACGGGGGGCGTGAACTTGTCTAACAGTAGGCTGGAACAAAGGTAACAAAGCCAAAGTAAAAGGAACCTGTTAGCGCCAACCTAACAAATAGAAGTTCAACCGAGTCAAAGTAGAGATGAGGCATCAAACCATCACCCGTAAATTGTGCATCAGGCTAATTGGGGCTGGGTGCTTGGCTGCGATTCTGTTTTTGTCTTGGTTTGTAGTGACGCAACCGTTTGTCACAACGGGTAGTCCCGGGCAAACTTTCAGTGCGTCAGCTGAGAAACTTAAACAGCACGTATATGTTTTGTCTCAAGAGCTACCCCCGCGTGCCCACAGCGCAGCGGCACTAGATATCACGGCGGCTTACATCCGTGAGCAGTTCAAACTTTATTCCGGTGCGGTACACGATCAGACTTTCGAAGTCCAGGGAGAAACGTTTCGCAATGTGATTGCCCACTTCGGTCCCAAGACCCGAGAGCGCCTAGTGATTGGCGCACATTACGATACAGCCGGTGGATTACCAGGGGCAGACGATAATGCCAGCGGGGTTGCTGGTCTGATCGAGATTGCGCGCCTGCTACAACATGAGGCACCAGCTGGGACGGTGGAGTTGATCGCCTACACACTAGAGGAGCCACCGTTCTTTCGGACGCCGCACATGGGTAGTGCAGTACACGCCAGTTCATTGCATGAAAACGGTGTTGAGGTAAAGTTGATGATATCCTTGGAGATGATCGGCTACTTCGACGATCGTCCAGGCAGCCAATCCTATCCATCGCCGATCCTGGCACCGTTCTACCCTGATACAGGTAATTTCATCGCGGTGGTGGGAAACCTGGGTCAACTTGGGGTCGTACGCAGGACTAAGCAAATCATGCGCGGTGCCTCACCACTACCGGTTTACTCCCTTAATGGGCCAAGTTCTATTCCAGGGGTGGATTTTTCCGATCACCTCAATTACTGGCGCTACGATTTCCCCGCAATCATGGTCACGGATACAGCGTTTTATCGTAACCCCGCTTATCACAGTATCGGTGATACCGCTGACCGACTCGATTATTTTCGAATGGCCCAAGTGGTAGAGGGGGTGCTCGCTGTGATCCACGATTTCTCAAAACATTAGTGTGATGACACTTTCGGTCCTGAAAGGTATGCTCCCTAACTAAAAGGAGCCGGTACCTGTAGACCTGCCAGATCGAATCTAAAACGAGTAGTAGACTTCAGGCTACAACCGGCCATTCAGCGCAATCGCATCAAACAACCTGGCTCCAGTTCATTCGCTCATGTATGCGCTGCTGCAACTTACCACGGGTGGGCGGCCTGTCGAATGAGGGTGGATTAATAATGTCATGGTGGTCGGTGACGCTACCATGATTGTTACGGGCTGGGAGATTATGTCTTAATATAGACAGTCTCTTTCATAATAGTCGGTGAAAATCAATGATCATTCCTGGAAACAAACACGTTGTGTGTATCACAGGAAACGTGTGGAGCGGCGCCCGCAATACTCCCCGGCGCCTTCTCGTTAAAGACGGATTTAAGCGTCCTACCTGGTTTACGACCGGGCAGCGCCTCACTGACGCGGAATACATCGGAATATCGAAGACGGAATTTCACATGCGCAACGCGGATAACAAGGTTCTAGCCCATATGGAATTCGGAGGTTCCATCGTCGGAATTCTGAAACAAGAGCTTGACACGATCCTCAAGGCGTCGATCAGGGGGGCGCTCATTGTTGGTCCACAGGAGATCGCCGCCCAGGTAGCCGATGCCATTCCCCAAACAGTCGTGTTCTCTCTGAAAGACGAGATGATGGAGCTTTCTCCCCTTTTGGCTGAAGCGGATAAGCGAGGCCAGTTGCATCGCGTTGATGTAGACGTGCTGGCGCCTGGTGCCTGGACGGAAGTCCACACTTACATGGCGGAAAAGCTGAGAATAACATTGTAGGATAGCTTTGGTACCTTCTGCTCAGATCATTGGAACTGATTGCGCAGCTACTGGGGATCGAGCTAGACCCAAGGGATTCGCCAATCAATGAAAGCGGAGAAGGTTTATGACAACAACGCTCCAACGTTCTGTAGATGAACGCTTACCTGTGTCGGATCCGACGCGTTCCCATGTACTTCCCAAACATTACTATACGGAGCGGACGATTTTCGAACAGGAAAAACGGGCGATACTCTATCGATCGTGGCACTACGTCGGTCATGTCTCACAGCTTGCGAATCCCGGCGACTACATTACGGCTCGCGTAGTTGATCAAAACGTGTTCCTTATTCGGTGCGACGACGGTGGATTGCGCGGTTTCTTCAATGTCTGCCAACACCGCGGGCACCAATTACTCTTGCAGGACAATGGCAACGTACAGCGGATCGTCTGTCCCTATCATGCCTGGTGCTACGAGAAGAACGGGCGTCTTCTCACCGCCCGCGCCTGTGACAGAATAGCGGAATTCAACCGCGAGGATTTTGGACTCGAGCCGATTACTGTAGACGAGTTTTGCGGATTCTTATTCTGCAACCTCGACACTCAAGCCGGATCACTGAACGACCAGGCCGGCGATCTTGCTGATGATCTGCGCCGCCTAGTTCCCGGCCTCGACGCGATGGTGCCTCAGCGTAAACTTGGTATGTTCGATGGCGGTGTCAAATGCGGTTGGAAGGTAGCGGTCGACAATTATCTAGAGTGTTACCACTGTCGCCACGCCCATAAAGCGCTAGCTGATATATTAGACATGGACGCGTATCGCACGGACACCTACGGATTGTGGTCGCGCCAGTACACGTCTCGTATCAAACATGAAAACGCTGCGTATCCTGTGCGCGAGGATGCACCGGTTCAGTATGCCGCGTTCTGGTACCTTTGGCCCACGACCATGATCACGCTCAATCCAGGAGAACTACAGATCGACATCGCAGCGATGATGCCGGTCGACATCGACCGGATGAGTTTCGTCGGACACCACTACGGGCTCCCGGGCGAACCTCTCGACGAGGCACGCATAGACTACATGTGTGGATTATTGTCTGACGAGGATAAGGCGCTGTGCGAGTCCGTGCAGCAAGGACTGCAGTCACGCGGTTACCGCCAAGGGCGCTTCATCGCGGCCAGTGACGGCACCGGTGAGTGGGAACAGGCTGTGCATCACTTTCACAGGCTGGTTCTCGAGGCTCTCGAGCCTAACCAGCACAAGCTTTAAAGCAAGCGCTAAGTACCGACGGCCTGAAGGCCGTAAATGTCGGTCCGTGCTGTTCATATATTAAGTAATCATTAAACGGTCAATTCCTCAAGCCCCATCTGTACGGTACAGAGAAATTCCTTCATGCGCGATTCTTCCAAGGTGCTCGGATAGGTTTCACCGACCACTTGTTACCGGATATAGAATGTCCTAAGGTGCAACAGAAACCACGGCGGTTTAAACCCGATCAGGAGTCTGAATCGCCAATCATTACAGAAGATACTTCCATGACAAATATCCCCAAAACGCTTGGCAACAGCACCCTTCAGGTCGGCCGCATCGGCCTCGGATGCATGGGCATGTCAGAGTTTTATGGCGGAACGCGTGACGAAGCGGACCACATTAAGACCCTGCATACAGCCATCGACCTTGGCATCAACCACTTCGACACCGCCGACATCTACGGCAATGGACATAACGAAGAGCTGGTGGCTAAGGCCTTCTCGGACCGTTGGGATAAGGTGACCGTGGCGACGAAGTTCGGCGTTCGGCGGGGAGCCGACGGTGAATGGCTGGGTCTCTGCGGCCGACCGGGATACGTGAAGGAAGCCTGCGAGAAAAGCCTGAAGCGACTCGGCGTCGAGACCATCGACCTCTATTATCAGCATCGCCCGGATCCGGACGTGCCGGTCGAAGAAAGCGTCGGCGCCATGAAGGAACTGGTGGAGGAAGGTAAGGTGCGCTTCATTGGCGTGAGTGAATTCTCCACCGAACAGATCCGTGCTGCCCATGCCGTCCATCCGATCACCGCGCTTCAGACCGAGTATTCGCTCTGGACGCGACACGTGGAGGAGGGGATCCTGGAGGCCTGCCGCAACTTGGGCATCGCCTTCGTCGCCTATTCCCCGCTGGGCCGTGGCTTTCTCGCCGGCGCGATTCCCAACAGGGAGGCGCTCGACGAAAATGACTGGCGGCGGGACAATCCGCGCTTCAGCGACGAAGCGTTGGCGGAGAACACTCGCTTTGTGGAGTTGATCCGAGACATCGCCACCCAAAAGGGCGCGACGGCAGCACAGGTAGCGCTCGCCTGGGTGCTGGCTCAGGGCGAAGACATCTTCATGATCCCTGGCACGCGGCGCATCGAACGACTGAAGGAAAACCTGGGAGCCTGGAAGGTGCAATTCACTGCTGAGGAGCTGGCGGAAATCCGAAGCCGTCTGCCGCAAGAGACGGCTGGATCGCGCTATTGATGGTGCCATAGAGTTTTCCTGCTGACCTTGCACAGATAGTCCGCCGGATCACTTCTTCGAGATTCGCACCCAGGGTCGAACACCGATACTCCAGTTTCCGGTTGAGGAGGTAACCCAGCTCAGACCAACCTGTAGAGCACCTGCATCTCAGTAGAGGGTGGGCGTCCCAAACCGCTGGTGAATCCGGTTGCAAACGTCCGGCTGGAGCCGGAGGCCGTGGGCGAGATCACCCAGGTAATCGGTTTTCAGGATTCGCATCGAGATCGATGGCGCCTAGAGATATAGCATATGCTTTCCGTTCCATGCCGAGCGGAACCGAACACGCGATTTGTGTCTGTGATTTCAAGTATCACGATTGGTCCGCTTGTAGCAACTTGAGTGTCGATGACAAATTCATAACCAGTATCCCTACTGCGAGCGTAGGTCACTGTCCAGTCTACATTTCGCTTCATTATCGTGCTCGATCCGATGTAACTTACAACCATATACCTGTCTGACAAATTACCTGACCGTAGTAGACTAGGGGAAACAGTGTGTTGTAAGGAGATACGAGCATGACAACAGCGTTTTGTGATCTGCTGGGGATCGACTTGCCAATTGCTCAAGCTGCGATTGGTGGTGTCACGACTCCTGCGTTGGCAGCTGCAGTTTCCAATTCTGGTGGACTCGGAACGGTTAACTTAACCGGGCACGATGCTGAAAGTGCTCGAGACAAGATTCAGAAGACACGCGAACTCACGTCCAAACCTTTCTGCGTAAACTTCCTCTTGCCATATGAAGGTTACTATGAAGATGCACTTGAGGTTTCCCTGAGTGAGAAGGTTCCCGTAATAAACCTTTTCTGGGGAGATCCAGCACCGTTTGTGGAGCGCGTACACGCTGTGGGTTCGCTACTGATGATGCAGATCGGAAGCGTAAATGAAGCACTGCATGCGGCTGAATGTGGGGTCGATATTGTTATCGCCCAAGGTTGGGAAGCTGGAGGCCATGTCCGCGGGGAAGTTGCCACTCTGCCCTTAGTGTCAAGTGTAGTAGATGAATTGGGATCTCTACCGGTGCTGGCAGCGGGAGGTATCAGTGATGGCCGAGGTTTGGCAGCGGTACTCTGCCTAGGTGCAGCTGGGGCATGGATTGGTACCCGGTTTCTAGCGAGCGAGGAAGCCTCCACCGCCACAGAATATTTAGAAAAAGTACTTAAGGCTCAGGCAGAAGACACGGTCTATACGACGATATTTGATCGGACCTGGCCCGGTGCACCACATCGTGTTTTACGCAACAGTACTTACCGCGCTTGGGACGAGGCTGGCCAACCACCTCATGGACGGCGGCCTGGGGAGAATGACATGCTCGCTACCCACAGCTCATCTGGCTATGAAGTAAAGCGATACGAGTCATACACAGCATCGGCTGAGCTAGACGGAGATATTGAAGCACTTGCTCTTTGGGCGGGGCAGGGGGTGGGTTTAGTCAACCAAATTCAACCTGCCGCAGATATTGTACGCGAAATTGCCGAAGATGCTCAGAAGGCCCTTCGAGAATCGGTTAATCGAATGGACACCTACCAGACTAACGCTTAACTCGCTACTTCAGGTTTTTCTCGATAGTATTTGTCTGAAAGACGGATCCTCTAAATAGTAGACTGCATAGAAGACCGACTAGCGTCCAAGCTAATGCAAGCCAATGTGAAACCAACACGGGGTCTGGTCAATTTCACGATTAAGTTTCCTTTGACTCAAAACGACCAAACGCGCAATTAACAAGGCAAATCGAACATGGCCTATTGGAACAAGTGTGATTTAATTATTGCAAACGCACTTGTGGTTGATGGATCTGGGTCAGCTGCGACAAAGAAGGATGTCGCTATCGACAATGATCGGTTAGTCGAGATCGGAAGTTTAGATGGGTGGATGGCAGAGGAACGGATCGATGCTACGGGGCTTGTTCTTTCACCTGGATTTATTGATGTTCATACCCACGACGACCTTGAGGTCATTAAGAATCCAACCATGGACTGTAAGGTTTCTCAGGGAGTGACTTCGGTTGTAGCCGGAAATTGCGGGGTAAGTATCTCCCCGGTTTACAGATCTGAAAGCATGCCGGCACCGTTTCCACTACTGGGTAAACCGGAAGAATTTAGCTTTCCAGGAATACCTGACTATCGAGAAGCATTTGAACGGGCTCGGCCAGCCGTGAACCTTGCACTGCTAATTGGCCACAGTTCACTTCGTCTTAATGTAATGAAAGAGACATTGGACCGACCTGCGACGGATCAAGAAATCTCTTTAATGTCAGAGACGCTCCAACGTGGGTTAGACGAGGGTTCTATCGGGCTAAGTTCAGGTCTCGATTATCCCCCTGCGTTTGCTGCCCTAAAATCGGAAATGGTCTCGCTTGTACGCGTATTGAAAGATTACCCAAGGGCTATTTATACGACGCATATGCGCGATGAGAGTGACGGTGTCGTCGATGCAGTTCAAGAAACGATTGCAACAGGGCGTGAGGCAGGGGTCCCTGTTGTGATTTCGCATCATAAGTGTGCAGGTCCAAGTAACTATGGTCGGAGCAAAATAACTTTGGATTTGATTAAAACTGCACAACAAACCCACCGTTTAGCACTTGACGTTTACCCTTATACAGCGAGCTCTACTTCCTTGCTGCCCAGATTTATCCGTAACGCAGAAAAGATCTTGATAGCTTATTCTGATCCCTACCCCGAGTTCGCGTGTCAAACACTACAAGAAGTTGCGGATCAGTGGAGATGTGATCTAAACGAGGCTGCCGAACGCCTCTATCCAGCTGGTGCAATTTACTTTCAAATGGATGAGGACGATTTGCGCAGAATTCTTGCATTTCCGTCTACCATGGTGGGATCAGACGGGCTTCCCACAATGGCACATCCTCATCCAAGATTGTGGGGAACTTTCCCAAGGGTGCTTGCGCGTTATGTGCGTGACCAGAAACTGCTGTCACTGGAACAAGCGATTCATAAAATGACCGGGTTGTCTGCAAAAACTTTCAATCTAGACGAGCGAGGACTTATTCGTAAGGGATATTTTGCGGACTTGGTGTTGTTTGACCCGAAAACGATTAGAGATACTGCAACGTTTGAACATCCCGAACAACCCGCGAGAGGGATAAGTAAAGTAATAGTGAATGGAAAAGTAGTATGGGCCGACAGTGCAAACACAGGCCAAAGATCCGGTGTGTTTTTAAACCACTAGGTGAGTGTGTCGCTCATTAAGGTTCGAATTCGTTGAGCTTGCGGAATGTCCCAAATGGTTTGGGGCGGATACAGCCGCTGTAAAGCAGCAAAATTAGAGGCGATGTCTGCTGTTTTCTGGAAAACAGTCCAATTGCAGGAAGTCATTTCTTACTCGCCACACTCGAATCAACTGCCTCTTAGCGGGCCCAAGAGCCCCCACTCGTAACGCTTTCGAAGTAACTGGATAGCGAGACGGAAGGGAATTCTGCAGTGTAGTACCATAGACCTTCGTTAGGGATACCAAGGCGCATTTTTGTCATGACAGAAGAACGCCTGCCGTCTAAATTTACCTTTATCTTGCATGCGGACATTGCAGGTTCCACGGTGCTAGTCCAACAAGATGAAGATGTAGCCCACAAGCGGATCCAAGATACCTTCCGCAGATTCAGTGACATCATCACTCAGTACCACGGCCATGTTCGGGAGTTACGTGGCGACGCACTGCTGGCCGAGTTCGAACGTGCGTCCGATGCGTTAACGGCAGCCTTGGTTTTTCAAAAAGAGCAGTCTGACTACATCGCACAAATCGATGACGACATTCTACCTACGGTTCGCGTGGGTATAGCGATGGGTGAAGTCATTATTGCGGATGACACCATTACCGGTGAAGGAGTGGTGCTAGCCCAAAGGGTAGAACAAATAGCTGAACCTGGCGGTGTGTGTATTACTGGCGCAATACAAGAAGCCCTGCCAACGCGATTGCCCTTTGATCAGGGTGATTTGGGTGAGCAACAGGTTAAGGGGTTTGATAATCCTGTACGGGTTTACACAGTTAAGCTAAAGGAAGGTGCAGATCTACCTGAACCTACTGTCGTATCAGAATCCAGAAAATCAAACGTAGCTCAATTCGCCCTCGTTGCGGCTACGGTTGTTTTGATTTGTGGGGGTGCTCTGTTGGCCTGGGTTCAACCATGGCAACCCGATTTCGAACCGGCATCAGTCGAGAAAATGGCGCTTCCGTTACCTGACAAACCTTCTATTGCGGTATTGCCGTTCGATAATCTCTCGGATGACGAGAAGTTGGATATTTTCATCAGTGGGTTGACGGAGAACATCACATCGGCGTTGGCAAAGATATCTGGGGTCTTTGTTGTTGCAGGGGACTCTGCGGCCACTTACAAAGGTAAATCCATCAATGTCAAACAAGTGGCCGAAGAACTCGGGATTCAGTATGTGCTTGAAGGCTCAGTGCAGAAATCTGGTGATCAGCTTCGCATTACGACCAATTTGGTTGATGCTATCAAAGGTCACCATCTTTGGGCACATCGATTCGACCGTCCTGCGGAAGAGGTGTTTGCCGTTCAGGATGAGATCACAAAGCAGGTGTTTATCGAGCTTCAGGTCGAGTTGACGGAGGGGGAGCACGCCCGAATTGCAGCAGGAGGCACCGACAGCCTGGAGGCCTGGCTGCTGCGGATCGAAGCATATAATGAACTCATCAAATGGACGCGGGAAAGCCATGTTCGTGCGCTTGAACTCTATCGGGCAGCCCATGAAGCCGACCCGAACTGGGCTTGGCCTGTTGCAGGATTTACCTGGATCCACCATTACGAGGCGCGCCGGGGTTGGAGCGAATCGCGAGAAGAGTCCATTCGCTTAGGCACCGAGGCAGCGGAACGGGCGATCGCCCTTCAACCCGAAGAGTGGATCGGCTATGCAGCCCTCTCCAACATGAAGTTCCTGGTCGGCGAAACGGAACAGGGGATCGAGCTGGGCAGGAAGGCGATCGAGCTCGCCCCCGGCTCCTTCGCCGCGACCGCAAATTTAGCATTCCGCATCGGAGAGGTTGGCCGGGGAAAGGAAGCCGTGAATCTTTACGAACGAGCAGCTCGCCTGAGTCCGAAGCACCCCTGGTGGATCGATCTTGGCCACGGATTCGCACTACATCTTGTGGGGCGAAAGGAAGAAGCGATCACCGTCTACCAAAAAGCCATCGATGCTGGGGCGATTAGCGCACCTCTGCGTGTTCGTCTTGCAGCAGCCTACGTCGACCTAGGCCAAATGGATAAAGCCAAAGTTGCCATCGAGGACGCACTAAGTTTCGATCCGGGTTTCACTATCGCGAAATATTTCGCCGGCTATCCCGTTGGTGACCGAGAAGCTTGGTATCGAGACCTTTTAATCAGAGCCGGTCTCCCAGAACATCCACCCCTTGAGTTACCCGACAAACCCTCTATCGCGGTGCTACCTTTTGATGCTTATTCAGACGAGTCAGAACAGAAACATTTTGCCAGTGGGCTGACTGAGGACCTGATCACGACGCTTTCAAGGGTTCCGGATTTACTCGTTATTGCCCGTACATCCACACAGAAATACAAGGGCAAGCAAGTAGATGTCCGTGAGGTCGCAAAGGAACTAGGGGTCGGTTACATACTGGAGGGGAGCATCCAGAAATCCGGTGACACCATACGTATAAACGCACAGCTGATCGATGGTGTGAATGGAAATCACATCTGGGCGAAAAAATATGATCGCCCCGCTACAGATTTCTTTGCTATCCAAGATGACATCGTTCGACGGATTTTGGTTGAAATGCATGTCAAACTTATTGTGGGAGATCATGCCAAAGTCGCAAGCCGAGGAACGAAAAGCCTAGATGCTTGGCTATTGGGTAGGCAAGCAGCCACTGAAGGACTCACCTTTACTGCAGAAGGCATGGTTCGAGCACGGCAACTATTTCAAGAAGCTCGTGAAACAGATCCCAACTGGTCACGACCGTTAGCTGGGGTTGCGTGGACACTTTACGAGGAGGCTAGACGCGGTTGGAGCAAATCAAGGGAAGAATCAATCGATCAAGGGATCGATCTTGCGAAGCAAGCGATTGAGATGGATCCGGAAGATCCTTTCGGATACATGCAGC
>JASJAT010000001.1 GCA_030066885.1 Arenicellales bacterium | reverse complement strand
ACTAGGTGCTAGACCCTAGTTACTCGCTACTGCTACTCGACTTACTACCGAAGTTTGTCGAATCCGCGCGTACGCTAGAAATCCGAGTAGGTAAATCGCGCTGGCAATCAATAGTGTTTTCTGAAATCCAAAGTATATTGACAACAGCACGCTAGCCAGGCCCCCCACCACCGTGAATAAACCGTTGAAAGCCCAAGCCCAAGCGACAGCACCCCGCGCCTGGTTAGACACGGCAAGTATGCCCAGTGGAAAAGGCATGCCCAGAAAAAACGCAAGTGGAAGAACCAGGAGGATAGATAAACTGATTCTGACCCAGGTATCGACGGTCAGAAACATGTCGAATAGGGCTTCAAAAGACAACAAGAATATACACGAATAAGTGACGACGCCTAAAAATGGGATAAACCAAGATCTATCCGGGGAAAGTTTCCAGTGATAGGAAAAATAACTACCCAGGCCGGCTCCAAACAAAAACGTAAACACAATGGTGGTGTATGTGTAGAGTGGATAGCCTATGAGTTTCATAAATATTTGTATGAATATGAGCTCGTATATGATGAAACCCGCACCCAGGCAGGAAAAATAAAGTATGAAGCTGCCTTTTCTGTTCCATTGAGACCGGCCGACTTCGGAAAACAATAGCGGCGCAAACAGGAATATGGATGACAGCACCAAAGCAGTTCCCCCGCTCACAAAGAAATGAATGACATCTGTCGGTATGCCGGCTTGAATTCTCGAATTCAGCAGCTTCGATACCGATTTGCTCATAAAGTTCTCTCGATCGGTTTTAACCAGGTGCATCTTTTTACGAATATGGTTGAAATAGGGCTGATTGTCTGTCACCGGTGCAACTCGATAGTCAATTCGGTCTGCAAGTTCGGGTGGGAATTCACCGCCGTAGAAGTCCGCGCTAAGGAAGCCTTCTCCAAATTGAGCGGGTTTCTCGACCAGCTTGTTTTTCATGAAGGCATCTGCTTCCAAGACTTCTTTCTCGGTCCAGGGTGACATCTTGATCAGTAACGTCGGTAAATTGTCTTGCACACCCGGTATCTCAAATACCAACACATGGTCCCTAAAATTGTCTCTTCCCATTTGTTTCCACGCCAAGGCGGCAGTTGTGACCATCCTCGGGTAAACGTGGTGGTTGATGTGTAATATCCCGTCTGCGGTCAAATGCGTGAAATACTCCTTGTATGCGTCGGCGGTTTGAAGGTAGTTGGTGGCCATAGCTCCAGTACCGGCGGCGATACTGGAACTCGTATGGTTGCTCATAATTTGAATGATGTCGTATTTTTTGGTGGTAGAGCGTAAGAAAGTGCGGCCTTCTCCTTTTATGTTCGTAACCTTCGGGTGGTTAAACAGGTTGCCTATATATTCGCTGTATTTCCCTTTACCCAATTCAACCACAGCACCCACCAGCTCAATGCCGTCGACCTCGGAAGCACCGTAGGTAAGGGCGGCCTTGATTTCCTGGCCTCCGGCGCTGCCGATTACCAGCACCTTCTGCTCGGTGTCCCTTTTCAGGTAGTGAGAAAGTAGAACTATTCTCCCCCAAAAATGCTGCCTGGCTTGTTCTGGTAGAGATTCTCTTAGTTTCTCGAAGTCCCCATCGAAGTCATAGAAGTAGCTAGTCTGCGTGCCGCCGTCGTATGCAATCCACTTTACTCCTGGCCTGTAGTCGATTATGTCGATTCTCGAAATAGGGTCCCAGATAGTGACTTCGGTTCGCTTTTCCACTTGTTTGATATGTCTCTTATCCATGTGGAAGTTGAAATCGTAATATCCGTCCGTTTTGGCAAACGGTAATAAAACACAGACAAAGGCTATCGCCACACTTGCAAACCGTTGAGTTTTGGAAGACGCGAAAAAAGTCGCAGCAAGGGCGCCCAGACCGGCCGATACCAACAGCAGTCCGGCAGATCCGACCTTAGGTAGTAATGGAACCAACATTACCGATCCAATAGATGCACCCAACAGATCCCAGAAATAAAGTTTCTGGATGTATTTATCGTGCAGAGTAAAAATCGTGGTAAGAATAATGCCACCGATGAAAAAGGGTATCGCAAGAGCGATGTAGATAACGACGAAGTGGGCTACGCTGTTAAGCGGCTTGACGGCGAGTTGATTGAAATCAATCGTGACGTTGTTCAGAATTGGAAAAAGCGCAAGCGTAAAAATGCAGAAGAATATCGATAACCAGAATAACCGTTTTGCCGCCTGGGCAACCGCGACTGGCGGTCGAATCGATGTGTAAACGCCGGCAAGCCCAAATGCCAGCATGGCCATGGTAATGATCATGTAGGCGAAATTGGGGTACCACAGTACGTCTAATACTCGAATCAGGGTGAGTTCGAGTAGAAGCGTGGTCAGCGTGATAAAAAAAAGTCCGGCGAATGTGCCTCGCATTGAGTCTAACGTCCTGAATGAAATGACATTTTAGGTAGTAGCAGAATTGGAGCGCGTCCCGAGGGGCGCGGGCCCGCGGATTCTATCAGACCAGAGAAATTAGCGTCGAGGGCCAAAGGCCCTGAAAAAGAAACCCTGAATGGAGGGCTTACCGTTCGAGATTTCGACTATCTATTTGGTAAGCCTAAATACGTCGAGTAGGCCTAAAAGCGATATGATCAGAGGTAAACCAACCCTGTGAAGTCTTTTTCTTTTGGGTCCAAATTCGTCGATAGCTATTGAATAGTCAGTCTGTTCTTTATCTGCCAATAGCTCTTCGATCAAGGGGGCTTCACTGCGCTTTACGACCCCGACGGGACAAGGAATATCTTGATGATTACCCACCTTAGCCATGCTTTACACATTTTGTAATATGTTCACGTAAGCTTAGGTCACGCAAGGGTTTTTTTCAAAGTTAATTCATGGCAAAAAAATGGTTTTGCGAGGACTCTAAAAAGGATTTTATGGTTCTGGTCGCGTATCCGAGTAGTGTTCAAGGCTTCTGTTCCATTCCAAAGGGACAGGCTCGCGCGCCCTTTGACAATGAAGATCTAAGACTGTTTAATCCGGCGCCCGATTTACACTGATAGTTTTATGTCGATCTTGAAAGAAGAAGTATCGCGGCGTCGTACGTTCGCGATAATTTCACACCCGGACGCCGGCAAAACAACCCTAACCGAACGCTTCTTGGTATACGGCGGAGCCACCCAATTGGCGGGCACCGTGAAAGCCCGCAAAGCAAGCCGTTATGCGGTATCTGACTGGATGGAGCTTGAAAAAAAGCGCGGTATATCGGTGACGTCTTCGGTGATGCAATTCGAGTTCAACAATCGAGTAATCAATCTGTTGGATACACCGGGCCATGCCGATTTCTCAGAAGATACCTACCGCACGTTGACAGCTGTGGATTCAGCTTTAATGGTAATTGACGCAGCTAAAGGTGTCGAAGAACGAACGGTCAAACTGATGGAAGTTTGTCGTCTACGCGATACTCCGATAATGAGCTTCGTTAATAAACTCGATCGCGAGGGGAGAGAGCCCATCGATCTGTTAGATGAAATAGAGTCTGTTCTCAAAGTTCAATGCGCCCCGATGACTTGGCCTATAGGAATGGGTTCCCGATTTAAAGGGGTGTATCGTTTATACGACGACACTGTACATCTATTCGGTGGCCGCAGTGGAAACGGTACTGGGGATGAGCTTGTACAAGGATTGGATAACCCAGAGTTGGAAGAGGTACTCGGTCAAGACATGGATCAGCTACGCGAGGACATGGAATTGGTTAGAGGTGCAAGTCACAGTTTCGACTTGGTCGCGTACCGCGCAGCCAGGCAGGTGCCGGTGTTTTTTGGCTCTGCGTTAAGTAACTTAGGGGTCGTTGAGTTGCTCGACAATTTTGTTGAATACGCACCCCAACCTAGAACCTATACAACCAGGGAGCGAACGGTAGAGCCTCATGAGGACAAGTTCACTGGGTTTGTATTTAAGATTCAGGCAAATATGGATCCCGCCCACCATGATCGCGTTGCCTTTGTACGCGTTACTTCGGGTCGATTCTCTAAAGGTATGAAAATAAGGCATGTTCGCTTGAATAGGGATATAGCCATACACAACGCCATGACTTTCATGGCTGCTCGCCGTGGTCAAGCGGAGGAAGCTTATGCGGGCGATATCATCGGACTGCCTAACCACGGGACGATCCAAATAGGAGACACATTTACCCAAGGTGAGGCACTCAAGTTTAACGGCATACCTAATTTTGCTCCGGAGCTGTTTCGGCGTGTGAACTTGCGCGATCCGTTGCGAGCGAAGGCATTGCAAAAGGGTCTTGTTCAGTTAAGCGAGGAAGGGGCAACGCAGGTGTTTCGACCATTGGTCAACAATGACCTTATTCTGGGTGCGGTAGGTATATTGCAATTCGATGTGGTTGCACATCGACTACAGCATGAGTATGGCGTTGAATGCAATTTTGAATCCGTTCCAGTGGCAACCGCCCGGTGGGTAAGTAGTGACAATGCGGTAGTCGAGAAGGAATTCAGAAATAAGGTTGAAGCAAATCTGGCACTAGACGGTTCCGGCAACCTAACCTATATAGCACCCAATCGGGTCAATCTGCAGCTGGCACAGGAACGCTGGCCCGATATTGAATTTCGCACAACCCGCGAAGTGGGTTGACCTTTTTACAATAAAATCTCCGACGCGTAAAAACCAAGCAGGGACCGGTATAAATAGTCTACGTCCTGTACTCCGCACAGCTCACGGATGGAATGCATGGCGAACTGCGGGATACCTAAATCCAGGGTTTGTACGCCCACCTCACTGGATGTAAGTGGTCCGATCGTACTACCACACGCTAGATCCGTACGGCTAACAAAGACTTGCAGCGGAATGTCGTGCTGCTCGCATAACTGTCTAAAGATCGCGCTGGTTATGCTATTTGTGGCGTAACGTTGGTTGTGGTTAATTTTGATTACCGGTCCGTCGTTTAACAAGGGGCCATGGTTTTGATCGTGTTTATCAACATAATTGGGGTGTATACCGTGTGAATTGTCCGCCGAGATGAGCATAGATCTGTTCACAGCCCGCTGATAGTTTTCGGTGGAACCACACCAGCGTTCTAACACTGAGCGCAAAAACGGGCCCTGTGCACCTATTGCGGATTGACTGCCAACCTCTTCGTGGTCATTACATACCAGCATCGCCGGTAGGGTGTTCCTGCTGTCTAATAATGCACACAATCCGATGTGACAGCTAACCAGGTTGTCCAGACGAGCGCTCGCAATAAACTCATGATTCAGTCCAACAACCTGCGGTAGTTGGGAGTCATACAAACACAGGTCAAAATCTAATATGGTTTGCGCCTTCGCTTCGGGTTGCTCCTGCTTTAGCTTTGATAGCAACATGTCCCGAAAATCCGGTTTAGCATCACTATCGTGAGTAGATAGGATCGCTGGCAGGTGTTGCTGCGGATTGACAGTTTTATTCTTGTTAACCTCTCGATCTAAATGGATTGCCAAACTAGGTATAACCGCGATCGGTTCACGATAGTCCAGGAGGGTGCTATAAATTTCGTTCGCCGCATCCAGATATGTCACGCGTCCGGCCATTGATAGATCACGGTCAAACCAAGGATTGAATAACGCTCCGCCATAGACCTCAACGCCAAGCTGAAGGTATTTGTTGTTTACGATCTCGGGTTGTGGTTTGACTTTAAGGCACGGGCTGTCCGTATGCGCACCGACCATGCGGATGCCAACCTCTTCAGGGTCTTGCAGGGCGGTCACGAAAGCAACGAGTGAAGAACCTCCGCGTATAACGTAATACCGCTTTTCCGCCTGTAAAGACCACGAATCTCTCTCTGGCAATTGCTCAAAACCCTCATCATCCAATCGTGTGGCCATGTTATTGACCGCGTGATAGGGTGTCGGAGACTTATCTAAAAAATCTAGCAGCGATGCAGTTAAGTTGCTATTCATCAAGTTACGCCCGTAAATATTCAAACCAAACAAATAGAAGTCACAACGTCGACTACAAGCGAGTTAGAATCGACCCTCGTTGCGACACTAACCGTACCAGAAATATGCAATCACGACAGTAGCTGGAACTAGACCGCGTATTGCACAAAGCTGCAAACTTCTACCTATGCAGTTAGATCCCAGTTTTCTATTGAAAAATAGATTTCAGAGCCCAAGTAACAAGTAACACTTTCTTCTACGATTTAACCGAAATCAATTGTTACTGCGTTGGTTATCACGCCGGATTGCAAGTAATCCTGATAAAATGGTTAAAAGCAGTAAAGTGTACACTCCCAGTTAGCCGGATTATTGTGTGGACGTAATGAGCGACCGTAAACTACCTACAACCTCATCTCGGAAACAAATAGATAGATTTCTTCAGCAAGCGGCCAAGACGCCCGTGCTTAAGGCTGCCGATGAGCGTGGTCGTCTCATATTCGCCATGGACGCTACCGCTAGTAGGCAGCCGACATGGGATAGAGCTTGTAAGATTCAAGGCGACATGTTTCTGGAAACCGAAAGCCTGGGAGGACTTGAAGTTCAACTGTGTTTCTATCGTGGTCACGGCGAGTTCAATTCCAGCTCTTGGTTTACCAGTACCCACGACCTGTTAAAACGTATGACCGGTGTATTTTGCCTGGGGGGATTGACCCAAATTTTCAAAGTGCTCAAGCACACCATCAAGGAGACAAAGAAGAAAAAGGTCCACGCCCTCGTCTTTGTCGGAGACTGTATGGAAGAAAATGTCGATGCGTTGTGTCATCTTGCTGGCCAGTTGGGGGTGTTAAACGTACCGGTATTTATCTTTCATGAAGGCAATGACCCGGCCGCATCAACAGCCTTCACACAGATTGCTCGTTTGAGTGGAGGTGCTTGTTGTCCATTTGATGCGAACAGCGCTTCACAACTGAAAGAATTGTTGAGTGCGGTTGCAGTCTATGCGGCTGGCGGCCGTCGCGCCTTAGAGGACTACAGTAAGGGGAAAAAAGGGCCACTGGCCTTGTTGACCCAGCAGCTGCACAAAGGCTAGCTAGATGGGTCGACTGGTCTTATTGTTTATCGTCGTCGTCTTGGCCGTCGTTTTTATCCATTGGTTGCTCAAAGAGGACCCCAAGAAAGTTGCTCAATACTTGCGGCGAGGGACGCTATGGTTTGCAATCGTAGCAATCGTATTGTTGGCGGCTACCGGAAGGTTGAACTGGATATTCGCTGCTGTCGCCGCAGCCCTTCCATTCTTGGGCCGCATTTTATCGCTTCTCCGGTTTGTTCCAATCTTGAGCCAGCTCTATAGTCATATTCAGAGCTCACGAGCGGCCGGTGCATACCAGTCCGGTGGGCCAGCCAAGATGCAAACGTCGCAAGTGAATTCTCGTTTTCTTCGTATGACGCTGGAGCATGACAGCGGTAAGATGGACGGAGAAATTTTGGAAGGAGAGCTTAAGGGTAAGCGATTGTCCGAGCTCGATCTGCCTCAATTGCAAAGGCTGTTGCGCCAATATAAACAACAGGACGATGAATCTTTTGCATTGTTGGAGGCTTATTTAGACCGTGTGTACGGAGAGGATTGGCGCGAACCTGGCGCAGAACAAGGCCACACTATTAGTGACGGCCCGATGAGCGAGCAAGAAGCGAGAGAAATACTTGGTGTTACAGCAAAAGCTACCGATGAAGAGATCACCAACGCTCATCGTAGGTTGATGCAGAAATTACACCCGGATCGAGGTGGTTCAACCTATTTGGCGGCGAAGATAAACCAGGCAAAAGACCTTCTACTAGGTAGTCGAACATAACAGCACAACATAGACATTATGTTCTCTCGCGAAGGCGCAGAGCACGCTAAGAAGTTAGTTAAGAGTTTAAAGTAAAAAGGAAATATCAAAACCTAGAACAGCTTTCTGGAAAATAGCTCTTTAAACTTTCTATTGTCATTCTTTTAACTATTCTGGATTACCGCGGCCCCCCGGATTGAGTCCGGGGGACGCGGTACCGCAATGACCATTTTGTTTTTACATCCTTAGATTCGTTCACGGTATATCCGTGTACCACTACTGTGAGCTTAGCGTCTTGGCGAGAATTTTCTTGCGTTTTGTTCGGCCTCAAGGTATTCCTTCGGCAATTCTGCGTCACCGGGCTGCCACCGGTATGCCGTTAGGTCTAGACGTCCATTGCTAAACTCAATCCCCTCCGCTTCCAATAATTCTCGTTGACGTCGATAGCTGGGGCTCCCCTTGGGGAACGATATGCGCCCTTGCGCGTTGATTACCCGGTGCCAGGGTAAATCCAAACCATCAGGCGTGCTGTGTAAGGCGTACCCAACTTGTCTGGCTTGTCCGCCTAAACCCGCGATACGAGCAATCTGGCCGTAACTCGCGACTCTCCCATAGGGTATTTCTGCGACTACATCCCAAATGCGTTGGTATTTGCTCGACGACATATCAGCCCGCATATTGCACCAAGGCGGCCGTGTGTTTCATTAAGTTCCTAAATTAACGACTAAATTAACTCAATGTTTGATCTTTCGATGGGTACAGTTTGCTCCAGTGATCGGCCTACCCCGGCCCTGTCTGGTCCAGGCCCGCTTGGGCTTGGGCTTCACTCAAGCCATAGCTACAGCTATGTCCTGATTTCCAGCCCGGCGCCCAATCAACCCCGTCCTGCGCCATCATCCGGGCTCCTGATGCATATACGGGCTAGTGTTGGTAGTGCCCTTGCTAGTTTCTCAACACGCATTTGTCATATAAGTCCTTTAGACGTTTATTGGGATCATATTTACGTTTGAGCGTTTGATATGCCTCTTGGTTGTAAATTTGCCAAAACTTATCTCTTGAATAATAAACGTCTGAATAAAGTGACTTTATACCGCCCAATTTTTCCACTATGTCTTCAACCTTCTTATTGTAAAACCCCGTAAGTCTTGCTTCCTTATCGCGAACAACATCCCAAAAACCGAAATTGACGTAGGTTTCGTTCTGGTCCATCGGGAACAGTGGATATTCAGCGGATTTGTTATAAGCAACGACGGGACAAATCCACACTGGGCGAATGCCTATCTCCTCATCAAAGAACTCGTAGAATTCGTGCGCACGATCGATAGGCACATCGATGTCTTGGATTACCGACTCGGTATGAATGCCTCTAAATCGGTTGTAATACCGAGTAAACCCCCATTTAGTATTCCAGCGCATGACCTTGGTATAAAAAATGGAATTCAAGCGTTTGCGTCCAAATAGAGGACGCAATAGCGGATTTTGTGCGCCAACATTTTTTGAGCACCAAAACCAATCCGTGTCCCACCGCCAGATGTAATCGCGGGTAGTCAAATAGTCTACCTCTTTCTCCCTGATCGATTGGTAGTACATGTAGTTATAGGTGTAGTCACTTTGGTAAGGCGCATCGTCGGTGAAGTTGCCTATAGATATATAGTAATTGCCGGGCTCAAACATGACACCGTCGAGGAAACTTATATCTTGTGTAGAGAGTATTTGTATATGTTCGAAATAAGCTTTTGCGTCGGTGTGTTTGATATGTTCCAGTCTGACAAAAGGTTTGGTTTTAACGGTGCTTGCTTTCAGCTTCAGCACGTAACCCAAAGTTCCATATGAGTTGGGTATGCCGAAGAACAAGTCTCGGTGTTCATTGTTCGGCGTACAAATCACAAGGTCACCGTTGCCTGTAAGTACCTCCATCTCCAGTACTGTCTCGTGAACCAAACCGTATTTAAACGACGTTGACTCTATACCTACACCAGACACTGCACCACCGATGGTAATGGATTTGAGTTCCGGTACTACACAAGGCATGCAGTCGTGAGGAAGGGTTGCTGCCACCAGATCAGCGTAGGGGGTCATACCCTCCACTTCCACCCAGCGATGATCGCGGTCAACGTTAAGTACGTGATTGAACGAGCGAACATTCAGTAACGGCTGCCTGGTTTGCGAGCGATCTCTAAACAAATTTGAGGTATCCTTGCCAAGACGTACCGTATCCGTTGTTCCATTGAACCTCGAAATCAGGGTATCCCGCCTGTCTTCGTAGCTGAGCATATTTGCCTATCTAGCAGTTTGAGCGCATTCTAAGAGGATGGGACTTTCCAAGGTAAAATACGCCATTTTGTGAGGAAATCAGCATTTTTCTGGTCCAATAATACAGGACAATAGCGAAAACAAAGAAATATGGAGATTTTATAAACCTAATACTGGCGGGAGGTTGGTCATCTGTTCTATATTTATACGACCCCCCGCGCCGAAATCCATGTTGGGAACATAGAGGAACGTTCGTGTATCGTCTCAAGCCACACTTGATTGTATTGCTTGCGTTGGGATTGGTCGCGGTTAATGCCGCTGCCAAAGTGATTCCCACTGATCCGGCGCAACTTCATGCCTCCCAAGATCAGCTTCGTGCCACCGAATTGATCGTTCAATTTCTTGGTCGGTACCATTATCGGAATCGGACATTAAACGACGCCCAGTCCGAGCTCATTCTGGAACAATACCTGGAGGCCCTGGACCCAAATCGTAGTTACTTTGTGGCCTCTGATATATCGGAGTTCGAAAAATTCAGGCATCGTATCGACGACGCGTTACGAGAAGTGCAATTGAACGCCGCGTTCGAGATATTCAAGCGCTTGCGGCTCCGACTAGAAGAGCGTGTGGCTTTTGCCCTCAGTCAGCTTGAACAAGGTTTCGATTTCAGCGTGTCGGAAGAATTCGTTCCAGACCGCAGCGCAGCTCCTTGGGCTAAGGGTAAGGCCGAACTCGATGAAATCTGGCGCAAGCGGGTGAAAAACGATTCGCTCAACCTAACTTTGAGTGGACGCGAACGTGATGAGATCGTTGATGTTTTGAGTCGCCGTTATCAGCGTTTAGCTGACCGAATCCAACAATTTAACAGCGACGATGTCTATCAAATGTTCATCAATGCGTACACTGCAACTATCGAGCCCCACACTTCCTATTTTTCAAGGCACGCGTCAGATAATTTCAAGATCAGGATGAGTTTATCGCTAGAGGGGATCGGTGCGGCGTTACAAACTGAAAACGAGTACACCGTCGTGCGTCGAGTCATCCCGGGTGGCCCCGCGGCGATGAGTAAACAGTTGGTTGAGGATGATCGCATAACCGGTGTCGGACAAGGTGAAGAGCCAATTGTCGATGTAGTGGGTTGGCGACTTGGGGACGTTGTTGATCTGATCCGCGGACCTAAAGGCACGATAGTAAGGCTGCTGGTTTTACCAAAAGGTCAGTCCGCGGATGGCGCCAGCAAAACCGTCACTTTGGTGCGAAATGAAATAAAACTCGAAGAACAAGCGGCAAGAAGCGAGATAATCGAAACAAAGACTGAGTATGGTACGTTCAACATTGCCGTAGTAAACGTGCCGACGTTTTATACTGACTTTGAAGGTCGGGAAAAAGGGGATAAAAATTTTAGAAGTACGACCAGAGACGTAAGAAAAATATTGGGTGATTTAAACGCTAGGGAAATCGACGGTATCGTTATCGATCTGCGCGGAAACGGAGGCGGCTCTCTAGCAGAGGCGACAGAGCTAACCGGTTTGTTTATTCGGTCGGGTCCAGTTGTACAAGTTCGTGATTCTTCCGGGCGAATTAACATAAACGATGATCCCGATCCTGAGATCGCCTACGCGGGTCCACTTGCAGTGATGGTGGACCGTAATAGCGCATCTGCATCGGAAATTTTCGCCGGGGCCATGCAAGATTATCATCGAGCAGTAATCATCGGAGAACCCACGTTCGGCAAAGGTACGGTTCAACGTTTGGTTGATTTGAATCGATTCGCTCGGTTTAAAGGTGGAGACTTAGGTCAGCTCAAGTTCACCATCGCGCAGTTTTTCAGAATCAATGGCGAGAGTACTCAGCACCGCGGTATTGTTCCGGATATTGTTTTCCCAACGGCAGTAGACTCACAAGAGCAGGGTGAACGATCGTTGGATAATGCTTTGCCCTGGGCGTCGGTCCGGCCCGCCAACTATAGTATCGGAGGCATCAACAAAAAGGCGGTTGAAGCCGCTCGAAAAAACCACCAGCTCAGGATTGGCCAAGATCCCGGTTTTGTTTACCTTGTTGGCGAAGCTGAAGCAATCAGACAAGCGCGACAGCAGGAGACCATCAGTCTACTGGAATCGGAGCGGCGCAAGGCTCGCGAGAACAACGTTAACAGTGCCCTTGAACGGCTCAACCACTATCGTCGTTCACAAGGACTGCCTGAACTGGGTAGCCTGGATGATCAACGCAACCCGGCAAGTCGTAGTCCGAGTGAGAACACGGATGAAGACAACATCCTACGCCGCGAAGCGTCGTGGATTTTGGCGGATATTATTGCCTTGAGCAGAGATGAGCGGTTGCTGACTTTGCATAGCGAATAAACCGGATCATCGTACTAAACCAGGGACAGTATACTTT
This sequence comes from Arenicellales bacterium, assembly GCA_030066885.1. Lineage (GTDB taxonomy): Bacteria > Pseudomonadota > Gammaproteobacteria > Arenicellales > JAANXG01 > JAHEKE01. The sequence goes on along the minus strand of JASJAT010000001.1, from coordinate 27,615 downwards.
TTAGCTACCGAAGCTGATATTTCTTCGAGTGACGATAAATCACATAGAATTGAACCGCGAGACTTTTACATTAAAAGTATACTGTCCCCCTTCTTTAAAGATATCGGTACTCGAATAAATCCCCTTTGGATCGTCCCAACGCAGACTGCACGCTTGATAGTAAGCGGGCTGTGACGGATTTTTTGGCTGTGTAGGTGACTTCAAATAGGTCAGCATCTTTTCTAGCTTCGAGCAGATAGTCGTCGCTGGTCATGAGTTCGTCTACCAATCCGAGCTCTAGGGCACGAGTCCCGTACCAGTGTTCACCAGTTGCAATTTTGCTCATATCCAGATTTGGTCGATAACGAGCTACGAAATCCTTGAATAGGCCATGCGTTTCTTCGATCTGTTCGCGCAACTTTGCTCGTTCTTTGTCAGTGTTCTTTCCAAACATAGTAACATTGCGCTTATATTCTCCGGCCATCTCTTGCTCGAATTGAATTCCTTGTTTGGTTAATAGCTCATTGAAATTCGGCAGTTGTGCGAGGACGCCAATCGACCCCACTACTGCAAAAGGAGCGGCGATTATTTTCTGTGCAACGCACGCCATCATGTAACCGCCGCTGGCAGCAACCTTATCCACTGCCACAGTGATGGGTATATCAGCATCGCGCACCCGTTGTAGTTGCGATGCGGCCAGACCATGCTCATGGACAATTCCACCGGTGTTTTCGAGTCTGACCAGTACCTCGTCGTTTTGTTTAGCCGTAGTTAATATAGCTGTTATTTCCTCCCGCAGAGAAGATACGTTGCTCGCTTTGATGTCGCCGTGAAAGTTGACAACGAACATTCTTTTTTTGTCGGCAGTATCAATCTGCTTTTTACGGGCCTTTTTTTCTGCTTTTTGTTGCTTTGCCAGTTGCTTTAATTCTTTTTTCGGTAGAAGTTGGGCGTTGAGTACATTTGCCATTGATTCATACTTCTCATTAAGGTTTTGCACCTCGAGTTTTTCCGGAATTTTTGCTTTCTTTGACATCGCCACAGCCGTTGCAATAATCGCGATTATTCCCACTACAATAGTGGCTGTTTTGGCTAGAAATAGTCCGTACTCGGTTAAAAATTCAATCATCACTGTTCCTGTTATGCCGTTTGTTTCGATTTTATAAGTTTAAAAGCTCCAACACCTGGTAGAGGTCGCTCGCCTCCGCGTCTGCTCTTCTATCGTGCGGCCAGCTATCACCACGTCGATTTAACCATATCGTCTGCATACCGGCATTAGCCGCGCCCAATACATCATGATCCGGATGATCACCTATATGCAGTACCTCACCAGGTTCACAGCCAAGTGCCTGGCACGCCGCCAAGAATAAATCCCTGTGTGGCTTAGCCACGCCATGGTCCCTCGCCGTAATGGTAGCTGTGAAATGGTGGCGTATCCCTATTCGAGACAAATCTGCATTGCCATTACTCACACTGGCAATGGGAAAAAGTTCAGCAAGCTTTTCGAGTGCGGGGAGAGCATCGGGAAACAGTTCTACTTTATTTCGCATAGCCATGAACTGTTCGAATGCTTCATCCACCCAGTGGTCGTCGTAGCCAGTGGTGGCAAGGATTCTTCGAAACGTAATCGTTCTCAATTCTGTGAAGTCATGGGCATGGTGAGGAAATTCTTCCGCAACTTGTATGCGAATCTTTTGCATGTCATGCAAAGTGTACGCTTTGGTAGCGTTCGGGCAGTTTAGTGCCAGCCACTCATAAACATGTCGCTCCGCCTCTACAATCACAGGCTCTATGTCCCACAAAGTGTCGTCTAAGTCGAACGTGAGTGCCTGTATAGAATTCATAGAATGTTTGAATGTCGGTAAAAAAGAGGGGTCGATATCCTGGTAACCCGGTGACTTAACTGTGGATTCTAGCCAGTTTCTCAATGTAGTGGCTAGTGAACTAGTAACTAGTTACTAGATACTACATCTGACATACTTAAGTGACGTGTGAGGCTTATATGGAAGCAAAGGCATTAACAACCAAAGAATACTTAGTCGAAGACGAGCCTTACTACCGGCCGCAAGCAAAAGAAATTGAGATATTCGAAGCGGCTTGCAGCAACCAGATCCCGGTATTGTTAAAAGGTCCCACTGGTTGTGGCAAGACACGATTCATGGAGCATATGGCGTGGAGGCTCAAGCGGCCGCTTATCACTGTGTCTTGCCACGATGACCTTACGGCGTCGGATCTGGTGGGACGTTTTCTTGTTGTCGGCGGTGAAACCAAATGGGTAGATGGCCCGCTAGCCCACGCGGTGCGGGTTGGTGGAGTTTGTTATCTGGATGAAATCGTGGAAGCGAGAAAAGACACAACCGTGGTCATACACCCGCTGGCAGATGACAGAAGGATCCTGCCGGTCGAGAAGACAGGTGAGGTATTGAAGGCGCCAGACACGTTTTGTCTGACGATTTCATATAACCCCGGATACCAGAGTGTTCTGAAAGATCTCAAGCAGAGTACACGCCAACGCTTTGTTGCTATCGAGTTCGATTATCCAAAACCCGAATTGGAGAAAGAAATCGTTACGAGCGAATCGTCTTTGGATGAGTCGGTAGTAGTAAGGTTAGTTAAATTCGCTGGGATGACTCGAAATTTAAAAGGGAATGGACTAGATGAAGGTGCAAGTACAAGATTACTAGTGCACGCTGCAAAACTAATCGTCTCTGGAGTAGACCCAAAAACAGCCTGTCGTGTCGCAATCGCAGAAGCGTTGACCGATGATGAAGAAATGTTGCAAGCGATACAAGAACTCAGCGGCACTCTTTTCTAGATATCCACTAGCCACAAAGGATGAAGTCATGTCTGTTGTTAGACGTATTTTTCTTAACGTATTTCGCGCCGTTTCCAGGAGAGATTACGTGCTCTTTATTAGCACTGCATCATCCGTGAGCAGTCCATACAAGCCTCGATCTGGCAGCCGGGCCTAGCTTTCTTAAGTGTCAAACGCTGCCCTCACTGTCCAGGAGTTGGAAGAACACCTTGGACAATATCTGGAACCGGTACTCTCTTCATGCCGTACGGCCTTGGAGCCAGCCCAGGCTCTAGCCGACCTCACGCGCTCGCAGCAGGAATTCGTTTTGCATTGGGTAAGTGTGGTCGTTAAGACCAACTCGGAAATGGGGTACCAATTCGCAGCATACGCGGCGAAGGCGCTGAAACTTATGGATAGCGCGAATGTTGAAGCCTGGTTGATCCATGCCATGGATACGTACGACAAGAGGGGGTTGTATCCTGGGTGCGCTGAAATTCAGGGTGTTGAACAATATGCCGAGTTATCACAGGAAGAAAGTACAAGTGTAGCTTTCGAAGAAGTCGCAGGTGTACTACAGAACTTTTTACGTGGTTTATCAGGAAGAAATCTAGCCATAACAACCGCAGATACTATCTATACAGACACGGAGATGGTTTACCTGCCTGAAAAGATCTCGGTTTTCAACGACCGCGAGCAAAACTTTAAACTATTTAAAGCTACAGTCACCTATCTTTGGGCGCAGAATAAGTACGGTACGTTCGCCTTACGTCAAAATATTCCTGCCTTGTCTACTGTCATTAGCGAGTTTGATGACACGAAGAAGGCGCGAAGACTTTTCCATGCTCTAGAAACCATACGCCTTAACGCGTGTATCGCCAATGAACTGGACGTGATGTACGAGGAAATGATGAAGTTGCAGAGTAGACTCGGCGAAGTTGAATATCCAACCGAATGGCAGGTCCATATCGATGAGCTATGCACCTTGCCCAACGATGTTTCGAAGACTCATGAAATGCTCCGTTCTCTGTTCGGTACGGCCAGCCGATTGCCAAAACACTACTGCTACCAAGGTGAGATCCTAGTCGAGGAAACCGAAAGTCGCATCAAAGACCGCCGGTTGCAGGAAAAGTTGCAGTTTCAAAATGCGCTCGTTGAAGCTAGGGAAAAGCAAGGTGCAAAGAGAAATATCGAGCGTCCGTCAGGACAGAAACCATTAGATCTTGAACTGCGGCCACAGCTAACTGCAGCAGGTGATCTCACCGGTTTCGAACTAAGCATAGATAACCAGCCAGTCATCATCCCGCCTGAGATTAAAACTCTTGCACGCTCTATTTTTCAAGACTTCGGTGATATTCCAGATGATTACTTATCCCCGGTAGGAAATGGCGGGTACCAGAAAGGCGATGGTAAACGGCGTGCTCAAGATGGGTGGATGGGAACTTACCATGAAGAGGGCGCCTACCTTTATAAAGAGTGGGACTGTCGTCGCCAACACTATCGCAAGGATTGGTGTGTGCTACGCGAACTCGACGTGCATCCACAGGATCCAGAATTTGTTGATCACACCTTGGCGCGATATTCGCATTTGATTCGTGATATGCGTAAATCGTTTGAAGCATTACGCGGAAACGATAAGCTGTTAAGAAAACAGACGCAGGGGAATGACGTTGATATAGACGCCGTCGTCGAAGCTTTCGCAGATGACTTGGCAGGACTGGAAATGTCTGATCGACTGTTTGTGAAATTAAACAAACTTGAGCGGGACCTCTCTGTTGTGTTTATGGTGGACATGAGCGGGTCGACTAAGGGCTGGATAAACGAATCGGAGCGGGAGGCTCTAGTGTTGTTATGCGAGTCATTGGAGGTTTTGGGTGATCGATACGCTATCTATGGTTTCTCGGGTATGACTCGAAAACGTTGCGAATTGTATCGGGTGAAGACGTTTGAGGAGGCCTATGATGACAAGGTTAAGCAAAGAATATCCGGGATGACACCACAGGATTACACCCGAATGGGAGTCACCATCCGGCACTTGACTTGGTTGTTACGAAGCGTGGATGCCAGGACTAAGCTCTTGATAACACTGTCAGACGGTAAACCGGACGATTACGACGGCTACCGGGGTGAATACGGGATTGAAGACACTCGACAGGCCTTAATCGAAGCCAAAAATGAGGGGATACACCCCTTTTGCATAACGATAGACTCGGAGGCGAGGGATTATTTACCGCGAATGTACGGTGCGGTGAACTACGTGCTAATAGATGAGATTAGAAAGCTACCGTTGAAAGTTTCCGATATTTATCGAAAGCTGACGGCATAAGCCCCATCAAGGAAAGGTGTCGATGCAAAAGAAAAACCCTTGAGTATCCCGTTTTTCCAACGTTTTCTGACCGGCAGCTTTCCGATTCATTAGCCACGCCGTGATAGGTGTCACTGTGTGACTATACGTATTCAAAAATTCACGAAAGTCGTAAATGTAAGTTTAAGAAACGCGGGTCTGACGCACGGAAGAAAAACTCCTTTCGTATCCCTCATCGTTATTTCCACCACAAAGAAGTTTGTTGTGTTCAGAGCGATATTCGAACAGCAAACGTGAATCCGGACTAGACACCAAGTTTCAACTGAGTGTGCACAACTCTATAACGTTGGTATACCTTTGCGTTTGAATACAGATTGCTTACGTTTTGTATAAAAAAGGTAACAAGTTTTTATTTGTTTGTTAGAGGGGATACAAACGAGTTAACAACAATAAAACGACGACAGTTTGAGTTAACGTTTGCTATTGCTAATTCAAACATTGTTTTTTTGTAAGTATGTTTAGAAAAAAAGCAGATTTTTTTTTATTAATGCTTGACTTTTCTGTTTGCGTGCATATATTTGGCGTTGATTTTAAGGTTAAAGTAACTATTATGTTTACAAACCTTTGATGTAGGGTTTCGAATCAGACAAATAAATCAATCGAAACCAACAGACAAAATTGGCGAGTGTACAAAAACCGAACTCAATATACGACGGGTCAAAGATCTGTTCGTTTGGTAATGTCACACTGCGCTTCCGTCTTTTCCCCCGTGTTTCCGTAGATCCGCATGTATAGATTTCTTACTAGCGTTTTTGGCGAGGTTATGCGGGGGGATTGTTCGTTGTACAACGTTGTATAGCAATAAACCCTTAAACTCTTAATGTAAGAGGAGACGCGTCATGGCAACAGCCAAGAAAAGTACTAAGAAGAAAACAGCAAAGAAGGCTACTAAAAGAAAAGTAGCTAAGAAAGCAGTAGCTAGGAAGGCAGTAAAGAGAAAGGCGGTCAAAAAAGCTGTAAAAAGGAGAGCAGTTAAGAAGGCCGCTGTGAGAAAAGCAGTCAAGAGAAAAGCAGTCAAGAGAAAGGCAGTGAAGAAAAAGGCAGTCAAAAAGGCCGTGAAGAGAAAGGCTGTCAAGAAAAAGGCCGTTAAGAAAAAGACAGTCAAAAAGGCTGTGAAGAGAAAGGCAGTCAAGAAAAAGGCTGTGAAGAGAAAGGCTGTCAAAAAGGCCACGAAGAAAAAGGCCGTGAAGAAAGCCACGAAAAAGAAGGCCACTAAGAAGAAGGCCACAAAGAGAAAAGCTACTAAGAAAAAGGGCTCAAAAAAAAACGCTAGCAAAAAGAAACCGGCGGGGATGAGAATCCCACTGCCGTTCTAGTGTTGTTCAGGAAATAAGGCCGCCAATATCAGTTGGCGGCCTTTTTTTGCGGTTTATAGTAATTTCTGTTTCAAGCCGGACCGAAACCACCACCACCCGGGGTTTTTATAGCAAACACATCACCTGGAGCCATTTCGACTTGACCGCAAGCTTTTAGTCTGTCGACTGTCCCATCGGCTCTTTCCACCTGATTTATACCTGTAAAACCGGATCCACCACCGGCCAGACCAAAGGGTTCGGTCGACCGTCTATTGGATAAAATAGATGCGGTCATAGGTTGTAAGAATCGAATGCGCCGAATAACACCATTCCCTCCACGTTGTTGCCCGTTACCACCACTACCCTTTCGAATATGAAATTCATCTACGCGTACTGGAAACCGCCATTCCAAAACTTCCGGATCGGTTAGCCGGGAATTAGTCATATGGGTGTGCACCGCATCAGTACCGGGAAATCCATTGCCGCCTCCCGCTCCACCACAGATTGTTTCGTAATACTGGTAGGTATCGTTACCAAAAGCAAAATTGTTCATCGTGCCTTGGGACGCAGCTCTGACGCCCAGGGCAGCGTATAACGTGTCGACTATAACTTGGGACGTTTCTACATTTCCCGCGACCACGGCCGCGGGATATTCGGGATTCAACATGGATCCCTTTGGTATCACGATGTCGAGGGGTTTTAAGCATCCGGAGTTAAGTGGGATTTCATCAGCCACCAAGGTGCGGAAAACATACAACACAGCAGCGCGGCATACTGCCGATGGGGCATTAAAGTTGCTTTTTTGCTGTGTGGACGTACCGGAGAAATCTATGTGTGCTGTACGCTTGCTGCGATCTATGCTGATTTGAACATTTATGGCGCTGCCATCGTCCAGCGCGCAAGTGAAAGCACCGTCTTTCAACACATCAATTACTTTGCGAACAGATTCCTCCGCGTTGGCTTGGACGTGCTGCATGTAGTTTTGGACTATCTCCAACCCATACTCCCCGATCATGCCATGCAGCTCCTCTGTACCTTTGGCGTTAGCGGCTATCTGCGCTTTTAGGTCAGCGATATTCTGATCGGGATTGCGCGACGGGTATGGCCCGCTGCACAACAAATCAACCAATTCTTTCTCGTGAAATTTCCCGCCGCGCACTCCGAGGAAATTATCGATCAGCACTCCTTCTTGTTCGACATTGACACTCGATGGCGGCATAGAGCCGGGAGAAATGCCGCCAATATCTGCATGGTGTCCGCGCGAGGCGACATAAAACAGAAGCTCCGTATTCGTTTTGTTGAAAACGGGGCTGATTACAGTAATGTCAGGCAGGTGAGTGCCACCCTGGTACGGTGCGTTGTGTATATACGCGTCACCCGGTCGAATATCATTATGTCGCTGTTTAATAACGTTGATAACGGTATCGCCCATCGATCCCAGATGAACGGGCATATGTGGTGCGTTAGACACCAAGCCGCCTTGGCTATCAAACACTGCACAGGAGAAATCAAGCCGTTCTTTCATATTTACCGAGTAGCTCGTGTTTTGCAGGGTGTGACCCATTTGTTCAGCTACGGAAATAAATAGTTTATTGAAGATCTCCAGCATTACCGGATCGGCTTGTGCGCCAGTACTTTGTTTCTTGCTGATTGTTGTACTCCGTTCCAGTAAAAGCTGCTCGGATTTTGTGAGTTGAGCGTGCCAACCTGGTTCCACTACGATTGTGCTGTTTGGCTCAATGATAATGGCTGGCCCAATAATCCAGCTTTCTGTTGGCAAAGCGTCCCTTTGGTAGACACCGCATTGGTGGAAGGCACCGTCGAAAAATACTTCAGCTATCGAGGCACCAGAAGTTTTTGCAGTTGCCTCTCTCGATGCGGTGCCTGGTGCTTTCATCGGGACGATCAACTCGATAGAGGCGGATTCGACAATGACCTCACGCGTGGGATCGACAAAGCCGAATCTATTTTGGTGGAGCTCCTCGAAATGACGGACAAGTTGCTCAGGGTTACGGCCGTAGTTAACCTCGAGAGCCGTATCGGTACCAGCATAACGTATGTGTGTTTTCTTCAAGGCTTCGAAACGACTTTCCTCTATGCCTTGCTGACGAAGAATACGTTTACCTTGTTGGAGAAGCTGGTCGAACGCTATGTCAAGCTTGGCAATAATAGCGTGATCCAAAGACAGTTCTATGGTCTTTTCTTGCAATACCCGGATATCTGCCAGCCCAATACCATAAGCCGATAGCAGGCTGGCGTGCTTGTGGATCAATACCCTGCGCATTCCCAGTGCCTGCGCTACCAGACATGCGTGTTGTGCACCGGCACCGCCAAAACAGCACAACGTATACTGAGACACGTCGTAACCGCGTTCCACTGATATCCTCTTTATGGCTGCCGCCATGTTCTGGACTGCGACACCAATAAAGCCTTGAGCGATTTGGTGTACAGTAGATTTGTTCTGCGCTGATTTATTAACTTCAGCCGCCAGTTGTTCGAATTTTTGTTGGACAATAACTTCGTCTATGGCTTGATCGCCACTATCACCAAATACCTTTGGAAAGTTGTCGGGTATCAGCTTGCCGAGCATCACGTTGCAGTCTGTTACCGTGAGCGGCCCACCGCGCCGGTAACAAGCCGGACCCGGATTCGCCCCCGCTGATTCGGGTCCGACTCTGAAACGGGCACCGTCGAAACGGACAATGGAACCGCCACCCGCTGCAACCGTATGGATGCGAAGCATCGGTGCGCGGATGCGGACACCCGCAACTTCGCTTTCGAGGGTTCGCTCGAATTCTCCGTTAAAGTGGCACACATCGGTCGACGTACCGCCCATGTCAAACCCGATAATTCGTTCGTAACCATCCCGAGTTGCCGTGGCCACTGCGCCCACAACGCCACCAGCAGGACCAGACAAAATACAATCCTTGCCTCTAAATGTGGCCGCGTCAGCCAGGCCGCCATTTGATTGCATAAAGTAAAGCTTGGTCCCGCTTAATTCGGACGCGATTGTTTGTACGTAGCGTCCGAGTATGGGTGACAAATACGCGTCGACAACGGTCGTGTCCCCGCGACTCACTAATTTCATCAGCGAGCTGACTTCATGGGATACAGATACCTGTGCAAAGCCTAACTCTCGTGCAAGATTCGCCAGCATTCTCTCGTGTTCCGGGTATCGATAAGCGTGCATCAACACAATGGCAATGGAATTGAAACCGTTTTCACGAAGGTCTTTCAGAGCTTGGCTAGATTTGGCGATGTCGAGCGGGGCAACGACGTTGCCGTGGGCGTCGATGCGTTCATCGATCTCGACTACCTGGCTGTATAGCATGCTCGGTAAATCTATATGCAGTGCAAATATGTCTGGACGGTGCTGATACCCTATGCGCAGTGCGTCTTTAAACCCTTTGGTGATTACTAAGGCAGTCGGCTCGCCTTTATGCTCGAGCAGTGCATTGGTACCGACCGTCGTGCCCATCTTTACTGCCTCTATCAAGTGAGTTGGAATAGGCTCTCGGCTGGAGAGATTCAATACATCTCGTATCCCTTGCAATGGTGCGTCGGCATACTTTTCAGGATTTTCTGATAGCAGCTTATGGGTCACCACTGTTCCTTGTGGATTGATCGCCACAACATCAGTAAAGGTGCCGCCGCGATCGACCCAAAATTGCCATCCAGGTGTTGTTGTCTGATTCGATGTTGACATGTTGACTCTTGTCTAGACTTTTGATCTCTTCGGATACGTCGAGTATCCCATGGGGTAACTACAGCTTGATTATCAGGATTTTTTGCAACTTAGATTGGAAAAATCTATCCTTTTATTCTAAGGCGGCTCCTAGGATACGATGAATAGCGAACTTGCGGTAAACCTTGTAAAGATTTCCGGTTACAACATCCTGCACGAAGTGGGTCGTGGTGGTATCGCAACCGTTTATTTGGCCGTCCAAGAGTCGCTGCAGAGAGAAGTGGCACTCAAGGTCATGTCTCCCGCGCTCACCACGGATCCCAATTTTACCGATCGCTTCATTCGAGAAGGACGAACCATAGCGCAGCTCAATCACCCGGGAATCGTCACTATTTATGACATTTCGGTGGATGAGTATAACCACTATATTGCAATGGAATACCTGCAAGGCGGCAGCCTGAAACGGCGCATAAAAAATCGGCTTTCGGTAGAAGAGGCGCTAGACATCTTGCACCAGGTCACCTCGGCACTCGAGTACGCTCATGACAAAGGTATCGTGCACCGTGATGTCAAACCGGAAAATATCATGTTTCGCGATGCGGATACCTTGGAAGCTGTACTAACCGACTTTGGCATCGCTAAATCAAACGCACATCATACCCAACTTACCAGCGCCGGTATGATCGTTGGGACTCCTCGATATATGAGCCCCGAACAGGCAGATGGGCGGGGCGCAAGTCCCCAGTCAGACCTGTATGCCCTGGGCATTGTGCTGCACGAGATGATCACCGGACGTGCACCGTACGGGGGCAACGAAAGCGTAGCAGTTCTGTACTCACACATTAATGATCCGATACCGAAACTGCCAGACAAACAAAGTTTTTTGCAACCGTTACTTGAAGAGATGCTGGCGAAGGATCCGATAAACAGGATCGCAGACAGCACTACCTTGCTCAAACGTATTCGGCAGTGTCAAGCTGAGGCCAGGCGGATTGCACGCACGGCCAAAAAGCAGGCATCGCCAACACCACGCTTGGCAACAAAGAAGAGGATAACTACGCTGTTGTCGTTTTTTGTCTGGGGTGGCATCGCCGTAGGATCTTTGATCATCATTGGTACGGTCGTTTGGGGTTTGTTCAGTCCTTCGGAGGAGGTGGCAGACCAAGCTCCAGTTGGCGCGACTCGCGCCGAAAGCGCAACGAGTGTTGAACTAAGTCAGAAAGAACTACCCGTTATAGTCGCTCCAACTAAAGTCGATATCAGTCCGCAAGAAATCGATGGAGACACCAAAGACATCACCGAACCCGTTGAAATCACTAAAGAAGTCACCCCAACCCCACCCCAAGCCATAGAACAGGGGAGTGCTTTACAAGGCGGCGATACTTCCGGATCTGCGTCCACGGAGAATATCAGCGAGGTAGACGTCTCCCGAGCCGGTATAGACACGGGCAACGCGACCGCTCCACGAACGGAGGTGAAGACGACAATCGAAACCAGTGACACCGTCGATGTCAGCGCCCTATTAGAACTCGCGCAGAAGCAGATTGAAAACAACCGGCTAAGCACACCGGCCGACAACAATGCGTACGATACCTATAGGGCCATACTCAGGATTGATCCGGGTAATATCGACGCAAGAAACGGTCTAAAACGTATTGCAGATCGGTACGCAGAAATCGCACGATCTCAGTCGGTCGCCGGAAAGTATGAACAAGCCATTTCCTCAGCTCAGAACGGATTGGTCATCTTGCCTGAACACCGATATTTGCAGGAGGTGCTGAAGGAAGCTCAAATAAAATTAACCCGCGCTCGAGAGCTAGAGAAGGAAGCGGGTTTTGAAACTTATGGCAGAGTTGATGACACCCGTACGACAATCGAGAAGCATATTTATGCAGCAAAGTACGGCTATGCCGATGCACAACTTAAACTGGCTGTCGCATACGCTAACGGGGAAGGTGTTGAGCGTGACATGACAGAGGCATTTAAATGGTTGAGGAAAGCGGCGGATCAGAACCTTGCAGATGCGCAATACAACCTCGCGTTAGGCTTGTTGTTCGGACCTGAACCCGCGCTTACTGAAGCTGTTCGGCTGATAAAAAAACTAGCCGAGGACAACTATGAGCCCGCACATCGTGTGCTCGGGTGGATGTATACCACCGGAACGGGAGTTAAACGAAATATAAAGGAAGCGGTAGTCTGGTCTGCGAAGGCGACTCGGTGGGGTGCCCCTAAAGTTCCAAACGACATCGTTACATCCTGGCAGCAAACCTTCGAAAAAGAATACGAGCAAATCCTCGAAGTCAGAAAAGAGAAGTGGGCTCAAGATAATCCCTTGAAATAGTGTACTAACGACACTACCCTGTTGGTGTGATCGACACACTAACTCAGCTACCCACTTCCACCGCTTGGTTACTGCATGTTTCCACAGATATTGTCGTCTTCACCGTGCGTCGTGATCACCTACAGGTGTTATTAAGGCAGAGATACTCGGAGACCTTTAAAAAAAGCGATTGGGCACTGCCCGGGGGATATATTCGACCTGTAGAGCCTTTAGAGGACTGTGCGTTGAGGACACTGGCCCAACAAACCGGAATCAGGGATGTCAATCTTGAACAGCTCTATACCTTTGGGCGCCCCGACCGCCATCCTAAATCCCGTGTAATCACAGTGTCTTATTTCGCCTTAATCCCGACTCAGCAAGCGGAAGGTTTTATTCAGTCTCCAAACATCGAGTGGCACAGTGTGACAGAATTACCTGAGCTCTATCTTGATCACGCCGAGATAATATCCGTCGCCAGACAACGTTTAGTCTCCAAGCTTGGGTATTCGACGATTGCCTTTCAAGGGTTACCAGAGCTATTTACCTTGGGTGAATTGCAGCACGTTTACGAAACCATTCTGGGTACGCCATTGGACAAAAGGAACTTCAGAAAAAAAGTTCTGGCTCAAGAGCACATCGAGCAGACCGAACACTTTCGCAGAAAACGCTCGCATCGACCGGCACGGTTGTATCGGCTTACCAAGACAGAAAAACGCCAGGCTTTATCATAGATATTTGGGAGCATTGACTTTGCGTCATAGATTAAAAGTTGAAAGTAAAAAGTTTAAAGTTAAAAAACGGATTTTGATCTTTAATCTTTATACTTTTAACTTTCTACTCTTTACTTTCTGATAACTAATCAATGAGCTACGTCGGTCATACTGAATTCGACCCTAACCAACCACCCCTTACCGGCGTCTTGGTAGTCAATCTCGGAACACCGGATGCGCCCGACCGAAAGAGTGTTCGTCGTTATCTCAAACAGTTCCTCTCCGACCCAAGGGTTGTGGAGTTTCCACGCTGGATATGGTGGTTAATCTTAAATGGAATCATCTTAAACATTCGACCATCAAAAAGCGCAGAGGCGTACAAGGAAATTTGGACCGAACAGGGATCGCCATTGCTTGTTATCTCTAATGCACAAGTAGCAGGAATGAATAGTATTTTACGGGAGCGTTACAACGATCATATTAAAGTGGAGTTGGGAATGAGCTACGGCAATCCATCAATCCCTGATGGACTAGAGCGGTTACGTCAAGCTTCGGTTAGTAATTTAATTATCTTACCTCTCTACCCACAATACTCTGGCAGTACTGTAGGGTCTGTTTTCGATGCGGTAACGAGTTACCTCAGGCGATGGCGTTGGGTGCCTAAAATCCATTTTGTCAGTGCCTATTATGACCACGCGGGGTACATCAATGCCTTGGCCGACAAGGTTCGAAAAAACGCTCAAGGCGATCATTTAGTCATGTCTTTCCATGGGATTCCGGAACGTTATGTTCGCGGCGGGGATCCGTATGAGCGACAATGCCATAAGACCGCCCAGTTACTAGCCAGTCAGCTAAATCTTGTGGAAAATCAATGGACTATAGTGTTTCAGTCCAGGTTCGGTCGTGAAGAGTGGATAAAGCCCTATTGCGATGAGCAACTTAAAGCGCTACCGACGCAAGGCGTTAAAAGCGTGGATGTGACCTGTCCCGGATTCTCTGCAGATTGCCTTGAAACCCTGGAGGAAATCGACATGCAGAATCGACAACTTTTTATGGAATCAGGCGGCGAGCAGTTCAATTACATCGCCTGTCTAAATGATGATAAAGAGCATTTAGATTTTTTAGTTGATTTGGTTACCAGGTATATTGAAAGCCCCGGCGAAAACGCTCGGTAGCAACGGCACCCTCGCCGCGATTCAGAAGACAAGAGCGTATAGAGTTCAAAGTTGAAAGTTAAACACTCTCGCAAAGGCGCAAAGCACGCCAAGCGCAGTCCCCGCGCATGCGGGGAACCAAGGATCTCGCGGCGAGGGCGCCGCTCCCACCTGCGAGCTTGGCGTCTTGGCGAGAATCATCTCGCACGTTTTCCGAGATTGCCCAGCCGCCTTGGTCTCACTGCAGCGCAAAATAAAAAGGCCGGTCTGAGACCGGCCCCTTATCAGAAAAAAGTTATCACATTACATTATTAGTGGCCAAGCTGGGGTATTACTCAATACAAAAATAGTAACTACCAAAGCAAGCCTGTTTATCAGGTCTTTTAGTTTCATCACGAGTCCCCTGAGTGAAATCTCCAGTGTGAAAACTACTTTTCCCGACTAGCCCAAGTGCAATTTTGCACCCGCATAAATGCTATCAGTATATTCTTATATTAACAACCCCTAAAGTTCACAGTATGGCAACGAGACGCACTGCATCCAGTCTCGGCTGCGCGTTGTCAAAACTCTGCAATGACTGACTAAGTTGCTTTCGTATTAAATGCAATTCCTCGGATCTGACGCTGGCGTTTATCGACTGTAAATACTCCAGCCTTTGTAGCTCCAGTTGTGTTTGTTCGGTAAGTGCGGACTTTGCATGCTCGATCGTGTCTGCAAATGTGGATTTAGCGTCGCGTTCGTTTTCCTCCATCACCGCGGTGATGCTTTCTCGCTTGATGCCGATCAGCCTTTTGGCCACGACGCTTTCTATGTTTTGTACGTTACGGAAAAGCTTGCTGTTTCCAGCGAGTTTACTCAGGTCACGGCCCGCCTCATCTTTAAGAAATTGTAGTGTGGTTGTATTCAGAAAACGCCTCAATTCAGGGGCGTTGGGTGCGGTAATCTCCAGAACGTGGGTGGTTTCCACCAATATAGTACCGCGCGGCAACAAGTCTGAGTCAACTCCGATCACAACTGCCTTACCATGATCGCTGGTAAGCACCAAGTCCATCGCGCCTTGGGTCATCGGATGTTCCCAGGTTAAATATTCAATATCTTCATGTGCTAGCGCCGTGGCGCGATCGAACGTGACGGTCATCCCATCGCTCTTTAAAAACGGGAAATGTGCTGTTTGCATATGATCACTGGGATGGACGATGTATGTCTTTTCTTGTTTATCCTCAAATGTGACACCGTATAAATCAAACACCTCCCCCAGATAGTCGATCGTTGGTAGGTCGGTGTCTATCGATTCGATAGACCGAACAATATCAATTGCGACCTCTCGGTCGAAGGAGCTGATCTCAAGTAGCCGGTCCCGACCTTGTTCCAGAGCGGAAATTTTCTGCTGATAGAGTAAATGGGTTGTGGCTATAAATGCTTCGGACGCGTTGCCAAGGGTCAATGCGTCCATCAATTCGGTTTCCGTGTCTTCATAAACACTTTGGCCGACTGGGCAGGTTTGCTCAAAGGCATTTAATCCCCGGTGGTACCAGTGAAACAGGACTTCTTGCGCATCGTCGGTGAGGTATGGCAGATGAATGTGTACATCTTGAGCTTGCCCGATACGGTCGAGACGCCCTATGCGTTGTTCTAGCAAATCGGGGAACAGGGGCAGATCGAATAGAACGAGATGGTGTGCAAACTGAAAGTTTCTGCCCTCACTTCCAATCTCCGAACACAGCAATAGTCTGCTCCCCTCGTGGTCGGCAAAAAAGTGAGCAGCCCGGTCCCGGGCGACGATACTCATGTTTTCGTGAAACATTGCTGAGTGGATGCCGTACTTCGTTCTTAAAGCCTGTTCTAAGTCAACGACTGTGGTGGCTAATGCGCAAATAACCAAGATCTTTTCATTTGCTAACCCTTTCAATTTCTCCGCGAGGTAGCTCACGCGAGGGTCGAAGTGGATCCAGGATCTCGGTCTGGTTAACTCTGGATGAATATATTCTGAAAGGGAGCCGCCGCTGCGCGCAGTTTCATATTGTTCAGGTTTGGGCATAGCTTGAGCGTGCAATACCCTCCCTGGAAACCCTTGGATGTTTGCACGGGTATTGCGATACAAGACTCGACTGGGCCCGTGTCGGTCAATCAATTTCCGGATGAGATCAAGTCGCTCTTTGGTGTTAAAGCTCCTGATCTTTTCGTCTAGCAATCCGCTTACAAGGTTTAGAGTACTATTGCTCGGGACAGATTCGGTCGAGATCAACTGATCAACCACATCGGAAATCGCCCGGTAATCCAGTTGTTCCTGCATAAAGGCATCGAAATCGGTAAAGCGATCCGGATCAAGCAAACGGAGTCTGGCGAAGTGACTGTCTTCGCCCAATTGTTCCGGGGTCGCGGTTAGCAACAGCAAACCGGGTGTTGCTTTGGACAAAGCTTCAACGAACTGATACTGCGGAGTAGGCGTGTTCTCATCCCAACGTATATGATGGGCTTCATCCACGATAACCAGGTCCCAGTGACCAAGCAACGCTTCACGTTGCCGTTGTTCCGAATCGAATAAGGACAGCGGTGCGAGAACCAGTTGCTCCGTATCGAAAGGATTCACATTTTTATCGAGTTGTTGCGTTGATGCGCAGCGCTCTTCATCAAAAAGCTTGAAACGTAAATTGAATCTGCGTAAAAGCTCGACCAGCCATTGATGCAGCAACGGTTCGGGTACGATGATCAATACTCGCTGTGCCCGACCAGTGAGAAGTTGTTTGTGCAGAATGAGACAGGCTTCTATGGTTTTTCCAAGACCTACTTCATCCGCTAACAAGGCTCTTGGTGCAAACCGTTCACTAATTTCCTGGGCGATATACAATTGATGCGGGATCAGGTTGATTCGGGCGCCGCTCAAACCGTAGGTTTTGGTACTCTGCACCCGATCCAGCATATTTCGACTCGATAGCCTTATGCTAAACCACTTGTTGGTATCGATCTGACCGTTTAGCAGACGACTCTTTGCATCTGCAACTTGAATAAAGCTGTTGAGTCGAGTCTCAGGTAGACGCGTAAATTCGCCGTTATCAATGCGAATGCCGGTGTAGATGAGCATACCTCCTTCTTCCTTGACTTCCGCTATCCTGATTTCCCACTGCTCACTGGATTGTGCTATTTCTCCCACGTTTAGACGAACGCGTGACAAAGGTGCGTTGTTGACTGCGTAGGTGCGTTGTTCTTCACTTGCTGGAAATATAACGGTTACCATACGACCATCCACGGAAGAAATTAGCCCTAATCCAAGATCGCTTTCGGTGTCACTGACCCAGCGCTGGCCTGGGCTAAACTTCATTTCGTTCATAACTCGGGCTTTAGAATTTACCGTACGATGTGGCTCTATTTGTTTG
The DNA here is from genome assembly GCA_030066885.1 of Arenicellales bacterium. Lineage (GTDB taxonomy): Bacteria > Pseudomonadota > Gammaproteobacteria > Arenicellales > JAANXG01 > JAHEKE01. The sequence goes on along the minus strand of JASJAT010000001.1, from coordinate 9,939 downwards.
GAGGTTCACTGGCCGACTGACATTCCGCCGGGACCTGATAATAGCCTGCGGGCCAGATTCAACAGTTATCCGGAAGGTTATCTCGAAAAAGATCAAGAATGAGGCCTAATATGACGGGTGAGTTTATCAAAGTAGATCCGGCTTGTGGTGCGCATAGTATCCACTGCAATCCCATTGTGAAAATAGAACTCGATCATTCGTTATTGCGAGCGTTAACGGAACGAGTCCGGGGTCCTCGCGATGATGGCAGAATAAATCTGTGGGCCGTCTGGCCTCCCAGTACTTTTGCTTCTCTTATTTTCGGAGGGGAAACTTGTGATAACCGGTTTCGCATCCGTGGGCCCAATCGCTGAAGGTCGGTTGTATGCATCACGTATTTGAACAACTGGCGAACGGCGCATTTGCAGTCACCAGCACCCGTCGTTTGTCTCATTACCTGCTTGAACAATACGCAGACTTCCAGTCGGGACGGGGGCTAAAAGCGTGGAACACCCCCAGGGCCGCAACATGGGAGGAGTGGATTATTGGTGAATGGGGACGTCTAGCACGAATCCATCCGGCTCTGGGCGAAATGGTTGTTTTAGATGATCAACAGGAAACACAAGTTTGGGAACGGGTTATTCAACAGTTCATGGAGCAAGGTTCAAACTATGGTCTGTTGCAGACTTCGGCCACGGCAAGGGCAGCAAAAGACACCTGGAGGTTAATCCACGACTGGCAAATACCACTTGAACGCCTTGAAAATACTCATGTCGAGGATACGCAAGCGTTTTATGAGTGGGCGATCCAATTCACCAAGCATATGGAAATAAATGGCTGGTTATCGATCTGCCAGGTCAGCACCCTGCTACAAAAGCAGGTAGAGAGTAAATGTTGGCTTCCCACGTACAATGTCCTGTTTATCGGTTTTGATAACTGGCTACCCAATCAAGAGAGCCTAATACGTGCACTAAAAGCGGCTGATGTTGGTTTCGATAAAGTAGCGCCGCCCACAGTCAATCAACATAAAGAGGTAATTTCGTGTATAGACCGGCCCCGGGAGTTTGAAACTGCTGCCCATTGGGCAAAGCAGCTGCTAAATAAAGGGACAATCGGTCCGATAGGGATCATCGTAGATGGTTTGGAACGGTATCGTGACCAAATCGACATCATCTTCGATCAAGAACTGCATTCGAAACAGTCGCTTTCATTTGATGACGACCGAAGGCGTGCGTTTCATATATCGTTAGGCAGGCCTCTGGCGGAATACCCCGTGGTCGACGCAGCGCTGACGTTGCTCGGGTTCGTGTCGGGGGCGAAGCCCCTGCAGGATGTTACGCGACTCTTACACACCCCTTTCATTTCCGGGGGCGCCACCGAACTTTTCGCACGGGCAAGCGTTGACCTGCGCTTGCGACAACTCGGGTGGAATCAGGTCTCTCTGGCCGGCCTATTAAGGCTCATCGAAAAATCGCATTTACCGGCTTCGGATTTGGTGCGATGTCTCAACGAAGCGCTCCGGCTCAAGCCAAAAGGGAGGGCAAATCCTTCGGAATGGGCCCGGGTATTTGTTCAATGGTTGTCTATATTTGGTTGGCCGGGCGAGCGGACTTCGAGCAGTAGCGAATACCAGACTGTCCAAGCATGGCGTGAGCTGCTAAGCCGATTCGCTCGCTTGAACATCGTTACACCAAGACTCAGCTCCGGTGAAGCGCTCGCACGCATCAAGCAGATGGCGCAAAGGCGTGTGTTTCAACCGAGAAGGGAAGTCGCACCGGTACAGATCATGGGTGTGCTGGAAGCGTCCGGAATGCAGTTTTCCCATTTATGGGTGACTGGCATGAGTGACGAGGCATGGCCTCCACCGCTTCGGCTCAACCCCTTCTTACCATATGAACTTCAACGCCGGTTTGGTTTACCGGGATCGATCGCAGAGTATGAACTGGAAAAAGCGCAAACAGTGGCTCGCCGCTTGATCGATTCAGCCGAATATGTCGTGGTCAGCTTCCCGCGGCAGAGCGATGAACAAGTACTGCAATTGAGTCCGGTGTATCGGGACCTGCCGGTATCGTCTCGATCGACAGAATATGTTGGTTTGCCCCAGTTCATACAGAAATCGGCACCTTCGTTGGAGGCAATCGACGATTCGAAAGGGCCAGCTCTGGGCAGTGGATCGGTGCGTGGTGGCGCAGCAATTTTTAAGGACCAGGCTGCCTGCCCGTTCCGGGCATTCGCACACCACCGGTTAGCGGCAACCGCTATGCCGGATGTAGAACCAGGTCTTAACCCGGCAGACCGTGGAATTCTCGTCCACGCCACCCTGGCTGGGATATGGCGTGAACTCAAGACAAGGGACAAACTGCAGACGCTCGCAGAGGTTGAGCTCGAGCTGATTCTGCAAAGACACATAGATAGGGTTGTAAATGAGTTTGCCCAGAAGGACAACTCCCGCTTTCGTCAGGCGATACTGGATATCGAAAGGCAGCGCCTTCGAGAATTGTTAGAAGAGTGGCTATCTGTCGAATCGAATAGAAACTGGTTTGAAGTTGAAGAGGTAGAACAGAAAATAAACGTCAATTTTCGCGGAGTCGACCTAGGCTTACGTATCGATCGTATAGACAAATTGGGAGTGGGGCAAAGGGCGATTATCGACTACAAAACCGGGCGCAATGTCCAGATCGATCAGTGGTCGGGAGACCGTCCCGATGATCCGCAGCTACCGCTTTACTTTTTGTGTGTGGACAAAGAAATCAGTGCCTTGGCATTCGCTCATTTACGAAAAGGACACAGCGCATTCAAGGGGATATCGAAGACGGAAGGATTTGTAAAGGGAATGTACAAGCAAGAGGATTGGACTGAATTAACGACACAGTGGGAGCAGGCATTGAGCGCTCTAGCAGAACAATTCAGATCGGGTTCTGCTGTTGTTGCACCTAAAGACAGCAAAACATGCCAAACGTGTGATGTGATCTCTTTGTGCAGGATCTTTGGTCAGCATGAATCAGCAAGGTAGACATGAGTAGACCGGTAGACCAATCAACCAGAGAACGGGCGTTGGACCTAAGCCGGTCTTTCATTGTGCAGGCGCCGGCCGGTTCGGGTAAGACAGAATTACTGATACGAAGGTTTCTTACCTTACTCGGTGTAGTCGGCGAGCCCGAGGAAGTAGTTGCCATCACCTTTACCAAGAAAGCAGCAGCGGAGATGCGCGAGCGTGTTATTCGAGCGATGACCGATGCGCAAGAACCCAAGCTGGCCGCACAATATGACCAGGCCTTGTGGTCGATTGCACGCGAAGCATGGGCCAACAATCGGAAGCACAATTGGCAACTCGAACGTTACCCATCCCGCTTGCGCATCCAAACAATCGACGCGTTGAGCGCAGCGTTGACACGACAAATGCCTTGGTTGTCTGGATTCGGTGCCTCGCTACAGGTGGTTGAAGACGCCAGCGAGCTATATCGAACGGCTGCTTTGGAAACGTTACAACTGTTAGTGGCTGGCCAAAAAGATTGGCGTGATGCCGTAGCGGTGCTGCTTGTGCACCTGGACAATCAGGTGGACAGAGCGGTGGAACTCTTAACCGAGATGTTGAGATATCGCGATCAGTGGTTAAGACATTTAGGCCGACACATGGCGAAGGACGAACAGCAAAAGCGTGCGGTGTTAGAGAAGGCGTGGTCGCAAACCATTAGACAAGAGCTGGATTCCGCATTGCACTATGTCCCAGTACAGCTCAAGGACAAAATCGTCGAGTGCGCCGTGTACGCTGCGGCGCAACTAAAAAAGACAAACTCAAATAGTACCGTCACGGCTTGGGATCAGGCGCAGTCTTTTGTTGAAACCAGTCCGGATGACCTACCTCGGTGGCGAGGCTTGCGTGAACTACTGCTTACAGTCAAGGGAGATTGGCGCAGGCAGGTCAACGTAAAAAATGGTTTTCCAGCGAGTGGCTTACGATCCGCTGTAACGATGAAGCGGGTGATGAACGAGTTGCTTGCGCAGCTGGTGGGGGACGATGGCTTTAAAGAGGCATTGAATCGAGTCGGCCGTATACCTAATGCGAGCTTTGATGATCGGCAATGGGAGGTGTTGTCCGCATTGACCTGTCTGTTACCGCTGGCGGCAGCTCGACTCAATCTATTGTTTGGCGAAAGAGGGCAGGTAGATTTTACTGAGATCAATATGCGGGCCAATCAGGCATTGGGATCCCTGGATTCGCCCAGTGATCTGGCTCTGCGTTTGGATTGCCAGATCAACCATTTGTTGGTGGATGAATTTCAGGATACCTCACTTACCCAGTACGAACTCATACAACATTTAACTGCAGGTTGGGTGGCAGGAGACGGAAGAACACTTTTTTTAGTGGGTGACCCAATGCAATCGATATATCGATTTCGTGAAGCAGAGGTCGGATTGTTTTTGCGGGTTCAAACACACGGCATTGGTAGTCTTAAGCCCATACCCTTGTTGTTGTCGGCGAACTTTAGATCGGATTCAAAAGTGGTAGATTGGGTCAACGCTACCTTTTCCAGCTGCTTTCCACCTCTTCCTGATCTTGCTCGCGGTGCGGTGGGATTCACGACATCGCATGCATTCGCAACCTCGCTGCAATACGCTGGGGTGAAGTTCCATCCGTTCTGTGATGTAGATGAGAACGTCGAAGCACAACATGTGGTCGAGCTCATTCAACAAACCTGGAAGCACAATCCCACTGACAACATCGCTATCTTGGTCAGGGCCCGCTCCACTTTACGGGAGATTTTGCCGGCCCTGGACGACGCGGGCATAGCGTACTCCGGAGTAGATATAAAGGCACTCGACTGGCAGCCCGGAGTGCGGGACTTGCTTTCACTGACCTGTGCTCTCTTGTTTCCCGCGGATCGTGTTGCATGGCTAAGCATATTGCGTGCACCTTGGTGTGGGTTGACGCTGAGTGATCTGCATTTGTTGGCCAATGGTCCAGGTTCGGTTTGTATCTGGGAGCGAGTGCAGGATGGAGCCAACATTGCTCAATTGTCAGAGGACGGACAGCAACGGTTAAAACCATTTGTAGGCACAATCAGTAGGGCGTTGTCGGAACGGGGGCGGTTGCCTTTGCACAGATGGATTGAGAACGTATGGATAGAGTTAGGTGGACCCGCTTGCATCGATGACCATGAATTCGATGACGTGCAAATCTACTTAGACCTTCTGCGCGACTACCACCGCCGTGTTGGGGTGGAAGACCGGGTGGGCTTTGCAAAGGCCGTCGGTGAGTGCTGGGCCCGGGCTGAATCGGGACAGGAGCAGCGGTTACAGGTAATGACCCTGCACAAGGCAAAAGGGTTGGAGTTCGATACGGTCATTATTCCCGGTATACATCGACAGTTACGGACTGACGATCCTCGATTGTTATTGTGGGAAGAGCAAATGGACAGGGATGATGCATCCCTGCTATTGGCACCGCTGGCCGAGGTCGGTCCAAATCACGATTATCACTACGACTACCTGCGCACCATCCATGCCGAGAAAGACCACTTTGAGACACTAAGGCTGCTATACGTCGGCTGTACTCGTGCCCGACGTGCTTTACATCTGATCGGAAGCTTGAGTACGACAAGCAATGGTGAACTCGCCAGACCTCGTAGCCACAGTTTTCTTGCCAAACTGTGGACACAGCTTGGCGAAGAATTTCAAGGGGCACGTGTTGGTCAACTCGAACTGTTTAAATCTGGATACACGAAGGATCTTGTTCTGCCTCTGAGGCGATTACCTGCTGCATGGCGACCACCTAACTATCCGGATTCTGTGCCCCGGCTAGACAGTGCAACAGAACTTGAGTCGCTACAGGAAGAAATAGAGTTTTCATGGGCGGGAGAAACTGCCCGTCACATTGGCGTTATCGTTCACGACATGCTCGAGCGTGTAGCCCAGGACGGAATGGGCAGTTGGGATGAGCAACGGCTCGCGTCACTGCGCCCCATTTGGCAGCTAGAGCTTGGTCGACTTGGTGTGGCAGATGAGCAGGCAAGTGATGCCTCATCGCGCATATATGAAGCACTGTGCAACGTGTTTCAAGACGAGCGCGCACGCTGGATCCTGGCTGACGGTCACCGCGACGCAAAGAATGAGTATGCCGTGAGCTTTATGCAGTCGGGTGTTGTTAAGAATTTTCGAATAGACCGGACTTTTATCGATTGGGACGACACACGATGGATCATCGATTTTAAAAGCAGCGATCATCGAGGTGGTCAACTGGATGAATTTTTGGACCGTGAACAGCAACGCTATCGGGGACAGCTCGAGGGCTATGCCGAGGCACTCTGGGCCCTGGAACAGAAGCCCATCAAACTGGGTCTATATTTTCCCTTGCTAATGGGCTGGCGAGAATGGGCATATGTCAATAAAGAAAGTCGCTAGGTGACTATACCTAGTGACTAGCTTAATTGACCCGTGTGTGGGTAAATAGCATGTGCTTTGCCCATCTATATACCCAAATACTCTCTCGCCAAGCCGTCAAGCTCGCAAAGATATCAACCGATACTATTCTTTTATTTCTTTTCTTGGCGTGCTTTGCGTCTTTGCGAGAGTGTTCTTTTTATTAGTAGTCTATTTCCAGTGGTAAATGTACTGTCTTACCAGTCCTCATTGCCTTGGTGACTGCGTCGGTCCATTCCATGTACTTCACACCGGTAGCGAAATCCGTGTGGGTAATGTGCTCGCGGCCGTTGATAGCGTTGATGAATTCCTCTTCCACACGCCACTTCCCGCGTTTGCTTTTAGGGATTTTGACAGTCGATAGCTTCTTGTGTCGTCGTTGCCCCGCTTGCAGACTCAATACGCCGTTGGTGTCGTGTAAACGGATTGTACCTTCGGTACCACAGATATATATATCCACTCCCGGCAAATGCCCCACCACAGCTGACACGGTCAGCCGCATTTGGCCACCTTGTTCCATTGTGCATAGCACGTCTATATGGTCTGGGATAGTCATGGCGACGCGTCTACCATCCTCTCGTAGCCTGTGTCGTACCACGTTTTGACCGATCGCTTGGACTGTTTTAGCAGTCCCTACCCATCGCATCATGCACTCATACCAGATACCCATGAACATGATGTTGTTACCGGACAGGTCACGGTCTTGGCGCCAACTCAGGGTGGAATCCCAATCTGGAAAGTGGCTGCCGGCTATCCTTGCATCGACTGTAATCAGTTCGCCAATGTAGCCGTCAGCAATGAGCCCGCTAATGGTCTGATCATATTCTAGAGTAAGCGGTGCTGGAACGACCTGGGCGACCAGATTCGGATGCGTGCGCGATGCCTCGAACATTGCCTGCGCCTCAAGTGAGTTCATTGCCATTCTCGCTTCGCACAAAACATGCTTGCCGGATTCCAGAGCGGCAATAGTCAAGGGAGCATGCATATTAGGCCATGTCCCGATGCAAATCGCGTCCACATCGTCCTCGTAGATGATGTCTTCCCAAGAATCCGCCACATTAGGGATAGAGAAAGCCTTCGCCACTTTTTCTCCCGATGCTCGGCTTCGATTTGCTACAGATACAACCTGTACACCTTTGATGGCTTGGAGATTTGGAATGTGCATTTTCTTGGTGTTCGTGCCGGCACCAATAACGCCAACTTTAATGTCCCTTTTGGGCATAGGCTAAACCTCAACTAGTGCAGAATGAAAAAGAGATTAAAGTACAAAGTTTAAAGATAAGAAAGGAGTTTTACTCGAGCTGTATAGTTTTGTTCAAACTTGCAATAAATGCCCTAACTGGGAGCCGATTGATCGCAGGAGTTTAGTCTTAACCGCTCATGAATCAATCCCACAGATCTTCAAAGTCTTAGGGAACCGAATCCGTTTCTTTAAACTTTGTACTTTAAACTTAAGACTTTACCTCACTTATCACCCAATCCCGAAAAGCTTTTACTTTGGAACGCTCTAAGTGAATTTTTGGATACACGACGTAGTAACAGAACTCTGTTTCGTGTTTTTTTGTATCAGGGAAAGGCCTCACCAGCCTGCCTGAGGCGATATCGTCCTCAACCAGGGCGCTCGATGCCAGGGCAACACCTTGACCCTCGCCGGCTGCCTGCACTGCCATAGTTTCCAGACTAAAACGAGGACCTCGGTCAGAATCGATGTCTTCAACCCCAGCGGCACGTAACCACATGCGCCAATTCGGTGCAGCTTCATTTTCCATCTTCCATTCGACATGCAATAGTATGTGATGGCGTAGATCGCGTGGTGTCTTTAGTGGGTGTTTACCGTGCAGTAGGGCAGGACTACAAACTGGAATGACAAACTCAGACAGTAAACTCTCTGTGACCAGGCCTTTGTAGTTGCCCCGGCCGTACCGCAAAGCGATATCTGTGTCGTCTCGCTTGAAATCCACTTTTACGTCGGTCGCATCTATGCGGACATCAAATTCGGGGTGGGTTTGGCGAAACCGATCCAAGCGAGGTACGAGCCATTTGGCGCCAAACGAGGGTGGAACACTGACGGTGAGTACACGCTCGTCCTGGCGATTGCGTAGTAACTGATCGGCTTCTGCTAGTTTGTCGAAACCTTCTTGCAGCAACGGTAACACCGACTGCCCTGCATCGGTGAGCATCAGAGCGCGTGTTAAACGCCGAAATAGCTGGACCTCGAAATACTCCTCCAGCGCCTTCACTTGTTGGCTAACCGCTGCAGCGGTGACGTGCAATTCTTCCGCCGCTTTGGTGAAACTTAAATAACGGGCAGCGGCTTCAAATGCCCGGAGACTGTTAAGTGGTGGTAATCGCCTACTCATACATTAGAAAATATTTAGTGTAACTGAACATATTCTCGTTTGTATTTCCTTATAAATAGCATAAAAATAACATTAATGGTTTATTTTAACTCATATATGATTAAATCAATCTAATGTATTTAAACATATGTGTCTCGAATATGTAAGGAGGTACTTAATGTATTGGTTAGCAGACATACTGGTTGGATCTCGAGTCGATTATCGACCTTTTGTTGAACGTGCCCATGTAGAAAGGTCCAAAGCTTTTCATAAGATTGTTGAAGCAGTTTTTCGGGGTATCCTCGCTGCCCCGCGTGCAATTAAATTGTCCTTTGTCCACTTTCGTCAGTGGCGTAGGCGGCGGGCCACAATAGACACTTTACGTGGACTGAGTAACCATACTTTAAAGGATATCGGTTTAACCCGGGGTGATATCCAGGGGATTGCATCGGTGATTGCCACACGCGATAACGACGTGACAGTGCGCGAGTATCGCAATGAATTTGTAGATCATGGTGGAACCGGTGCGAAAACATCCATAGATGGACCGGACGACAAAGCCTCTGTAGAGCGTAAGTTGCCGCGAGCTGCTTAGATCTGCCATGGGGGCAGATCGATATATCTGTCCCCAGGTATAGCAAGTTAGTTAGTCCTTTACACTCAGTCGCTCAGACATCACTTCGGCGCCAGCCCATCTGAATGAAATTGACCTTTGACAGCCAGGTCCTTCATCAAATAGGCCATAAGTACAAATCTGAGCAGGAGTCTGGCAAACTCTGTAGGACTTGTTTCCCTGGTTGATATCTGGTTTGAGGAGTTATTTCATGCACAAGAGCCGGTTAGGCGCGTTGATTATCGATTGCCAGACCGATGATCTGTTTGAACACGCGGAGTTCTGGAGCGCCGCGCTCGGCGCCAAAGCCGAACAGCCAGGCGATCAGGTCAACGACAGATATGTCAGGATCGAGAGCCGACCGGGTGAGATACAAATCCTATTGCAGCGGGTCGACCACCCAAGTCGAGTACATATCGATATCGAGACCGATAACATTGGAGCTGAAGTGAGCCGATTGCAAAATCTGGGTGCAGTCGTAGTCGACGCACTTGAAAAATGGGTGGTTATGGAGGCACCAAGTGGACATCGATTTTGCGTTATCGATCCCGTAAGGGAAGGATTTGAAAACAGCGCCAATGTATGGAA
>JASJAT010000160.1 GCA_030066885.1 Arenicellales bacterium | reverse complement strand
GAGCTCGAGGCCTTCTTCGAAACCGAAATGCCGAATGAAGCGGTTCAACCTCTGTTCGAGCTGGCGACGGAGCTTCAGGTAGGGTTTTATCTGGGATATGCCGAGCTAACGAGCGAAGCGGGAAAAAACCGGTACTTTAATACCTCCATACTGGTCAACGGATCCGGCAAAGTGATCGGGAAGTATCGTAAGGTACACCTTCCCGGTCATGCGGAACATGAACCCTGGCGGCCGTTTCAACACCTAGAAAAACGCTACTTCGAACCGGGCAACCTGGGATTTTCGGTGCTTGACGGGTTCGGTGGCCGCATGGGCATGTGCATCTGCAACGACCGCCGCTGGCCCGAAACATTCCGAGTCATGGGTCTTCAGGGCGTCGAAATGGTATTGCTTGGATACAATACCCCGATGCACTATCCGCCCGCTCCCGAGCACGATCATCTGCAGGACTTCCACAACCATCTGGTAATGCAGGCCGGGGCTTATCAAAATGGAACCTGGGTGGTCGGCGTTGCCAAAGCAGGGAAGGAAGAAGGGTGCGATCTCATTGGAGGCAGCTGCATTATTGCACCGACCGGTGAAATAGTGGCTCAATGCAAAACCTTGGACGATGAAGTAATCGTCCATGCGTGCGACCTCGACCGATGTCGTGAGATTCAGGACAACATTTTCAATTTTGCGTTACACCGTGAACCGGAGGCGTATCGATTGATTACAGAAACCAAAGGTGTGCGGCGATCTGCTACGGAGAATGATTGATGCCAATTGGACTCGAACACGAAATTGTCGACAGCGATACTTACAAGCGAACTGTAGAATGGTTTCGCGGCAAAAATATCCGCTTGCCGAAAATCTCACAGTTGGCAGATCCGACAGGAATATCTCAGGACCTGCGCGACGAGCTTATTGGTGTCGATCCTGATTCACCGGATCCACGCAATTTGTTCCGGGTGCATTGGCACAACGACGCCTCCCGTAGCCAGTTCGCGTCCGTGCCTGAGCATATCGTATTGCCGAGTGAGCTAACGGGGGTAGATGCCCGGATCATCGTTGTCCTCGGCAACCGCTTTCCAATGATCAAGGCCCACAAAGTGCTTGCTGCTTACGGTTGTCTGGTTCCACGCTTGCTGTCCGGCATGTTTGATCCAACCCGGCATCGCGCGGTTTGGCCTTCGACCGGTAACTATTGCCGGGGCGGCGTCGCCATCTCGCGCATCCTGGATTGCCGCAGCGTTGCTGTGCTACCCGAGGGCATGAGCGAGGAACGTTTTGGTTGGCTGCAAAACTGGGTGACCGATCCCTCCGACATCGTGCGTACCTTCGGAACCGAAAGCAACGTGAAGGAAATCTACGACGCTTGCCACGAACTGGAAAAAGACCCGGACAACGTTATTCTCAACCAGTTTAAGGAATTTGGGAATTATGTCATCCACCGTACGGTGACGGGTCCGGCCCTGGAAAAGGTATTTGGTTTCGTCAACAAAAACAAACAACTTTCCGCGCGCGCCTTTGTGTCGGCTTCCGGTTCGGCGGGCACGCTGGCAGCGGGGGACTATCTCAAGTCGGTGCTCGGTACAGACAATTGCGTCGTCGAGGCGCTGGAATGTCCGACACTACTCTTCAACGGCTACGGCGAACACAACATACAAGGGATCGGCGATAAGCACGTTCCCTTTATCCACAATGTTCTGAATACAGATTTCGCCGTCGGCGTGTCCGACGCCGCGACCGACTCACTGAACCTGCTGTTCAATTCTGAAGTGGGTCAAGCCTATCTATCCAAACGCGCAGAGGTCGACGCGCAGACCTTGGAGGATCTGACGAATCTCGGGCTTTCCTCGATCGCGAACGTGCTCGGCGCCATTAAGTACGCGAAGTATATGGATTTAGGTACATCGGACGCTGTCCTCACCGTCGCCACGGATGGGTCTGAGATGTATCGCACGGAGTTGGACAAGACGGTGAGCAGACGTTTTTCAGGCCAATTCGATGAGCTGTCCGCGGCTGAAGTTTTCGGTCGCTACCTGCTCGGCGCCACCATCGATTACACAGTGGAGACGAACCGCTTCGACCGCCAACGGATGTTCAACCTGGGCTACTACACCTGGGTCGAACAACAAGGCGTTTCCGTGGAGGAATTCGATGCTCGACGCGATCCAGGTTTTTGGGATGCACTCATGGATGTGGTGCCGCAGTGGGATGCAATGATTGAAGATTTCAACGCTCGAGTCACCACAGAGACCGCATGAAGGATACCTAACGCCATCCACCATCTCCCCTTAAGCGCTAAACAAAGAACGTAAAGTTCGCTACTGATAGTGATTGAGCTCAATCACGTTGTTGTCCGGATCTTTGACGCAGATCTTTTGGCGGCTATCGTCTTCGTAGGTATCGACAATATCGATGCCATTGTATTCAAGAAAGGCTCGCGTCTTAGACAGTGACTTCACTTCCAGTGCGATTGGAGGGTGAATGTGGCCCATGTCTTTTTGATTCAACAGGTTTATGGTGACACCGCTGCCATGACGCATGACGACCGGATCGTCCGGAGTCAGGCCTATTTCCTTTTCGTTGGTAAACCCGAGCATTTCGTAAAACCTCATCGATCGCTCAAGATCGCTTATACAAATACCGACATGATCTATGTCCTTGATTGGAATACCCGACACTTCCTCAAGCTTTGGTGCTACGCCATCTTCGGCCAACTCTGGCGCCACCCATGATGCACGGGCAGTTTTGATAGCTTCGGCAAGGTTTAACTTCCCCTGATACAAGGCCCGACCAATAATTACACCTTCAATATTGGGCAACAAGGCGAGTGTTGAGACGTCATCCATTGAGAAGACCGTCCCTGTAGAGATCAGCGGAATCGATAACTCGGTACCGATTTCAATAGTCGAAGCCAAACCATATGCTTGACCATTCTCGAATCGATCGAGGTCCGTATAGATGATAGCCGCAGCCCCTGTGTTTTCGAAGGATTTGGCTAGTTCCAAGGGCGTGAAAGATGTCTTGGTGCGCCATCCATCAATCATCACATAACCATCCTTTCCAGTAATCGAAATAACGATTTTGCCGGGATGCCGGCCACATACCTCCATGAGGAACAAACGGTCGAGAACTGCGGCAGTACCAAGTACCACTCGCGCAGCATCCCGCTCCAACCACCAGTCAACATCACTTTGGGTCCGGATACCACCTCCGACTTGAACTGGGATGTCTACGGTGTCGATGATTTCACAAATCAGCTCTGAGTTGATTCGTTCGCGTTGCAGGCTACCGTCGATATCGATGATGTGCAGCCATTCTGCACCGGCGTCGACAAAGGCCTTGGCTGCGTCCAGTGGTGCTATATCATAAACCTCTGGCTGGTTTTCCTTGCCACGAATGCGGTTTACCGATTGGCCATTTTGAATTTCTATATCGGGAAAGATAATCATATTTCTAGTAGGTTCCTAACTAATGTCAGTATGTTCGTGCTACGTAGCCTGTGTTTGTTTAAGCCGCGTCTGCTTTATCAGATTGTTCCAGACTTACTAGAGCTTTCAACACATTATTGATTTCAGAAAGCAGACTCTTTTCGTCACCATCGAACCCCTCAGTTTCTGATTCCCGTAGACGGATCGCTTCGGCTGCCCAACTTTCTAAAATTTTTAGCTTTTGCGATTTTTCCAACGATTTGTCTTGAACCACAGCGCGAGGACGATCGTAAACCTGGGTTGGATTCGTTAAAGCAGTCTTATATCTAGATTCGCTTACATGGGCGGGGATTTCTTCGTCTTGCGATTGTGGCGAGAAACCCCAGTCATGTTCTGCTGACATCAGTCGCGCGGCGTTTTCGCGTGCGATTGGGGACTGTGTCTTTCGTCTTTGTTTGTGCGCTGTCATATTCCTTATCTCTCTGCGTTGAGGTGTTTTCTTTTGGGAGCAGCTTGTTTGCCGTTGTGTTGCCGTCCGGGCGGGTGACAATCTCGATTGCCTCGGGATCCGCCGTCACGGATCCGGTAGCCAGCATCGGTGAGGCTTCGACCTGCTTGGCGTCCATCATCAAGGCGATACGCTGTAAAACGGATAGGATTTGCGTTAGTTCCCACGGCTGAAGATTCGCCAATTGTTCCAAGAACTGTTCCTGCAACAGCGGTGGTGACTTTGCCACCAGCGTAGCGGCGTGTTCCGTGGGCGCCACCAAAATACGCCGACGGTCTTCATGCGACCGAGTTCGACTGATAAACCCGCGTTTCTCAAGCCGGTTTAGAATGTCCGTTACCGTAGCATGGCTAAGGCTGACGGATCGAGCCAGGTCTGCTGCATGCATTTTTTGTTTGTGCACCAGTTCCCTGAGCACGACGATTTGGGGGCCGGTGAGGCCAAACTCTTGGACGAGTCGTCTTGAATGCAGATCAATTGCCCTGACAATGCGCCGAAGCGCAATGAGTATTTCCCCTTGTATCGCCTTTTCGAATTCCATCTGCCTTGGTTAAATTTTAACGGATACGAAACATCTTATCCAGTTTCTCGAGCGCTCGTATTTTATCGAGATGCGAGTATAGTTCAGTGAAGTCGCGAATTTAGAAGAAGCAATGACTTTTTGACTGATCCGACCGTTTCCATACAATCGGTTGAAAATACTTTGTATACGAAATATTTCCGGATATATAGACATGTGGGTTCGCAAGTACGGCGGGAGGGCAAACAACTCGGCTACACAATTACCGAGCCGAGCCCTATGTGGTTTCAAACGAAGGCGTAATCGAATCGTTGAGCGGCCAGACGAGACTTTCTGTAGGTTGTAGATAGAATTGACCGTTCACCCCCGTAATATTCCAACATCCGCTGATAAGCGCAGGGGGACAGGCATGCGTACATTAGCTGACAAAGCTATTATTGCCGATAGACGCTCAGTTGACCTTTACAGAAGAGTTGGCAAGATGGATGGCATTGTTGGCGGTATCCGGTGTAGTAACCCATGTAAACACAATCTGGCAACCCATGATTGAGGAGTTCAATGCAAGAATCAGTGAATAGCCCGCATACTGTACCGAGGTTGCATCCATGGATCACATGACCCACACCTTCCAAATCGACGGTGCTGAAATTATGGCGCGCATAGAAGCGCTCGCCGAGATCAGTGAAACGCCTACGGGATTGACACGCCGCTATCTGACAGAAGAACACCGGCGAGCGAATAACCTGGTTGCCGGCTGGATGCGGGATTCCGGTATGCAAGTTCGCGAGGATGCGGTGGGTAACATCATCGGTCGTTACGAAGGCAACCCACCCGGTGCATCTGCCGTGATGGTTGGCTCGCATCTAGATACGGTCGTCTCAGCAGGAAAGTACGATGGTGCACTCGGCGTTCTCACTGCCATCAGTTGTGTGCAGGCTTTGTGCGACCGTGGAATCAGGTTACCGTTTGCCATCGAAGTCATCGGTTTCGCCGACGAAGAGGGTGTGCGTTTTTCATCCACCTTTCTTGGCAGTCGTGCTGTCGCTGGGACGTTCGATCGCAGCATATTGGACCGTCGCGATGCGGAAGGAATCAGTATGGCTGAAGCGATGCACCGGTTTGGACTCGACCCTGAGTTAATCGGGGAAGCGGCACGCCGGCGTGATGAGGTCCTGGGTTACCTCGAGGTGCACATCGAACAGGGACCGGTACTGGAAAATGAATCATTGCCGGTCGGCACAGTCACGACCATTACCGGCGCCTGCCGCCTCGAAGTTATCATCGAAGGAATTGCCGGTCACGCTGGAACGGTTCCCATGTCACTGCGCTGTGATGCGCTGGCCACCGCCGGCGAGTGTGTACTTGCCATCGAGGCACTGGCTAAAGGATTCGGCCAAACCGTGGCGACTGTTGGCCAGTTGAGCGTGGAACCTGGAGCGATAAACGTCATCCCCGGTCGGGTGAGATTCACTGTCGACATACGTGCGGCGACTGATGAAGCGCGAAACCAGATGCTCGCCGCGGTACACGAGCGTGTCGAGGAAATTGTTCACCAACGCAGAGCCGCGTCGACTATCGAAGTGAGTCACGACGCCAACAACGTTGCCTGCACCCCATCGTTGATGGAGGCTATCGATCGTGCGATTGAGGCGAACGGCTGGCGTGCATTACGGTTGCCCAGTGGAGCGGGACACGACGGTTCGGCGATGGCATCGATTACGGACATCGGCATGATTTTTGTCCGCTGCAAGGATGGTGTCAGTCATAATCCGGATGAACGTATTACCCACGAAGACGCCGCCGTAGGCGCGAATGTTCTGCTACACGTCTTGCGGCACTTCAAAGATCACAATGCCTTATCACACACATAATCAGAAGCGGTTGGTTTGCCATGAGTAATACGCCCGGTGACGGCGCCCCTATTTTGTTTGAAAGTTTGGACCCTCCCCCGAGGTTGCTTATGGGGCCAGGTCCGGTAGACGTCTATCCACAGGTGCTGCGGGTGATGACGACACCCATGTTGGGTCAGTTCGATCCGCGGTTCACGAATTACATGAACGAGGTCATGGTGTTGTATCGGCAGGTTTTTCGCACCCTTAATCGCTGGACTTTGCTGGTCGACGGCAGCGCGCGGGCCGGTATCGAAGCCTGCTTGGCCTCCATGGTTACGCCGGGTGACAAGGTATTGGTACCGATCTTCGGGCGTTTCGGCTACTTACTGAAAGAGATCGCGGCGCGTTACGACGCTCGGGTCGAATCGATTGAGACCGAATGGGGTAGCGTATTCGAAACCGATCGGATCGTCGACGCCGTGCGAAAACACAAACCCAAGGTGTTGGCGATGGTTCACGGCGACACGTCAACCACGATGGTACAACCGCTTGATGAGATCGGCAGGTATTGCCGCGACGCGGGTGTCCTGGTGTACGTGGACGCCACCGCGACCCTCGGTGGCCATCCGTTGGAGGTGGACGCGTGGCAGCTCGACGCAGTGAGTGCCGGATTACAAAAGTGTCTGTCCGGTCCACCGGGTTCTGCACCCATCACCTTCAACGATCGTGTCGCGGAAGTTGTTAACGTGCGTAAACACATCGAACTCGGTATTCGTCCGCAAGGGGTGCCCGATGGTCCGGGAGATCGTATTCGGTCGAATTATTTCGATCTGCCGATGCTGATGGACTATTGGTCGCCCGCACGCTTAAATCACCACACCGAGGCCACGAGTATGCTCTACGCAGCGCGAGAGTGTGCCCGCGTCGTGCTTGCAGAAGGTTTGGAGGAGGGGTTTCACAGACACGCGATCACCAGTCGGGCGTTGCGTGCGGGACTCGAAGCCATGGATCTTAAACTTTATGGCGACCCAAGTGCACGCATGGTGAGTGTGACCGGTGTCATGATCCCAGAGGGTATCGACGGCGATCGTTTGCGTGCCGAAATGCTAGAGGATTTCGGTATTGAGATCGGAACGTCCTTTGGCCCATTGCACGGTAAGATCTGGCGGCTCGGCACCATGGGGTATGTCTGTCGCAGGTCCAGTGTGTTCCGATGTTTGACCGCGATGGAAGCCACACTTCGCCGACAGCATTACATCACTCCAGCTGGTGCCGCGGTCGAAGCCGCCTATGCCGTCTACGAAGAACTTGACTGAATCCTGGCTACTGGCGCTGCGCAAGCAGGAAAACACAGAATCGCGATGACCTCTTCGCCGATTAAAAAACTTCTCGAAGAGCCGTTGCAGGTCATCAACATTGGCCTGGAGTCGTTCGCGCAGGAACTGGAAGCACAACAGACGGGAGTGATCCAAATGGAGTGGGTACCTCCCGCGGGGGGTGATCCAGTGCTTGCCAGCCTGTTGTCAAAATTAGCCTCACACCCCCAGGCGACTACAGGGGATGTTGACCTTATTACCGCGGCCAACGAGGAAGCGCTGCAACGTATGTTGACCGGTGAGCCTGTACTGGTGGACGTGGTGCCGGCCAATGAAGCCATTCCGTCGTTGAGTAAGCACATGATTCTGCATGCTGGTCCACCAATCACATGGGAGCGTATGTGCGGGCCCATGCGCGGCGCGGTTTGCGGTGTCGCCGTCTTTGAAGGCTGGGCACCAGATCTGACTACAGCGGAATCCATGGCCACAGATGGTGAGTTTGTGTTCCAGCCAAATCATCATTTCGATGCCGTGGGACCAATGACGGGACTCACGACTATGTGTCAGCCGGTAATGGTGGTCGAGAACCGGACATTTGGTAACCGTGCCTACTGCACGATCAACGAAGGCCTTGGCAAGGTCATGCGCTTCGGTGCTAACGACCAGGAAGTGTTGCAGCGGTTGGGTTGGATTCGTGAAGTGTTCGGACCCGCCATGGGTACAGCCCTTCGTCGATCGAAGGGAATCCCGCTGAGAGCGCTAGTGGCCCGTGGACTCACCATGGGTGACGAAATGCACCAACGCAATGTTGCCTGTTCCAGTCTGATGCTGCGGGAACTGGCCCCCGCGCTGGCCGGTAACGTCGCCGATTCATCGACGCTTGCTGAAGTGCTGGCCTTCATCGCAGGCAATGACCAGTTCTTTCTCAATATCGCTATGGCGATGGGCAAGGCTATAGCCGACCCGGCGCGCAATATCAAAGGATCGAGTGTGGTCACGGCCATGTCTCGCAACGGTACCGACTTCGGCATCCGTGTCAGTGGTACAGGTGACGCCTGGTTCACGGCCCCGGTGGAGATGCCTGAGGGCTTGTACTTCCCGGGCTTTTCTGCGGAGGATGCCAATCCGGATATGGGTGACTCCACCATCGTGGAAACCATTGGCTTGGGTTGCTTCGCTATGGGGGCAGCGCCGGCGGTCGCGGGTTTCGTAGGTGCAGGTGCGGCCTCTGAAGCGGCCGTTTTTACCCGTAGGATGGCGGAGATTACAGTGGGTAGGAATCCCGAATGGACCATTCCAGGTTTGGATTACGTCGGGGTTCCAACGGGTATCGACATTCGCCTGGTGGTGGAGACTAATGAGGTGCCCCATATCAACACCGGGATCGCCCACAAGCAACCGGGCGTGGGTCAGGTAGGTGCCGGCGTCGTGCGGGCGCCCATGGCCTGCTTTCACCAGGCCTTGAGGATGTTTGCCCAAAACTTGGGTGTGGTGTGATGGCGGTTGTAGTCAACGAAGTTCGTAGAGGATTGTATCTGGATTCCGTAGCGCTCATGCGTTACTCGCGTACCATCGCCGCTATGGACGGTGTCGTCGACGCGGCCTTGATGATGGGGACACCGGCCAACAAAGAAATCATGGCGGACGCCCGTTTGCTGGACAAAGAGGGTGAGGCCACCGGTGGTGGAGATCTTGTGATCTGCATTCGGGCCGACAACGCGGGAACCGCCGAAGCAGCGCTCGAACGAGCCATAAGGTTGTTAGATAAGTCAGACCTCGGCAGTCACAATCAAGCGACCTGGCATCCCCGGTCTCTGCGCAGTGCGTTGGAGTTCGCGCCCGATTCGAAACTCGCGCTCATCTCTGTCCCGGGCTGGTTCGCCGCTGCAGAGGCCCGCAAGGCCATTCGACATGGCTTGCACGTCATGATCTTCAGTGACAACGTGGATATCCTCGAAGAAGCGGAACTCAAGCAACAAGCGAAGAATCTCGGGCGTCTGGTAATGGGTCCCGACTGCGGCACTGCCATTATCAATGGTGTGCCCCTCGCTTTCGCCAACGCTGTTCCCCGCGGCGACATTGGTATTGTCGGTGCGTCGGGAACGGGTATACAGGAGGTTTCCTGCTTGCTGGCTAGAAGCGGGCGAGGTATATCTCACGCCATTGGCGTCGGCGGTCGAGACCTGGATGAACGCGTCGGTGGTATTTCCACCTTAATGGCTGTCGATGCCTTGGACACAGACGCCCAAACTAAACACATCATTATTATCTCCAAACCACCGCCACCTTCGGTGGCCAATATGATGATGGAGAAAATCGCGTCCAGCGATAAGGAATTCACTGTTTGTTTCCTGGGTGTCGGCGAATTACTACTACCGGACAACGCACGGCTGGCCACGACTTTGAAGCAGGCGGCTGAGGCAGCGCTGGGATACGATGAAGTCTCACCTACATTCGATCCGCTGTCTGGTGTGGAGCCGGTACCGAAAAACAGGAAAAGGGTACGTGGCCTGTTCTCCGGCGGGACGCTTTGCGCGGAAGCACAAGTCGTGTTCCGTGCAGCAGGTGAAGATATCGCTTCGAATGCGCCTATCGAGGGCACGCCGACGATTACTGAAGCAAACGATGTGCATTGTCTGCTCGATCTGGGCGACGACCAGTACACCCAGGGTAAGCCTCATCCCATGATCGATCCCAGTGTTCGTGACGACGCCATTATCCAGGCATTGAATGAGAAGGGCGTGGGTGTCGTGTTACTTGATTTGGTCATCGGGTTCGGTGTCCACGAAGATCCAGCCGGCCACCTGGCGACGCTCCTTGCCCGGGCGCGAACGGGGGAAAACCCAGGACTCATCGTCTCGGTAACCGGTACCGACGCGGATCCGCAAGACCGCGCAGCGCAGATTCGAACTTTGGAAGCCTGCGGTATCCACGTCGCCCCCAGTAACGCGGACGCTGCTGCAATGGCCGTGTCGACCATCCGAACCAAGTGCTAACGGTTTCGCCAACGATGCAGAGTCGCTTGGTACCCTTTGACCTTCGTGCCGTTAACTGTGGTCAGTTCGCCCACGAATTGCTGCAAGACGGCAGGAATGGACGAATTGCGGCTGTATTTGAAAAAGCGTTTTATATCCGTTCCGGTGATGGAGTTGCATGCATCGGCACCTCGGCACTGCTTTCGAGCCCTATCAGTGTCTCTATCGATACCTGTCGTATGACCGATTGGCGGCCCAGTGAACTGCGGGTTGGTGTACCTTGGCACGTATCGGATTCCAACATCGTCTTCGGTCACAACGTTCGCATTTACCTCGAAGGTGTGAACGTCTGGCGACCACATCAACCACTCCGAAAGAGATACAATCGAGGACTCAACCACACGATGACCGCTTTCTATCGTGTAGTGAAAAAACGTGCGAGCAACAAGGGCCTGGGTATGTTCATTGTGCAACCGAGTCTACCCGAAGATCAGCGGCTTTTTACATTGGTCCGAGAACCGATAGAGCAGTTGCGTCGATGGTTGGTGACGACTATGTGCAGGGATAGTGCGGGGTCACCAAAGACACTGCAATCAGTGCGGCCACTATTAGGCCTTGGGCCGGGGCTGACTCCGTCGGGAGACGATTTTCTCGTGGGAGTCATGATCGCTTTGCATGCCTACGGACACGAAGACATGGCCAACGAAATGTGGCTAAACATGCGCCCGTGGGCCGTACAACTAGGAAACTGTATTAGCCTTGCACATCTGGACGCTGCGTCGAAAGGATTGGGCTTTGCTCCCATTCATGATTTTATAAATGCACTGCAGCGAGATGACTCCAGTAAGATGCTGGCGCATCTGGACAGCATCGACAATATCGGTCACACCTCCGGGTGGGATACCTTGGCGGGTGTGTTGACCGCCGTGGATGTAATTAAAGATAAAATTGTAGGAAACCCGCCCTCGGGCCGATTATTGCGGTAAGGGCGCCGTTCCTATCATATTGGTGCAATACCCGGGCTAGGGTAGTATTTCCCCAACTCCTTAAATAA
>JASJAT010000159.1 GCA_030066885.1 Arenicellales bacterium | reverse complement strand
TAACGCGACGCCGGATACACCGGTTTTGTTGCACTGCAACATAATATGGTATTATGTTGTAAATATAAGGATTTCCAGTACCGAACCGTGAGTATTCGCAACCTCGAGCATTTGTTTAAACCCCGATCGATCGCAGTCATTGGTGCCTCCAATCGGGAAAAGAGTATTGGCCGTTCGGTGATGCGCAATCTGCAGGCAGCCGAGTTCCCGGGGCCAATCATGCCGGTCAATCCCAAATACACTGCAGTTGCCGGCGTACTCAGCTACTCTAACGTTGACAGTTTACCGGCTGTTCCAGACTTAGCCGTCATTTGTACGCCCGCACCTTCGGTGCCAGGATTGATCACGGAACTCGGGGAGCGTGGCACGAAAGCTGCCATTGTGATCAGTGCGGGTTTGAAGCACACCAAGCTAGACGATGGACGCACGCTACAGCAGGCTATGTTGGATGCTGCTCGACCGAATCTACTCCGTATCCTGGGTCCCAACTGCTTGGGCCTGTTAGCTCCAGGACAACAACTGAATGCAAGCTTTGCCCATATACCAGCTTTGCCGGGGTCAGTTGCTCTGATTCACCAGTCCGGCGCACTTTGTACCGCACTCCTCGATTGGGCTACAACGAACGGAATCGGTTTCTCACATTTCATCTCCATCGGTGACAGTGCTGATGTGGACTTTGGGGACGTACTGGACTATCTGGGTGGTGACCCGGATGCCAAAGCGATCCTGATGTACGTCGAATCTATCCAGCATGCCCGTAAGTTCATGTCCGCGGCGCGTGCAGGAGCACGCAACAAACCGGTCGTCATAATTAAAGCGGGTCGTGCTTTGGAAGGTGCGCGGGCAGCCGCGTCACATACTGGAGCACTGATGGGTTCGGACGAAGTCTACGATGCGGCTATACGTCGGGCAGGAATGCTGCGAGTGTTTAGTACACGCGAGATGTTTGATGCAGTAGAGACGCTAACCAGCATACCGAAACCGGTTGGGGAGAGAATGGCAATTCTTACTAACGGAGGGGGCCCCGGTGTGATTGCTACAGATGCGCTAGTCCTCGGTGGCGGCGTGTTGGCGCAGTTACAGGTAGAGACGGTGACCGAACTCGATAAAATTCTGCCGGCCACTTGGTCCCGATCGAATCCGGTCGATATCATCGGCGATGCCGACAGCCAACGTTACGCGAAAAGCCTTGAGATCTTGCTCAAAGATGACAATGTAGATTCTATATTGGTCTTACACGCCCCGACGGCAGTCGTCTCGAGCGATGCTGCAGCAGAGGGTATCGTCAAGGTAGCATGCGACAGCGATGGTGGAAAAACCGTAATCGCGAGTTGGCTAGGAGGGGCTACCGTTACACGGGCTCGACGATTGCTTACTGAAGTAGGGATCCCAAATTACGATACGCCGGATGAGGCGGTGAGGGCGTTTCTCCACATCGTGCAGTACGGGCATAACCAGGCATTGCTCATGGAGACACCGCCTTCTGTTCCCGAAGCCTTCGAGCCGGTGGTGGATTCAGCGCGTTTAGTTATAGAGACAGCGCTTGCAGACGAGCGTGAGATCTTGTCTGAACCGGAAGCTAAAGCTGTGTTGGCAGCTTACGGGACTCCAATTGTTGATACACGTATCGCAAAGACACCTGCGGAAACCGCACAGGTTGCATCGCAATTAGGGTTTCCGGTGGCTTTAAAGATTCTCGCTGATGAAATTACACACAAATCGGATGT
Source organism: Arenicellales bacterium (assembly GCA_030066885.1). Lineage (GTDB taxonomy): Bacteria > Pseudomonadota > Gammaproteobacteria > Arenicellales > JAANXG01 > JAHEKE01. The sequence goes on along the minus strand of JASJAT010000159.1, from coordinate 9,933 downwards.
GGGTGGAGTGGTGTTGGACCTTGGGACTTCACAAGAGGTGGAGACCGCCGCGTCGGCGATGGCTGAACGGGTAAAGACTTTACGCCCGGATGTACAGCATGTGAGCTTTACCGTGCAGAAAATGGCGCGTCGGCCGGGCGCCTACGAGCTCATCGTTGGAGCCGCTACTGATCCAATCTTTGGACCAGTGATTTTGTTCGGTGAAGGGGGTACGGCAGTTGAAGTCATTGCCGACAAGGCGATTGCGTTACCTCCGCTAAACATGAAGCTGGCAGGCGAGTTGATCAATTCAACCCGGGTAGCCCGGAGACTTGAAGGTTACCGGGACCGGCCGCCGGTTAAACGACAAGCTATTGAACAGATCCTTGTTCGGGTTGCCCAGCTGGTGGCTGATATCCCGGAGATCAAGGAAATAGACATTAATCCACTACTTGCCGATGACCGGGGTGTGTTGGCGCTCGATGCCCGTATTCGTGTCCAAAAGACCAATGTGCGGGGGACGGAGCATCTTGCTATTCGCCCGTATCCAAAAGAACTGGAGGAGTTAATACGCCTGGATGGCCTTGAATTACTGCTCCGACCTATACGCCCTGAAGACGAGCCGATGCACAAGGCGTTTCTGGATGAACTTGATCCACGAGACATTCGCTTCCGATTCTTCGGCTCGATTCGGGATTTCCCTCACAGTCAGCTCGCACGCCTGACCCAGATAGACTATGACCGTGAAATGGCATTCATTGCAGTGGAGTCTTCGAAAAAAGATCCACGTACGGTTGGAGTAGTCCGAATCGTGTGCGACCCTGACAACGAAGAAGCGGAGTTCGCCATTATCGTGCACTCAGAAATGAAACGGCGGGGGCTCGGCAGGGCATTGATGAACAAAATGATTGCCTATTCTCGCCATCGAGGAACACGCTATCTAGTTGGAGAAGTGTTAGCGAGTAACCGCTCGATGCTCAATTTAGCCGCGAGCCTTGGCTTCGAGATTACCCATACATCCGATAGATCAGTAGAGCAGGTGCGTCTATTTCTGCAATCCGTGCCTGTCGTGGTGCGTAGCGCGTAGTCATTTTCGAGCGCTGCGCATTAAACGCTATTGACCAAGCAGCTACCAGAATAAGAACCCGGTGATGTCTAATGTTGCCATGAATGACATGAATGAAAATTTGAACTACGCCTTTGATAACAAGGAGCAGGTTCCGACTGCAAAATCTCCTGCAACGGATCTTTATCCCTCTTCAAGTCTGGGTATACCGACAAAACTCTTGAATGCCCGATTAGCCGATCAGATCGATCGGGTTACTCACGCAAACATGGGGAAGTATACGGCGGGTTTTTCGCCTGAGGGGTTGGCCATGGCCTATCTCGATTGGTTGGTACACCTCTCGATGGCGCCGGGAAAGCAAGCTCGTCTTGTTGAAAAAGCGTTGCGCAAGGCGGCTCGTCTCAACGTTTATATAAGTCGCTACCTGACAGGAACACCAAGCGAACCTTGCATTGAACCTTTGCCCCAAGACCGGCGCTTCCGGCATACCGGGTGGCAGCAGTGGCCGTTCAATGTTTTCTATCAGTCCTTTCTGCTCCATCAGCAGTGGTGGTACAACGCAACGACTGGGGTGCGAGGAGTGTCGGAACAGAATGAAAACATCGTTGAGTTCGCGACGCGTCAGATGCTCGATATTTTTTCACCATCAAACTTTACATGTACAAACCCGGAAGTTTTGGAAACGACCATAAAAGAAGGGGGCCTAAATCTGGTGCGAGGCTGGCAGCATCTTGCTGAAGATTGGCAGAGGCTGATCAATGGCGATAAACCGGTGGGCAGCGAAAATTTCGAGGTCGGCGAGAGTGTCGCCGTTACGCCCGGCAAAGTTGTCTATCGGAATCAATTGATTGAGTTGATCCAATACGCGCCAACCACGAAGAAGGTGCATGCCGAACCAATACTCATCGTGCCGGCTTGGATCATGAAGTATTACATCCTGGACTTATCACCCCACAATTCCATGATCAAATATCTTGTGGATCAGGGGCACACCGTATTCACCATTTCATGGAAAAATCCAACTGCAGAAGATAGGGACCTAGGCATGGAGGATTATCGCCGACTCGGTGTCATGGCGGCGTTGGATGCGATATCTACGATTGTCCCCCAGCATAAAGTCCACGGTGTCGGTTATTGTCTGGGGGGTACGCTACTCACAATCGCAGCCGCTGCCATGTCGAGAGATAGTGATGACCGACTCAAAACGATCACGCTACTAGCGGCACAAACCGACTTCAGCGAAGCGGGTGAGTTGATGTTGTTTATCAATCAAAGTCAACTAATGCTGCTGGAAGACATCATGTGGGACCAGGGTTACCTTGACGCACGGCAGATGTCTGGGGCCTTCCAAGTTCTGCGCTCTAATGACTTAATCTGGTCACGCCTTGTACAAGACTATTTACTTGGCAGACGGCGACCCATGGTTGATTTACTGGCATGGAATGCAGATACAACGCGTATGCCTTATCGAATGCACTCGCAATATTTGCGGGAGTTGTTTCTTGAAAACCAACTGGCGAATGGACAGTATGTTGTTGAAGGTCGACCCATTGCCATCAGTGATATCCGCGCGCCGATATTCTGTGTCGGTGCGACGCGTGACCACGTTGCACCGTGGAAGTCGGTCTACAAGATCAATTTGCTGGCCGACGCCGATGAGGTGACGTTCTTACTGTCAAGCGGTGGCCACAATGCTGGTATCGTCAGCGAACCCGGGCACCCGAACCGCAGCTTTCGAATCTCGACCCGTAAAGAGGGTGAGCACTATGTAGACCCGGATACCTGGCTAACACAAACATCCGAACAGCAGGGATCTTGGTGGTCAGAATGGCATGCATGGCTGGTTAAGCGGTCCGACAATCATGTTCAACCACCGTCGATGGGTGCCAAAGACAAAGGTTATCCGCCGCTTTGTAACGCACCGGGAACATACGTGTTGCAAGCTTAGATTCTTTACTACTAACGTGTTCTGTAGGAGGCGCGCCCTCACGCCGACAAAAATCTCGGTGGAGGCACTGCTCCTACCAGCAATGAGTACCGAGTATGGTACCCATTAGTTGTTTTTTCTAGCGACTCGATACAAGCTACTCGCTACCGTTGAATAACTAAAAGATACTCGTCACTGTGTTATGCGTCTCAGCGAAAGCTTTTCTTTTTGAGCTCCGTGAATAATAGCGATATCCCATTGCTGATTCTGCTTGTTGCCGCTTTGTTGATGGCCATGTTCTTGGCACTATCAGAAGCTGCCTTGCTCAGGGTGAATGAGATTCGGGTGCGTTCACTGGCCGATGGGGGTGACAAACGTGCAGCACGTTTGACGGCGCTTTTAAAGAAACTTCCAGCAGTGCTTAATTTGATCCTATTGTTGGCTTTGTTAGCCCAAATTGGGGCTGCAACGATTACCGGAGTCTTAGTCCAACGCTGGTTCGGCAACCTCGGTGTTACCATCGCATCTTTCCTATTAACGATTGTCCTTTTTATATATTGTGAAGCCATTCCCAAGACATTCGCGGTGCGTAATGCGGAAAGATCGGCACTGTTTATCTCGGCACCGATTAGTGTACTCGAGCGCGTGTTTCGTCCCTTGGTCACCCTTCTCGTCTGGATCGCCGATCTTCAAATGCCTGGAAAGGGAATCACCACCACACCCACCGTAACCGAGGATGAGTTGCGACTGTTGGCGTATCGTGCTGCCCACGAGGGTGAAATTACTGAGGACGACCTGGAGCTGATAGAGCGGGCGTTTCGGTTCGGGGACCGTCGAACCGACGACATCATGGTTCCCCGCCCGGATATCGTAGCCGTTGAATCATCTGCAACAATCGAAGAGGCGCTGGACACGGCTCTGGGTGCGGGCCACAGTCGGCTGCCGATGTACACCGACACCCTGGAGCATGTCACTGGGGTCGTGAGGCTGCAAGATCTTACAGAGGCTCGAGAACGCGGGGAGGTTGATTTGGCCGGCGTAGCACTACCGCCACTGATCGTGCCCGAGTCGAAGAAAATCACCAGCCTCCTGGCTGAGATGCAAGACCAACAGATTCACCTGGCCATCGTCGTGGATGAGTACGGTGTGACCGTCGGGCTGGTCACCATCGAGGACATCGCGGAGGAGCTCCTCGGCTCAATCTCTCACGAGGCGCGATCGTCTCGACTGGAAAAGGTTGCTGAGAACTGCTGGAGTGCTCCTGGTTCGATGCCTGTTGAAGACCTGGCGGATTTAGACATCATAATCCCCGAAGGCGATTGGAACACCATTGCGGGAATGATGGTTGGAAAAGCGGGTCGCCTGCTATCACCCGGCGAACAAGTCGAAATCGATGGTTTCACCCTTACTGTCCAATCGGTCCGACGTCGACGTATAACCCGAGTTTCGATAGAACGAACCCATGAGCCTCAGCCTTCAAAATAATGTTCTCTCGCAAGGGCACAAAGGGAACCCTGTAGAAGCCGCGCCCTCGCCGCGATAGTCGTCTCCAGGTATCAGAACGTATCCGGTGTCTTGTAAAAGGCTCAGTGAAGCAATCCAGTGATATCCATTCTATGGATTGCCGCTACAAACATGTTGGATTGGCAATGTTCGGAAGTTACCGAATCAAGACTGGATTGTCCTTCGGCACCAGGCCGAAGCGTCGTGCGATATTCCAGTAGCTTGGGTAGACAAAATTGCCGTTCAAGCGCAACCAGTAGTCTCTTTTCCTTTCGTACACTTTCTTGAGGCGGTACCAAGGCAGCTCGGGATGTTGATGATGAACCAGATGAAAATTGTTATTGAGAAACAGCAACTGCGTTAGCCATGATCCTTCTACAATAGCCGTCCGTCGCCAGTTGTCTTCACCGGGCCTGTGTTCTATATACGATCGTAACAATGTTAACGCCAGTCCCGGGTAAGCAAAGAGCAGGATATAAGAGAGGATAGAAGCCCCGCAGATCACCGAAATCCAGTACAGCACCACACCAACACCGACAAAGTGTGCAAACCATTGCTGGCGAACTCGCTCATCACCTCCTGCAATTAAACGGGATTCTGTGTACCAGAAGCGACTTATCGTAATCAGCGGTCCGATGGAGAGTCTTCCGAGCAGAGTCTGGTTAAACCTTAGTAGGTAGTGTTGCCACCACGCCTGAGCCGACCATTGTTTCTCGGTGAAGTAATAGGATTCCGGATCATGCAATGGATCAGTCAAATCGGCTTGATGGTGGATTCGATGCAACTCGCGATACCGCGTATAAGGAATCCACAATGAAAGGGGTAGCGCCACCAGTAGTGTGTTGAGTCCCTCACGCCGACTCGGATGCCCGTGTACAGCTTCGTGTTGCAACGAGCCATGCAGGCACACGACAGACCCACCGAAAAGAAGAACAAGCAGAGAAGGGAGTTGTTCCATGGACAACGTTAAGATGATCCAGGCGCCATAGGTTAGGATCAGAACGACCCATGTCAGAGGTTCGCGTTCTTCAAAAGACACCCAGTATTGTTGTTTTAGTTTTTGTATCCATCCACCCATAACACCCAATAATGACTGTTTTACCTTGTTGTGAAAACGAGTTTTTAGTCACAATTTGTTTACAAAAGAAATCTTTTGACACGTTATGTGGTATAAATAAAATAAAGTTGACAATTTACAGCATATGCATAGACACGAACTGCTCCAGATTTTTAGAAACCGCCTGCAAACGGCTATGAGCAATGCGGGACTCAATCGCTCTCAGCTCGCTGAGCGGGCTGGTCTCGATCGATCGACGTTGTCGCAACTGCTCTCGAAGGACAATACACGCCTGCCTCGGGCGGATACCCTGGCGGCCATAAGCGCACCGCTGCAAATCAGCGTCGACTGGTTGTTAGGGCTTTCGATGGAACCGCGTGGGGGGGCGGCGATACTGGCAGAGTCCATGCAAGTCACGCCGCGTGATCGGAGCCCGGTCGACGAAAACCTGGCGCAATGGCACGCAGAGGCTTCCGGATACAAGATCCGTTACGTGCCATCTACCTTGCCGGACTTGGTCAAGACAGACCGGGTGCTCAAGTACGAATTTGAGGCTGAAGTCATCAAGACCGCAGATCAAGCCATTGCCGCAAGTCAGGATAAACTAGCCTACTCTCGACTTCCTGATACTGATATCGAAGTTTGCATGCCCCGGCAACAATTGGAAACGTTTGCGAAAGGGCAGGGCATGTGGGATCAAATGCCAGTAGAGGCAATTCAGGAGCAGTTGGAATATATGCAAGTTTTACTGGAAGAGCTCTACCCCTCTTTCCGACTACATTTGTTTGACGAGGTGACGCATTATTCGGCCCCTTATACGATATTCGGTCCCAGGCGCGCAGCTGTTTACATCGGACAGATGTACTTCGTGTTTAATACGACCCAGCATGTCAGATTGTTAAGCAAGCACTTTGATGATCTGATCAGAGTGGCCGTTGTACAAGCTAACGACTGTCCACAGTTCGTCCAAAAATTGTGTAAGTCGGTTAAAGCTTGATGCATGGGGGATCTTACAGTTTGATCACCGTTTCCCGTTCAAATCTTCAGGACACGGTTCATGGTACAAATATCCTTTACTTTTATTCTCTTTTTGGTTTTTATGGTTTGTGTTTCTACAGGTTGAAACATTGTCCTCGGTGGATTGGAACTTCTGATCAAGGAGGCAAACTTTGAACGTCGAAAACTGGACCACAACCCTCACCGGGTCGATCGCGCGAGTCGCTGAGCGGACATTTGAGTTTCTCCCTACTATCCTGGGCGCGGCTGTACTGCTGTTGATCGGATGGCTCATCGCCAGAACGCTGAGAGTAATCACTCGCCGACTCACGGAACTTGGCATGAACCGTCTGTCCCGAACCCGGTCCATTCGCGCGGGAGTGCGACAATCAGCAACCTATCGCTCCTTACCTGTGGTCACCGGACGAATCGTCTACTGGACGGTGCTTTTGTTTTTCCTGGCGGCCTCGCTTGAAGCCCTCGGGCTGCCGGCAGTATCCAGTGTGATTGGCTATATCACTGCTTACCTTCCCCGGGTTTTGGCGGGTATCATCATTATCTTTGCCGGCGTATGGGTGGGCGAAATCGCCCGCGCTTTCCTGTCGCGAGTAGCCGTCTCCAGCGGTCTGGAACGTACGGAACTCATCGGCCGTCTCGCCCAGGTGCTTGTGGTCGTACTTGCCGTCATTATTGCGCTTGAGCAGCTCGGCATCGACAATACTATTCTGATCACGCTTACGATTACTCTGTTCGCGGGCATTTTGGGTGCCGCGGCTTTGGCATTCGGGCTCGGTGCCAAAACAACCGCAGCCAATATCATTGCGGCGCACTATGTCCGACGCGAATATAGAACCGGCGACCGCGTCCGCATCGACGACGTCGAAGGAACTATCGTTGAAATCACGCCGACGGCCGTATCTATCGATACAGATTCAGAACGTGTACTGGTACCAGCAGAGCGTTTCAACGTGGTTGAGTCGATCCGGGTCAAATAAAAAGGCATGGAAGTCGAACAAAGACTAATAGACGCCTTTCTCAACTCTCATCCTGAGGAAGCCGCGCAGACCCTAAATAGTTTAACTGGAACGGCGCTGGTACAGCTGTTGGAAACGGCCGAACCCCGCGCAGCGGCCTACAGTCTACAACACGTTCTGCCTAAGGTTGCCGCCGAAGCACTGGCAAACATGGATAACACCAATTCAGTAAAAGTTTTGCAAGAGCTCCCGTTGGATGCACAACTTGTTTTTTTACATCGCATAGAAGCGGATAAACGGAGCACGATGTTGGCTGGGATGAAAGAAGGGTTGGCCCGCAAGCTGCGTCGATTGTTGGACTACCCGGAAGGCAGTGCGGGCAACCTTATGGATCCTTCACCCTTTGCAATCCCGTCAACCAGTTCGGTCAGGGATGCAATGCGACACATCCGTAAAGAAGCTCAATCTGTCCGATACTACATCTATGTCATTGACGATGATCAGCGTCTCGTAGGTGTTGTCACCTTGCGACAACTACTACGTGCTCATCCTCGTGATTCCGTATCTTCAATCATGGAAACGAACGTAATCAGTATTCCCGCCATGTCAAGCGAGCGGGATATCCTCAAGCACCCCCGGTGGAAAGACTTCCATGGTTTGCCTGTGGTGGACAGGGACAACGTTCTCATCGGTGTAATCCGGTATGAAACCTTGGGCCGGCTAAAAGAAACGAGTTCCAAAAATAGAGACGAACAGGACGTGTTAGGGACTCTGCTTGCACTGGTTGAGCTGTACTGGCTGGGCATGACCGGTTCTCTGGATGCGATGTCCATTTCGCATGGTCACAGAGACATCGAAATCAGACAAGAAGGTGAAAAGCGATGACTACTGACACTGCACAAGCAGTATTTATCGACCACTACTTCGATCTATATCCGAAAGAGGTCGCTAAACTTCTCGAACCATTGTCTCCAAAAGAGGTCGGCGGGTTTCTACAGCGACAGCGTTTAGAGTTGAGCCGCGATGTCCTTGAGCTATTAGCACCCGATTTGGCAGCAGAATGCCTGTCGACGCTGCCGGATACGAAAGCTGCGGAGCTGCTTGGTCAGATCGAACCTGCCCGTGCCGCACTTCTGTTAAACCTTATCCCGCCCGGCGATCGGGAGCTGCTGCTGGCAAAGCTTGAACCGTCACTGACCAGAGAGCTCACTGAACTGATGACTTACCCGCCCGGCACAGCGGGTCGCCTGATGAATACCCGGGTCATTACCTTTCACCCGGACGATACGGTCAAGAGAGCACTTGGCCGGTACCGGCGGATTGGACAACAAATCAGAAACTTGATTGTGGCCGATGAGACTGGACGATTGGTCGGGTTGATTCCGCTGGCCATGGCTGTCACCGCCGACTGGACGACCCGCCTCAAAGAATTGATCAAATCCGAACCGCCGAGCGTATTGGCCACGTCGCCCCGCGAAGAGGCAGCGGAAATCCTGACACGTTACGACGTCACCACCCTGCCTGTGGTCGATGCCCACAATTGTGTAATCGGAGTATTGTCTCACGACGCACTCATTCGATCGGTGCAGGAAGAGGCCAGTGTGGGACTGCAAACTATGGTGGGGGCGAGCAAAGAGGAGCGGGCATTATCCACACCGTGGTTCGCTGTTCGAAAACGCCTGCCCTGGCTCAACATCAACCTGTTGACTGCGTTCGTCGCAGCCGCCGTGGTCGGTTTGTTTGAAAACACCATTGCACAATTTACAGCCCTGGCTGTCTTGCTCCCGGTTGTAGCCGGGCAATCCGGCAACACAGGCGCTCAAGCACTTGCGGTTGTCATGCGTGGATTGGCACTACGGGAAATTCGCTTACGCCACAGTGTGCGGGTCCTGTTCAAGGAAGGACTGGCGGGCTTTATCAATGGTATCGCCATTGCAGTGGTCACCTCTGTGGGGGTATGGGTATGGAGTGGGTCGCTGGGGCTTAGCGCAGTTATCGGAGTCGCCATGGTTATATCCATGCTACTGGCCGGGCTTGCCGGCGCCGCCATCCCACTGTTGCTCACAGTACTGCGACAAGACCCGGCTCAATCCGGTTCGATCATTCTAACGACAGTAACGGACGTGTTTGGCTTTTTAAGTTTCCTCGGCCTTGCCACGATATTCGCATCCTTTTTATAGTCCATGGGCCTTTAGCCTCCCGCGAGTTGTTTAACTCAGTGTCTTTGCGAAACCGTGGCCCCGGCCGTGGTGTCGACTATTGAGACCCCAGCCAGCGGCGGTATTCTTCATGATCCAGGACTTCATTTTGATCATTCAAACAGTGGCGGTGAGTCCGTCTGAGTAACTCCAGAAGAAAAAAAGCCCACAAAGGATAAAATCACCAAAGCATGAATATTTCGCGCCACAAGGATTCCCTCTAAAATTGTTGC
>JASJAT010000158.1 GCA_030066885.1 Arenicellales bacterium | reverse complement strand
ACCAACCTCGACTTCGAATCCACCACCCAGTATGTGCTCACCGTCAATGCCACCGACGGCGCCTTAAACGACACCGCCGATATCACCATCGATATCACCGATGTGGCCGACACATCTCCCCCACCCGGCGGTACCGGTGACACAGGGGGCGGAACCGATGATGGTGGTGACGGCGACCCAGGTGGCAGCACGCCCGATCCAATCGAACCGCCCGAGCCACCCATTGTCGTGGATGATCCACCTGGTAGCCTCCCGGAGGGAGATTGGCCGTTTGATCCCCCGATCATCGTTGACGACAACCCGGACAGTTTAGAAACTGCAGACAACAACCCGAACCGGGAGCCGGAACAACCAGCCGAGCCCACGTTGGATCTCGATTCCACTTCGACCACCTCCGAAGGTGAGGCTGTCACGCCCAGCCCCTTAACACCTGTGGTTGACCAACAGGTCTTTGTCAAGCATCTCGCCCAGACAATCGCGAGTTTGCGTGAGAGCCAGGTGGAACCGTCCGACGGATTCGATACGGTGGTGAACAAAATCGAGGCCTTTGCCCAAGCAGCACCATTGCTGCCACCGCTTGAGCTATCCGGCAAGCTGCTCGATCTCATTGACGTGATGAAACAGGAGATGAGTGAAGCAAATCTCTCCGACGAACAATTCCTGCTGGTTGCGGGGGCATTGGGCACTACGCTGACATTAACGGTTGGGTATGTCGCCTGGTTGTTACGGATCGGTTACTTAGCCACCAGTTTATTGTCACTGACACCAATGCTGATACGTGAATTCGATCCGTTACTGGTGCTTGCCAAACGACGCAAAAGAAGACAGGGGAACGGACAAATAGGTGATAACGATGCGGCTGTAGATCGACTATTCGACCAAAACGTCTATTCTAAAATCGAGCGCAATCAACTTTCCAAGCCATCATGAAGCGACTGAGCCCAACCATAAAAATCAGCTTGGCGTTAGCAATGCTCACCACCAGCATACTGGTTTTGGCGGAGTTGATAGGCATCGTACCCAATGAACAAGCGGGAATACTGGAGGGACGGAAAAAATTCTCCGAGTCACTCGCGATTCAAATCTCCGCTGCTGCCACGCACAATGAGATCAAGTTCATTGAAAGAACTCTGGAAACGGTGGTGCAGCGAAACACAGACGTCCGTTCGGCAGTTCTGCTCAGTCCAGACAACCACACACTGGCTTCAGCCGGAGATCACGAGCATCACTGGGTCAAGGTACCACTCAAGAAATCTACACCGACCCACATCCAGGTCCCCATTCTCAAATTGGATGAACTCTGGGCCACTTTGCAAGTTTCCTTCTCGCCACTTCAGCCGAGAAATACGCTGACATCTTTTTTTGATTCGTTCATTGGATTGATGTTCTTTGTGGGCTTGTGTGGGTTCTTGCTGTTTGCCCTCTTCATCAAAAAGGTATTACGGGAACTGGACCCAGGGTCTGTCATTCCGGAGCGGGTCAAGTCCGCTTTCAACGCATTGGCCGAGGGCCTACTTATACTCGACGAGAAGCAGCAGATCATACTTGCCAATGATACTTTCGCTGAGAAAGTACAAAAATCCCCGGACAAATTAATCGGGCGCAGAGCATCCGCCCTCAACTGGGTCGTCGAAGGAGGAGGCCGACGCAAGACTGACTATCCCTGGCAACTTTGCATGCGTGAACGTGAACGACAAACCGGATGCCCGTTGAGATTCCAAACCCGCAAGCAAAGTATGCGGACTTTCATGGTTAACGCGGCCCCGATTTTTGACGGCAATGGAGCAGTCCGTGGCGTATTAGCCACGTTCGATGACATTACTGATCTGGAGAAGAAGCACGGTGAGTTGAAACAGACGTTATCGAAGTTGCGCAAGTCAGAAGAGCAGCTGCGCGACAAAACTTTAGAGCTCGAGTATCTCGCCACTCGCGATCCATTGAGTGGTTGTCTTAACCGGCGGGCGTTTCTGGAGAAATATGAAACCGTCTTTTTCGACGCCAGTGAAACAAAATCTAATCTCGTCTGCATCATGGCCGATATTGATCATTTCAAAACGATCAATGACCGCTATGGACATGTTGTAGGTGATAAGGTCATACAACTCATTGCCGAGATACTTCGTACTAATTCTCGGCCAGAAGATCTTGTTGGCCGCTATGGTGGGGAAGAATTCTGTATGGTGTTGCCTGATACCACTCTTGAAGAAGGTTTTCAGATAGCGGAACGTCTACGCAACATAGTTCAAAATGACTCACCCATCCGTTTTACTTCTACCCAACGCGTCTCCGTGAGCTTCGGCGTCGCTGATTTTTGTGAGGACGTCACTGAGCCGGCGGATCTTATCAATCGTGCAGACCAGGCACTTTATAGAGCTAAAGAAACCGGTCGCAACCGGGTAGTACGCTGGGATATGGACCTCACCGACCATAAGACCAGACATCCGAGTCCTGAAGACACAGATAAAACTACCACACCAGACAGCACACCCTCAGAACCCGGTGTTACTCAATCGAAACCGGAAGCGGCTATGCTCCAACAACGCGTGTCTGAACTGGAAACGGAGCTCGAGCACAACCGGGAGATATTGGAGCAAAGAAGCGGGCTGGACAAATTAACCGGTCTGCCCAATCGCATTCTGTTTGTAGACAGAATAAATCAGGCCTTGGCTCGCAGCCAACGTCAGGATCAGGTTGCCGCTTTGATATCTCTTGATATCGACGCGTTCAAGCGTGTAAACGATGCATTGGGCCATCTGGCGGGGGACAGGTTGCTGAAGATGGTTGCCGAGAGAATAGTCGGGGTACTTCGCTCTGTCGATACGGTGGCAGTGCTGGGCACAGACAGTGGTCACAACACGATATCGCGACTGAGTAACGATGAGTTCGGTGTACTCATTACCGATTTAACGAGCGTTGAGCCGGTAACCTGGATCATCAAACGTATTTTCGACAGTATTTGTGAACGACTGGTTATCGATGACCACGAGATTCTGGTAACGTGCAGCGCCGGTGTCAGTTTGTATCCACACGATGCCAGCGACGCCGAAAGCTTGCTGCGCAATGCAGGAGCCGCGCGCAATGCGGCTAAACGTCGGTTCGGTCGTAATAACGTTAGGTTCTTCTCGTCCGATCTGAACCGGGCCTCTTACCGCCAGTTGTGGCTGGAAGGCCAGCTTCACCGCGCGCTGGAAAACAACGAACTTACCCTTCACTATCAGCCTAAAATCGATCTTAAAACCGGGCAAGTCAAAGCGATGGAAGCACTTGTTCGTTGGCTACACCCGAAACTGGGTCTGATCTCTCCAAAGGATTTCATTCCGACCGCTGAGCACACCGGATTGATTGATAGCATATCCGATTGGGTTATTCGCCATGCTTGTACACAGGCGCAGCAATGGATGAAACAAGGTTTCAGTGACTTACGCATAGCGGTAAATCTCTCCAACATTCAACTGCGTGATAAGGACCTCGCGGACGATATCTTTTCCATTCTCCACGAGACCGAATTGCCCCCGCATCTTCTTGAACTTGAAATCACAGAGACGACAATGATGGAAAATTTCAAGGTTGCAGTAGATGCGATGAATCGACTACACGATGCAGGCATCCATTTTGCCATCGATGATTTTGGTACTGGATATTCGTCCTTGAGTTGCCTCAAGTCCTTGCCGGTGGATTCAGTAAAGATCGATCGTTCCTTTTTAAGTCAAACTCTACCGGTGGAACAGGATCAGCTGATTATTGGAGCGATCATATCCATGTCTCATAGTATGGGCTTGCAGGTTGTTGCCGAGGGTGTGGAAACCAGCGCTCAGCTTAAACTGCTACGCAACATGGGTTGTGATGAAATCCAGGGATACCTGTTGAGCCGCCCCTTAGCCACCGAAGAGGCAACCAAGTTCTTACTTCAGCACAGCCCGAGTGGAATCAGTTTTGCAGCATAAAGTTCAGTTCACAGTTTAGAGTTTAAAGTAAAAAGTTCCGTTTCTTTAATCTTTAAACTTTCAGCTTTAAACTTTTATTTACATATTCCTACGATACTGGCCGCCCACTTCGAACAACGCGTTGGTGATCTGTCCTAGGGAGCAATACCTCACCGCGTGCATCAACTGAACAAAGATGTTTTCGTCTCGGGTTGCTGCATCCTTGAGTTTTTGTAACACACTGTCGGCGCACGTCTGATTTTTTTGTTTAAATTGGTTTAAGCGGAGAAGCTGACTTTGCTTTTCCGCTTCCGTCGAACGGGCGAGTTCCAGATCGCCTTCCGGGGGCTGTGGATCAGGATCCAAGAAGGTATTAACGCCAACTATAGGATAAGAGCCGTCGTGCTTCCTGCTCTCATAATAAAGCGATTCGTCTTGAATTTTGCCGCGCTGATAACCCCGCTCCATAGCACCCAGTACCCCACCCCTTTCTGAGATCCGTTCAAACTCAGCCAGCACGGCTTCTTCCACCAGGTCGGTCAATTCCTCCACGATGAACGACCCCTGATTCGGGTTTTCGTTCTTGGCTAAACCCCATTCCCGGTTGATGATAAGCTGGATCGCCATGGCTCGACGTACCGATTCTTCAGTCGGTGTGGTGACTGCTTCATCATAGGCGTTGGTGTGCAAGCTGTTGCAGTTGTCATAGACCGCAATCAACGCTTGCAAGGTGGTACGAATATCGTTGAATGCCATTTCCTGGGCATGTAGTGAGCGTCCAGAGGTCTGGATATGGTATTTCAGTTTTTGAGAACGCTCGTTCGCCCCGTATTTATCGCGCATTGCAGTCGCCCAGATGCGTCTTGCCACGCGCCCCATCACGGCGTATTCCGGATCCATACCGTTGGAGAAGAAGAACGATAAATTGGGTGCAAAATCATCGATATGCATGCCGCGAGCCAGGTAGGCTTCTACGTAGGTAAATCCGTTGGCTAAGGTAAAGGCCAGTTGGGAAATGGGGTTTGCCCCGGCTTCTGCAATGTGATATCCGGAAATGGAAACGGAGTAAAAGTTACGCACACGATTGTGAACGAAATACTCCTGAATATCGCCCATCATCTTCAGCGAAAAATCCGTCGAAAAAATACATGTGTTCTGTCCCTGATCTTCCTTCAAAATATCGGCCTGCACTGTACCCCGGACGTTTTCGAGGGCCCACTCAGTAACCTTCATTATTTCTTCGTCTGTGGGCTCGCGTTCGTTGTCCTGACGAAACTTATCGATTTGCTGATCGATGGCCGCGTTCAAAAACATTGCCAGTATGGTTGGCGCCGGTCCGTTAATCGTCATCGACACCGAGGTCTTCGGATCACATAAATCGAATCCGTCATACAAAGCTTTCATGTCGTCCAAAGTAGCGATGGACACACCAGAGTTACCTACTTTACCGTAGATGTCTGGCCGCGGATCCGGCTCCCATCCGTACAAAGTAACGGAATCGAAAGCAGTGGATAGACGTTTCGCCTCCGAATGCTCCGACAACGCCTTGAACCGTGTGTTGGTTCGAAACGCATCGCCCTCACCGGCGAACATGCGGGTTGGATCTTCCCCTTCTCGCTTGAATGCGAAAACACCTGCGGTGTAGGGAAAGCTTCCGGGGACATTTTCCTTGAGTAACCACGTAAGCAGATCACCGTGGTCGTGATATTTTGGTAGACACACTTTGGGTATGGACGTACCGGAAAGTGTCTTGTGTTTTAACGGTGTCCTGATTTCGCGGTCGCGAATCTTTACCACATACTCTTCTTGACCGTAGCGTGCTTGGGTTTCCGGCCACATGTCCAAAAGCTTTTGGGCGCGGTTACCGAGCGCACCTTCCCGCTGCGCGATCAGGTCATCTAGGGCTGCAGTGTTGTTGCCTTTCTCGGTCAACATTTGCCTGACCGCTACCAATTGCTGTCGCTCCCGAGCTATATTGGCTTGCGTTGCCACCCGCTGGTGATAGTCACGAACGGTTTCAGCGATCTCGGCCAAATAACGCTGCCTTTGCGGTGGCACAATCACGGATTGTTTCGACGAGAAACGGACATCGACTTTTTGTAGACGGCCTGCATACTGTTCTAGCCCCTTTCCCTGCAATGCCTGCCTGAGTCCTTGATATAAAGCCGTGATGCCATCATCGTTGAATCGCGAAGCAATGGTGCCGAACACGGGCATCGATTCCAGCGCATCGCCGAAAGCGGCTCGATTGCGCTGGACTTGCTTACTTACATCACGCAGAGCGTCCGCTCCACCACTTCGATCAAACTTGTTGATCGCGATGAAGTCCGCAAAATCCAACATGTCAATCTTTTCGAGTTGGCTGGCAGCGCCAAATTCTGGTGTCATGACATATAGAGACACATCGACGTACGGTACGATGCCCGCATCACCCTGGCCGATCCCAGGTGTCTCTACAATGACCAAATCCACTTTGGCCAACTTTGTCGCCTTGATGATGTCTTGCAGCCGGGCTGGAACCTCCGCACCCGTCTCTCGGGTCGCGATTGATCGCATGAAAATGTTCGGATGATCAATCGCATTCATCCGAATGCGGTCTCCAAGCAACGCCCCGCCGGTTTTCCTGCGTGTCGGATCTATGGCCAAAACGGCGATGCTTAAGCTGTGACCGCTGTCCAGGCCGAAACGGCGGATAATTTCGTCCGTCAAAGAAGACTTACCTGCTCCACCGGTCCCAGTAATGCCCAACACCGGCACATCCTTACTCCGCTCAGAAATTAAACGATCCAATTCCTGTTGTTGCTCTTCGCTTACATTGCCGTTTTCCAGGGCTGTGATGATGCGCGCCAAAGCCATCCAATCACCTTCGGCAACCGCTGTGGGTTCGGCCGGGGATGAGATACTCGGATCAAAATTGGCCTTGGCCAGCATGTCCCGGATCATCCCCTCCAAGCCAAGGACTTGCCCGTCTTCGGGCGAATAGACTCGCGCAACGCCATAGTCTTGTAGTTCCTTTATCTCGCTCGGAATGATGACACCGCCCCCGCCCGCGAAAACGCGGATATGGCTGCCACCGCGCTCACGCAACATGTCCACCATGTATTTGAAATATTCGATATGCCCACCCTGGTAGGAACTTACGGCAATCCCTTGGACATCTTCTTGCAGTGCGGCCGTAACGATCTCTTCGACAGCGCGGTTATGGCCAAGATGGATAACTTCCGCCCCGCAGCTCTGGAGGATTCTACGCATGATATTGATGGCGGCGTCGTGTCCGTCAAACAGGCTGGCCGCGGTGACAAAGCGAATTGGCTGTTGGGCTTCAGCGTTAAGTGCGGTTACTTTCTCGGCTGTCGCAGACATGAGTGGATATTTTGCTCAATTAGTCTGGATATTAATATCATTTTGTATTACGTTTACGTAAACGTCAAGTTATAATAGCGTGCGAGCAACGCCTCAAGGTCAAACAATATGAATCTAAATGATATCAATCTCAGTCAGCTGCAAGCAGACCCCTCAGAAACAGTGGCACCAATCTATTCAATTGGTGATTTAGCCCAGGAATTTGGCGTGACTACTCGCACCATCCGTTTTTACGAGGATAAAGGCCTACTTAATCCAAGGCGGGACGGCCTGAAGCGAATCTACGACCAGCGCGATCGAGTACGTCTGCGTTTGGTATTGCGGGGTAAGCGACTGGGATTCTCGCTCGATGAAATCGCTGGAATAATCGATATGTACGATACGGAGCCGGGAGAGCTCGGACAGCTAGAGTACATGCTGCGGCGCTTGGCGGAACAAAGGCAAACCCTGTTGCAACAGAAGCAAGATTTGGAACAAACGCTGAGCGAATTGGATCAAATTGAGGCGCAGTGTTTGAAACAACTCGCGAGCATGGACGAACGAAAACATCAATGAACTTCCACGCGCAAGACCCGGACTATGCTCGACGCGTAGAAAGCAGCTTTTCCCGCCAGGGAATTATGGCTCATCTTGGGGCTAGCCTCCGACAAGTCAAGCCTGGATTCTGTGAAATTGAAGTCTCATATACGCCCGAGTTGTCGCAACAACATGGTTATTTTCATGGTGGCGTGGTCGGTACCATTGCCGATTCCGCAGCAGGCTACGCTGGCTATTCTTTGATGCCCAGTGATTCCAGCGTACTCACCGTGGAATACAAGTTGAATTTGCTGTCTCCCGCCGACGGCGAACTGCTCATTGCGCGTGGCCACGTGGTCAAACCCGGACGCACTCTAGTCATTGCGCGAGCAGACGTCTCCGTCGTTAAGGACAAACAAGAAAAACTGTGTGCCACCTTACTACAGACTTTGTTGTGTATGGACGATACAGTAGACACAAAAAAGGTATCGCACTAGTGCTTCACTTAATACATGAAGCGTCATTCCGAGCTGCTCTTACCCCCTAGGATCAACATGGTGTTGTCGTGCAAAGATACCTGTAGGCGCCCCCACGCCAGGATAGTTGGCGCGAGACGCGCCCATACCTTCCCTATATCCGCTAGACAGTTCAGGTAAAAGCCCATGACTGAATTTCCAGGCCTAAATTTCAATCTCGGTGAAACGGGAGACATGCTGCGCGAATCAGTGCGCGGGTTCGCCCAAGATGAAATCGCCCCTCGAGCTGCTGACATCGATCTCTCAAACGAATTTCCCACGGACCTCTGGCCCAAGATGGGTGAACTGGGTGTGCTCGGGATTACTGTAGAGGAAGAGTACGGCGGTGCTGGCATGGGATATCTCGAGCACGTCGTCGCCATGGAAGAGATCAGCCGCGCCTCTGCATCGATCGGTCTTTCATACGGTGCCCATTCCAATCTTTGTGTAAACCAGATTCGACGGAACGGGAGCGAGGAACAGAAGCAAAAGTACCTGCCAAAGCTCATCAGCGGTGAACACGTAGGCGCTCTGGCGATGAGCGAAACCGGTGCCGGGTCCGACGTAGTCAGTATGCGACTCAGAGCAGAAAAAAAAGGCGACGTATATATTTTGAATGGAAACAAGATGTGGATCACAAACGGTCCTGATGCCGACACGCTTGTGGTATACGCCAAAACTGATCCGGAAGCGGGATCACACGGTATTACCGCTTTCATCGTTGAGAAGGGTTTCAAAGGTTTTTCCACAGCTCAGAAGCTCGATAAATTCGGCATGCGCGGATCCAACACATGCGAGCTAGTGTTTGACAATTGTGAGGTCCCCGCCGACAACGTCATGGGGGGGGAGAATCGAGGTGTTCAAGTTCTGATGAGTGGATTGGACTACGAGCGCGTTGTGTTAGCTGGTGGACCTATCGGCATCATGCAGAACTGTATGGACGTGGTATTGCCTTATGTGCACGACCGCAAACAATTCGACCAGCCGATCGGTGAGTTTCAACTCATGCAAGGGAAGTTGGCCGACATGTATACCACAATGAACGCGAGTAGAGCGTATGTATACGCGGTGGCCGCTGCCTGCGATCGTGGTGAAACCACGCGTAAGGACGCGGCGGGTGCCATATTGTACTCTGCCGAAAAAGCGACGTGGTTGGCACTTGAATCCATTCAAGCGCTGGGTGGCAACGGATACATCAATGACTATCCCACCGGTCGGTTATTACGTGACGCCAAGCTGTACGAGATCGGGGCAGGGACAAGCGAGATCAGAAGGATGCTGATAGGTAGGGAGTTGTTTCAACAGACACAATAGAAAGAGTGAAAGATTAAAGTTTAAAGTTTAAAGGTGAAAGGGTGAGTAAAAGGGAAGTGTAAAGACACTACATTGACTCCATTCTTTATTTTCTTTGCACTTTAAACTTTTTACTTTTTACTACTAGGTTATGACTATGAAAACAGAAGACATCTTTATCGTTGGTGCATCGAGGACTCCGATGGGTGGTTTCCAAGGAGACTTGACAGCAGTGAGTGCGCCCGATTTGGGCTCTATTGCCATCGGTGGGGCGTTGCAGGATGCGGGCCTCAATGTAGATGACCCCCAAGAGGTCATCATGGGATGCGTATTACCAGCCGGTCAAGGTCAAGCACCTGCGCGACAAGCTGCGCTGGGCGCTGATCTGCCCTTGCACGTCGGTTGTACAACCATCAACAAGATGTGTGGCTCCGGCATGAAAGCAACCATGTTGGCACATGATTTAATCAAGGCCGGAACCAACGACACAATGGTCAGTGGCGGGATGGAATCCATGACCAACGCACCGTATTTGCTACCCAAGTCTCGAGCGGGACTCCGTATGGGTCATGGTGAAGTGCTGGATCACATGTTCTACGACGGATTAGAGGATGCTTATGACAAAGGTCGACTGATGGGCACGTATGCCGAAGACTGTGCCGACAAGTATGAGTTTACTCGTGAACAGCAAGATGAGTTTGCCATACGGTCGTTGACACGCGCTAAGCAGGCTATTGACGACGGCACGTTCACCAAGGAAATCACACCGGTCACGGTGAAAACCCGGCGTGGTGAAAACGTGGTAGAAAACGATGAGCAACCGCATAAAGCGAATATAGAAAAAATACCAAATCTAAAACCCGCCTTTCGTAAAGATGGGACCGTAACTGCGGCTAATTCCAGCTCGATTTCAGATGGCGCAGCGGCGCTGGCGTTGATGTCTGCATCAGCACTCGATCGAAAAGGGGTACGTCCGTTGGCCAGGATCCTGGGGCATTCTACCCATGCGCAGGAACCGGGCTGGTTCACTACTGCGCCGGTCTACGCCGTGAACAAGCTCTTAGACTCGCTTGAAATGAATGCCGCCCAAATCGATTTGTTTGAGATCAACGAGGCTTTCGCGGTGGTCACAATGGCAGCCATGAAGGAACTCGGACTGCCCGCTGACAAAGTCAACGTGCACGGTGGTGCATGTGCGCTAGGTCATCCAATCGGGGCATCCGGTGCACGAATCATAGTGACCTTGCTAAATGCTTTGCAAAAGTACGACCTCAGGCTGGGCGTTGCCTCTCTTTGTATCGGTGGTGGCGAAGCAACCGCCATGGCTATCGAGAGAATGAACTAAGCATAAGAGACCAAGTCATGCCACGGATCAACAGCGCAGCAAGGACGGAAGCCAAGGAATTTACGGACAACGTGCTCGCCATGGAAAAATTGGTCGAGGATCTGCGCAGCAAACTGACCATGATCGAACAGGGCGGGGAAGAGTCAGCCCGCGAAAAACATGTAAAGCGCGGCAAAATGCTGCCACGTGAGCGCGTGCGTGGACTGCTCGATCCGGATTCACCGTTTCTCGAGTTGTCCCAGTTTGCTGGTTATCAGTTGTACGAGGATCCGGTACCGGCAGGGAGTATCATTACCGGCGTGGGCAAAGTGCAAGGCCAGGAATGCATGATCGTGGCCAACGATGCCACAGTAAAGGGAGGGACCTACTATCCGATTACAGTAAA
>JASJAT010000157.1 GCA_030066885.1 Arenicellales bacterium | reverse complement strand
ACGTAAGCCCCTGATCAGTAATTCCTTCTTGATCAGATTTGTCGCTGCCTGCTCCAGCGAAAGGCCTTTGTATTTCATCGCGGCGGTGATGTCGTAGGCCACCACGTGACGCATGAAAAACTCACCGTGACCGGTCGCGGAGATTGCTGCCGTTTCGTTGTCTGCATAGGTGCCCGCGCCGATGATGGGTGAATCACCGACCCGGCCCGGGATCTTGGAATCGAATCCGCCGGTGGATGTTCCTGCTGCCAGGTCTCCGCAACGATCTCGCACGACTGCACCAACAGTGCCGCTGTTGTTGGTGTCAGGTCTGGATGGTAGGCGCTTCATCATCCCTTGCCCGTCCGGTAAATCCGGGTGAGTTGCTTTCAATAAAAGTGTATCGTCCGGATTCAGTCTATATGTCAACTTGTAACCGCCGAATTCAGCCGGTTCCATTACCTGCAATGCTCCATCCACGAACACGCCGGGGAGACGCCGATAAAAGCCCTCACCCCAAACCGGATGAGGCCCCTGGGCATAGATAACCTGCGCCTTGTCACCCTCGGTCTTTTCGACAACGAGAATGTGATTGAAATCACCCTGGATGACACCTGCCCAGATACCCAGATAACCTGTTCGCTCAGGGCTGATGCTGTCATCGGCAGCTAGAATCGACATATCATCCGGTAAAGGCACGCCGCTGAAGTTTTGTCCGCCGTGAAGATAGTAGGAAACATCCGCGATTGCGCCGCCATTCTGCTTGATGAAACGTCCCGCATTCGGTCCCACCATCATGACGTATTCGGATCTGTCCATTACCAGCCTGGCTGCAATGATCGGGTTACGCACGGCCTTGACTGCGGCCACGGCGCCCGCCTTTAGTTCGCGCCCGTCCATGATCGAGGCATCGAGCTCGATCACCCCGGCCTGGTTGGCAATGGCACCTTTCCCGGCATTAAAAAGACCTGAGTTTTCCATATCCGCAATGACCGCTTCGACAACGTCGATGGCCCGCGCGCCCGAAGATAGGGCCGA
This sequence comes from Arenicellales bacterium, assembly GCA_030066885.1. Classification (GTDB taxonomy): domain Bacteria; phylum Pseudomonadota; class Gammaproteobacteria; order Arenicellales; family JAANXG01; genus JAHEKE01. The sequence continues at coordinate 10,408 of JASJAT010000157.1, read as the reverse complement.
CTGCGCATCGGTGAGTGTTTGCTTCATGACGGGAAGCTTCAACGCATGGTTGCCGCGCCAGAACACGGACCCACCGTGTATGACAACGGTGAAAGTCTGATCGGACTCACAAAGATCAGTCTTTACCCGGGTTACTGGACTGTCTTTGCCCGCAGCCTCCGCAGAGTTCAGGCCTTGCCCGACGTGAGATCCGTTTATCGCTAGAAATAGAAGCGTTGCTAACGCAGCCCTGCGCACTACTGTTTGCATGATGCACCCCCTTCCGTTGGCTTTCATCCGGTGATTCCGGATTTATGCAAATCCTACCATCTGACTAAATTCAACGATACCACACCCATTTTCCTGCCCAGTCAACGTCTGCTTTGGTCGACTCTGGATATAGCTGCTGCGTCGCATCAAGATTAGAATCGATGACCGCTTCAGACTACTACAAAGCTGCCGGATCAATCTTCGTTTGGTCAAGAGCGAGAATCTCTGAATTGACCGGTTGGACACGGACGGCCGTAACCAAGACTATTGATTTGTACGCAGGCCTTCTCTCTTGCGGATCAGGTAGGTTATTCTTCCTACCCGTGCATCAGAATCCCGAATTGCAGTTGTGACCAAGACGTCAACGTTTGGCGATGTTGCGTCGATTGTGGCGGTAAAGGAACTGCCCGATACGGGTACTGTTTGGATTGCCAGCCACAACCAGTGGCATTTGCGGGTGGCCCGTCGGTGCTCCGCCCACAGTAGGTAGCGTGCACATGTCCGCTGTGTCAGTGACCCGTCTCCTCGTTGGCTGGTTTCTTCGCGCAGCATGCGGGCTGGCCATGGTGCTGCCGCTCGTTGCAACTGTGGTAGGCGCTGACCACCAACAAACAGAAGCGGTGTCCGAGTTCTATGCCGCGCGGGGTCATGCGCCCGCCTGGTCCGACGATGCGTTGTACGATGACCTGGTCGCAGCCATCCAGGAGCTGGCCGACCACGGTCTGGTCCCGGACCACTACCACCTGCAGGCGCTGCTGGAAAACCGCGGGAACCGCGATGTGCGCGAGTACCTGGCAACCACGGCTTGGTTCAGCGCTGCCGCGCACCTGGTGCATGGCAAGCTGGACCCTGCGACCTATGAGCCGGACTGGACGGCGCGCGGACGCAAGCAGGATTTGGCGGCGCACCTGACCACGGCGCTCTCTGACGGATCTGTGGCAGGCAGTCTCGACGCACTAGCGCCTCGGCACCCCGAGTACAGGGCACTAAAGGCGGAGCTGGCTCTACTGCGGGCCCGACCCGAGGAGTCGCCGATCGTGGTATCCGACGGTCCGCTGCTGGCGAACGGTGCGGCGGGCGAGCGGGTCGAACAGCTGCAGGCTAGGCTAGCACAGCTTGGCGTGCTGCCCGTGGCCGCGCAGAACGGTGTGTTTGACGAAATCACCGAGGATGCGGTGGAGACGTTCCAAATGAAATCAGGGCTGGCCGTCGATGGCATGGTCGGGCCAGCCACGCTGGGCGGCCTTAGGCAAGACGTCCAGAGCAAGATAGAACAGGTCATAGTCAATATGGAACGCTGGCGCTGGCTGCCCGACGATCTCGGTCCGCGGCACGTTCGCGTCAACCTGGCCGATTTCAGCGTATCCACCTACTACCGGGGCAGGCTCGAACGGACGCACTCTGTGATCATTGGGCGGCCATACAGGAAAACGCCCGTGTTCACGAGCTATATCAGCCATGTCGTGCTCAATCCTTGGTGGGAGACGCCGGAGTCCATCGCGCGCAAGGACAAGCTGCCGCTGTTCCAACAGGACCCGGCATCCGCAGATCGGCTCGGCTACCAGATCCTGGTCGGGAGCCGGGTGGTGCCGGCGGCGTCGATCGACTGGGCGGCCCTGTCCGAGGACAACTTCCCCTATCGCATTCGCCAAGCGCCGGGTCCGCACAACGCGTTGGGCCGCATCAAGTTTATGTTCCCGAACAAGCACGACGTCTACCTTCACGATACGCCGAACCGCGGGTTGTTCTCCCAGCACCAGCCCATGTTCTCGTCCGGCTGCATCCGTGTGCAAGATCCGTTGGAACTCGCGGCCTGGCTGTTCCAGGACACGCCCGGATGGGATGCCGAGCGTTTCCAGGAGGTCATCGCCGACGGCAAGGAATTGCAGGTCAACCTGAAACGGGCAGTGCCAATCCACGTCCTCTATTTCACCGCCGAGGTCGATGGCGCACGCCGCTATCTACCGGACGTCTACGGCCGGGATGGCGCTGTGTTGGAGGGCCTGTTGAGGCAGGGTGGCTGAGCGGGAGAAAGTCGGCAAGGCGGGCAACCAAAATCCTTACTACACTAGGTTTGTTAGTTGGCGCATGGTCAATTGCAGCGCAGCTGACAACGGTAGACATATCGAACTCGATGGTCAACCTAACTTTCGTGACCTGGGTGGATACAAGACAACAGATGGTCGCCAGCAACTCAGAAAAGTATTGTTGGAATAACTGTTTACCTGAGACTTCCACTTCGGGTCGATAGTGAGCATACCTGCTGCCTGATTGCTGTAAAGTTATTTTTAATTCACTACACTCAAATCGACTGCCTCCGAGCGGCCAATAGAGATCTTTGACAACCGTGCTCTGGTATGGCAAGTACGAAATATCCTGAAGACATGGCGTAACGAGGATCATCCGAATGAAGGCCCACATCGTTCTAGCTCACCCAGAGGCAAAGTCTTTCAACGGACACTTGTCGGACACCTCACAGCGAGTACTCGGTGTCGCCGGATGGCAACACACGCTGTCTGATCTCTACGCCATGGATTTCGATCCACGTGAGGGGCCGCATCACTACAGGTCTCGCAAAGATGCGGATGTGTTTCATACTCAGACCGAACAGCGTTTCAACGCGGAAAATGAATCGACGCCCCCGGACGTAAGTTCGGAAATACAACGCTTGCTAGACTGCGATTTGTTAGTCGTTCATTTCCCGCTCTGGTGGTTCGGGATGCCCGCAATCCTCAAAGGCTGGATTGACCGGGTTTTCGTGTACGGCCGCATGTATCGAAGCGTCATGCGTTATGACACAGGAATTTGCTCTGGAAAGAAAATGATCGCGTGTGTAACCACTGGTGCGAGTGAAGAAGCCTGCTCTCATAACGGCAGAGAAGGAGACACGCGTCTTCATCTATGGCCGATACTCTTCTCGTTCAGATACTTAGGCTTTGACGTTTTCGAACCCGAGATTTTTCATGGTGTCGGCGGTGTCGCCTTCATAGAAGGCCACGAAAACGGGTTGAGCACGCTGAATGCCTACTCCAATCGCTGGGCGGCCGCGCTAGAGGCACTCTCTTCAAGACCGCTGATTCAGTACAACCGTGACCACGACTTCGATGAAACGAAAAGGTTGGTCCCGGATGCTCCCGTTTACTCGCCGTTCGTTCGGCACAAGCCGGACGCAATACCACAATAGCCTGCTCGTCCGGTTTCCGACTCCGGAAATAGCTGCTAGAGGATAATCATACTCATGACGGAAGACTGGGGGGCACAGGTGCGGCTCGGAAGACGTCCATGGCCTCGCAACGTCGCGCAAACTCTGCCAGATACGAAGCACTCTTCGATATGCTCAACTCGGGGCGAACGGCCTTGACGAAGGAGTAGGCGACAGCGGCCGAGATATCGGCCTGGCTCATCCTTTCGGTTCCGGCAATCCAGCCTTCGTCACGGACCGGTTTGGCGAGTTGATCGAGGTATTTCAGGCCGCCAATCGTCTGCGATTCGTTGTGGTCAATCCACCACTGATACACCTTCTCGGCTGGGTGGAAACGGACCTCGTAAAACGCCCACTGAGCCTTCTCCATGCTTGCGGTTGCGACAGCAGCGATTTTCATGACCCGACGGCGGCTTGGGCCGCTAGCCGGTGTAAGGGCCCGATCGGGGCCGACCAACTGATCAATAGCGTCCAGGATTACATGACTTTCGAATAAGGCGTCGCCGTCGTCGAAAACCAGCGTCGGAATCCGGACCACCGGATTGTACTCCCGGACCGGTTCTGGTTTCTTGAACGGCGTTAGCTCCTCGAGCTCAAATGGTATGTCGAGGGCAGTCAGGCTAATGGCGACGCGTCGCGTGAACGGCGACAGATAGTTCCCAATCAATCTCATAGCAGCACCCCCGCGTATTCGAGTGTCTCGTCCTGTGAACCGTTGAAGGGATCCAAGTAGTATAAAGCAGATGGCTCTTTTCTGCCTCCTGCCATGGCGAAGGAGCGCAAACACAGGTCGGTATAGTGAGGTCTTTGCATGACCAAGTTGGGTAAAGCTGCCTGTCGCGACCTAACCATGATAGGTCGGCGATCTGCCCTAAACAGCCTTTGGTGGCCAAGCAGGTATAGTAAGTAACTTCGAACAATTCCTTCCCTATCGTCACACAGCATCCAGTTGGTGTCTAAGAAGCGCGACGTTAGTGATCAATCCAGGTAGTAGCCAATTGAATAATCGACACACCTGAATTACTTCACCGAGATCGCCATCGGCGTTTGCAGCGTAGCGAAGTGCCTCCGAAGATAGTTCACCTGGATTCGGCAAATCCTGAGCTGCCAAATTGGCAATCTGGTTGTGGCATGTTTGACAGATTGACTCATACGCTGACGTTTCCAAACAGGAGCTTAGATCCTTCCAGGCTAGGGCGAAATAACTAGGCCATCTCGCAAATGCGCGGTAATCGGTGTTGACGAACGGCAGCTGTAGCTTGGACTTGATGTCCAGGTAGACTTCCTTCGTCTGTCGGTCTACGTGATGTTCTTCCATTAGAACGAAGGGCACGTGTAAATCAGGCGCGTGCCGACCCTCAAATGCTTCGGCGCGGACGTCGGCGTTCATATCGCCTATTTCCAGTAAATGTCGTGTAATTGCTGAAATCACGACGTAAGGCTGATTACCATGTGAGAAGATGGTATTCAGATCGCGTATGTTGTTGATCTCGCGATTTCCATATCCCATTTGCCCCAACTCAGTGATCAAACTTCTTGGATTCAGGTCAACTGTCAGCCGTTCTACCGTCTTCCTAAGCTCATGACACGCCTCAACAAACTGGCGACTTTCGCACAATGGTTTTAAACCTCGCCATAGTTCTGAGAAAAATCTCGGATAGTGCGAATAGGCCATCATAACCACTCCCATCCATGGAACTTGTAGAGCCTCCTTGGTTTCCGCGTACCATTCAGCGCGTTGATCCGTAACGAGGTACTCGGGTAGGGGATGGATTTCCGGGATTGGGTCGGGATAAATGCGTTCGATGAGACTCATGGATAGAATCAAGGAATTAACACTGTCGCTCCATGTGTAGTACCACTTTCGATTGCTCTATGCGCTTGGACGGCATCTTCGAGTTTATACTCGTAGTTTATGTTCGCTTCCAGAATGCCATCAGCGATGGCCTGGAAAAGATCCCGCGCGGCCCATTCCAGGTCCGATCGTTTGGCGAGATAGTGCATGATCGCGGGACGCGTGATAAACAGTGAACCCCGTGCTCCCAGATCCTGAATAATATCAACTGGATCGGGTGGGCCAGAAACATGTCCATATGCTGCGCATACTCCCATTGGCCGAAGACAATCGAGGGACTGTTGGAGCGTATCTTTGCCAATGGCTTCATAGACTACGGCTGCACCTTCGCCGTCAGTGACCTCACGCACTTTCGAGACAAAATCCTCTTTTGAGCGCACCACCGGAAAATCACATCCGGCCGCGTGCGCAACGTCGGCCTTCTCGTCGGTACTCACCGTCCCAACTATCTGCGCCCCCAATGCTTTGGCCCACTTACATAGTATCAATCCCATCCCCCCAGCCGCAGCGTGTACGACGATCGTATCGCCAGGCTGAACCTTGTAGGTCCGGTGCAACAAATACTGCGCGGTCATACCTTTCATGAGTAGTGCAGCTACCTGTTTATCATCTAAATGATCGGGAACATGAAGCAGGTTGTCCGCCGGATAATTACGCACCTCTGAATACGCACCGAGTGGAGGGAGTCCGTATGCCACTCGATCTCCTACCTTAAAATCAGAGACTTGTGAGCCCACGCCTTCGACTCGTCCCACTGCCTCAAAACCAATCACACAAGGACGCGGTGGGACGGTCCACGGATGCGAAATTCCGGCACGGTGGTACGTATCTGCAAAATTGACACCCACAGCGGTATGGCGAATGCACACTTCTCCTGAATCTGGATCGGGAACGAGCCACTCCTGCCATCGCATTACTTCTGGCGGACCTTGCTCATGGATAACCTGTGCCATAGACATGACGGTTTACCTCCTAAAAAGAACGTTCAACGCGAATACCTGAGCCAACGCTTATCCGTTAAGTACGCAGTATTGGCAAGTCATCCTAGGGCCTTCTCAATCACAAGCGCTCAGATTCAGTCCCCTGAAGGATCAATTCCTTCGCGAGTCATGATAATCACAGTCCAGAGCATCGAAAACACAGGCGACTTGTCTACTCCAGCCTGGAGTAGAAACTCAAGATAGCCACGGTCATTCCGCGAGGTTGATTTGCGCTTCTTGACCAGTTGGACACTTCCCTTAAGTTTTTCACCGGGGTACCACGGGCGCAGCCACTTCAGTTCGTCAATCCCAGGAGCGCCGACAGCGAAACTGCTGTTTAGCACCTGCCTACAGAAAGGTTGAAAGCAAAGTAATTGTGTTTGGAAGCCGGACGCAACCAGGCCTCCAAAATGAGTCTTTTCGGCCTCGACCGCGTCCACATGAAATCGTTGGGGATCATAGTTGCGAGCAAAACTGATGATTTCCTCTTTTGTTAGCGCAGGCACTTCAAAATGAAAGACGAATCCGTCTTCGAAATCTTCAAAGTATTTCCATGATTCCACTCGTCTTCGTCTCCATTGGTGAGGAATTGTTACGTATTTTACTAGTGCAAGAGCATTTGTTAGTTAACTGGATGATGAATGGTCGATAGAATTGACTCGGTTCTGACTGACAACCGAGTCTCAGATGTCCGCTCCCCAGCTGAAAGCAGTCGTTAGCTATTTCCTTATATTAGAGAAGGGCCTGCCAAATATATGCTTGGACTAAAGCTCTTTTTTCGAAGGCTTTGCGGGTTCTAATACGAGCTACCAACAACCAGTTTGCTGCCGTCGGTAAATCGGCTCAGTCGGAACCGGGTCATATCGTGGTCGAGAGAATAACCAGCAACGATGTCTGCAATAACGCGACCAAATCCAGGGCCGATACCAAAGCCATGTCCGCTCATGCCAGTCGCGATGATCATTCCTTCGACGGTAGGAACCCGGTCGATCACCGGCACAACGTCTGGCATGGTGTCAATCATACCTGCCCACGAATCCAGAATATTTGGCCGCCCGATCGACTGGAAGCGTTCGGCGAACAAGTTCCCCATTTGCGTAACATAGGATCGGTCAGCCATCGGTTCCAATACTCTCGTATCCTCGAGCGGTGACTGTTCATCGGGCTCCCATTTACGCGGCGTCCGCCAACCGTCGGGATATCCGTGAGGTGAAGCGAGTCTGGGGTTTGTCTTTCGCCACTCCCGGCGCACAACGGGCATGTATTTCCAGAAATGGCGGAACGCATCTGGACCGAGGAAAAACCCGTGGTGACCTGTGCGAGCAAGGGTATAGCCGCCATCAGCTCGCCTTCTCCAAGCTAACTCTTCGTCGCAGCAATTGAACTGAGAAACCTCGGGCGCGGGTGCCGTTTGCGCTACCGTGGCGCGGATCGAGAGCTGGGGTAGTTGAATGCCATGGCAATGCGCAAACAGGGATGACCACGCACCGCCTGCAAGAACAACCTGTTCGCACTTAATCCGGCCCTCCTCGGTGATGACGCCCTGAATTCGCCCTGCGGCAATGTCCAGAACTCTTACCGCACAGTTTTCCCGAATGCCCGCACCTACGGCGCGCGCCAGTTCGGCGACCGCGGGTACTGCTGTCCAGGGCTCGCCACGGTAATCACTCATCGTGCAAGTACCGCCAACCCAACGGTGTGTGGAACCACCGGCAAAGAGGTCCTGAACTTCACTGGCCGACAGAGCCCGGGTATCCAGCCCATAGTTTTCTGCAATTGGAAGCCATTTCACCAGCTCTTCCATCTCTGAATCGCTGCTGGCGAGATAGACGGTTCCGATCTGCTTCACACCGCAGGCGCCGTTGGTTTCGGTGTCAACCTCCCGCCACAGCCGCCCCGCCTCGGAGGCAATGGGCACTTCCGCTTCGTCACGACCATGCGTGCGAATCCAGCCCCAGTTACGAGACGATTGTTCACCTGCCACCCGCCCTTTCTCGCAAACGAAAACACATTTTCCCATGCGGGCAAGGTAAAGCGCGGTGAAAATCCCAATGACACCTGCGCCTATGATGACGACTTCGGACTGTTCAGGCAAAAAATCACGAAACCGGATCGGCGTGTCGATAGTAATGCGGGATGAAGTTTGCGTCATGGTCAATCGCACCATGCTTTAACTGAATTCTTCGTTTGAAAAATAGGTGGCAGCTTATCACCCAACACCGGGCAGCAGCTATTTCCGCAACCCATAGCGGAAGTCAGTACTAACCCACGGCGTAGTTATCACCTACGCAGCGAGGGAGCTGTCACGATAAGCCTAGTTTTATGTACTAAGCATTCGGTACGGTACTATATCCCTCTCTAAATTCTATGGTAGGAGTCTGACGTGAAAAAAAAGCCTAAACTCGAGGGTATCATATGGAATTGCGCATCGACATCAACCCGCGAACGCTTAGTGTCGCATGCTTTGATACGACTCCAGAACAAAAACAGTTCACGAGCGCCATTTCAGGGCCTCGACATAAGTCTCGCTAAGCAAAACTGGGATGAACTTCGCGAAGATATTCAGAAGCAAATAAGAAAACTTTTGCGTGGCGCAATTGCGACCATCCAAAAAGACGAATCTGATATTCACCGCATTATGGAGAAAGGAAGCACAGTACCGCTGCAAGATGCGATCCAGAAAGCAGTTGCAGACACAATAATAGCATTCGCGCTCAGAGATAAATGAGTGTACCGTCGGCCAAAAAAGATACCACCACCGACTTTCTCAAATCGTATACAACTTGTGTGTATATATAACCACCATCCTTGCCATTCTTGTGTCTCGATCTTCGCGGAAGAGGGAAAAATATATCTTAAAAAATGACAGACACGAGTGTGTTGAGATACATCTGTAGCGTAACTGCTTGAATGACTGGGACCGACCCAATCCGGACTGAAGCCTCCATCTCTTGTACGGCTATAGATTGCTCGTTTAAGTCGTTCGCGGATCGCAAAACGGCGAACCAAGAGGATGGGTAGAAGCAACCTCTCAGGTGGGACCTGAAGTGGGAGATTGCTTCGTACACTCGTATCAACGGTGGTCTCATGTGTAACTCACGAGATAGTGGATGCTAAGGGCCACGGCCGACAGCGAGCAGACGCTGCGAAGGTGGTTCCATAGCGTCCAGTGCTTGAAGTAGTACGTCCAGGCCTCGGCTTTGGCGTTGTCGTCGCTACCCGCTTCCGCCAGACGGTTGTTGAGTGGCACGTTGAACAAGGCCGTGCAGACAAACATACCGAGTACGTAAATCAACCCGGCAGCGAACAATAACCAACGTCCGGCCAGATTAGTGTTAAACACCGCCACCGCGGCTAGGACGACGTAAAGCAGGGTTGAACCGAAAAACAGGGCCATGAACCACGAACGCAAGATGACTTCGTTGATGGCATTCATCGCATCTGCCGCTGGTGCCGCGCCCAGTTGATCGAGGGAACGCATGATGAACCCGGAGAAAGCGAAGTAGACGCCGGCCATGAGGCCGGCGCTGATCGCCGCGATGATGAGTGAAAGTGCGATTATAGAATCGAACATCATGCCACCCTCCCCACCGGCATCCGACGGATCGTCAATACCACCAGACACGCCAGGCCAACGATGCCTTCAAGCGCGGCCGCCTGCACCAGGCCCGCGTTGGGTACGCCGTCGAATGCCATGCTCACAAAACGCGAGACCGCGTAAGACAGGTAGATCAGGGCCGCCAACCACAGGGCCGTGTCGGCCTGGCTACGCACAAAGATCGCCCCGATCATGAAGACGCCCGCCGCCAGCAGGAGCCCGGCCGGTGCCTTGAGCTCGTTGAGCAGGCTCACGTTTGCATCGAGTTCAATATTGTTCGATGCGTAAAAATCGACCGGTGATGCGAGGATAAATGTGCCGACCAGGATCAACAGTGACCCCGACACGAGCAAGAGTGCTTTTTGGGTTTTTGCCAATTTCGTCTTCATTTGAGTTCGCCTGTAAAGTGAATGATGGTTAAGAATGGATTCAAGCTTGCTGCAACAGGCCGCTGCGATCCCAGGCGCCGGTGGCCATGACCTTGCGCAGGTATTCGCTGAAGTCTGTTGCCGGTCGGCCGAGGG
>JASJAT010000156.1 GCA_030066885.1 Arenicellales bacterium | reverse complement strand
CGGGGTCGGTGTGATCGTAAACTGACTAATCCGTATATTGCATCAGGCTGCCGGATGGTGGCGCAGGACAGGTCCCAGACCAGCAAGGGGCGGACCAAACCGTACACACCCAAGGATCCATTGACTTGTTGGCCTTGATCTGAAAAAAGTGCAGGTCATTGCGAGGACCCCGGACTCGATCCGGGGGACGCGGCAATCTAGATATTCAAAAGATGAAAGGTGAAAGTTTAAAGGACCTATTTTTCTTTATGTCACTATGTTTCACTTTTTACTTTCAACTTTATACTTTTAACTAAGTTACTGGATTGCCTCGCTTTATGCTCTCATACGCTTCTGGCGTTATTGGTATCTCAGCACAACGACCGCCTTGGCGCAATTTGCGGGTTAACTCTATTGCGTCAGTTGCGGCAAGCTCGGCATTTGTTTCGGTGTATAACCCACTGGTTTGTTAAGGTTCACATCCCCGATTCCATTTTGTACTTGAGTGATGGTCATGGAATTACCGGCTTTGTCCGTCATTTGAACGGGTACGCCCGGTGCATCGGTATCCCCAAACTGCGGTACGTTTTGGCCCATTTGTGCTGAGATTTTGGCGGTCTTATCTCTTAGCTTCTGCGACATCGCCTGCATGGCTTGAATGACCGCATAGTCCTCTGCCGGTATGCCCATATCGGCTGGTTGAGCGGTACAGATCTCAGAGACCTTATCGTTTCCCTGATAGACCTCCATCTTCTGACACGAGTAGCCGTTGATCTTTTGCATACCGACATCTTTAAAGGTTTTTGGTTGTACAGGCGGTGCCGGTTCTTTCATTAGCTGCCCAACGCCCATGTTTTCGATCATTTGCTGTACCTGTTGCTGCTGCTCTTCCGATAGATTCTCCATTTGTGACGCCACCTGTTGTCTTATCACATCCATCATCCCTTCGGCTTGATTGGCCAAGGTTTCCACTTTGACAGCGTCGACGTCGAGTGTAGTTTTTTCCGAATGATCGATTATGGTCATCGTCTCGTTGGCTTGCTGAAACAATAAATCGAAGTTCGGATCACCTCCGGCGGCCTTGATCAGGAGCTTGCCGTTATCAATATATGCCGCCTGGGCGACGTCCTCGGCATGGTCAACCTGTTTCAGCATAAAGTTGATAGTAGTGGCTGCTTGGCCGGGGATAAACCAAAACATCATGATGCCGAAAGCTAGGGTGAGAATTCTGTTATGCATTACTTTTTCTCTCTCTGAAAGTATCTATGAATTGATCGATATCGTTAATGGGGGGAGAACATGAAGTACCACTGCATATGTACGCGGTGACCTCCTGTTCACTTTTATAGTTGTTCAATATACCGGGCAAATTCTTTTCCTCGGGCGCGAGGCAAAATATCATCGTGTGCGGAAGATATCCGCCTTTAATCGACGTTAGCCACTTTGATGCTCGTTCGAGGTGCCCACGGATAATGATCAGGTCCGGTGGGTGAAGAAACTCTTCCATGGCTACTACTAACGCTCCATGAGCGGAAGGGTAACGCATGACGGTTGAAGAAAGAAGGCGAAGCGTCCGTTCAGCGGTTTCTAAATATCGGGTATCGCCCAGTAAATGGCCCAATCGGGCTAAAACCCTGGCCGCAATTCCATTGCCGGAGGGTGTAGCGTCGTCGCTGGCCGGCTTAGAGCGGTGCAGTAGTTTTTCATGGTCATCGGAGGTAAAGAAGTAACCTCCGTGCCGGACGTCCTCGAAGTGCGCCAGTACAGTATCGGCCAGTTCGATGGCAAACTCCATTTCATTGGTACGCCAGCGCGCCTGGTTCAGCTCAAGTATGGCATCGATTAAAAATACATAGTCGTCCAAATAGGCATTCAGCCGGGCTTTGCCGTTTTTGGCAGTAGCGAGTAAGCGATTTTGCTGCCATAGGTCTTGTTTGATATATGCCAAGGCTCTCTGCGCAGATTCGACAAAAGCGGTTTGTTCCATCGAGTAGCCCGCTCGTGCCATGCCTTTAATCATCAAAGCGTTCCAGGATGTTAGTATTTTTTCATCGCGTCCAGGCCGCGGCCTTGTCGCCCTGGCATCAAAAAGCTTTTGTTTGGCGCTCTCTAATACTTCGTTAGCAATGAGAGGGTCTACACCACAACGTTTTGCCACGGTGTGTACCGGGGCTTTAACGTTCAAATGCCATTTACCCTCGAAATTAGGTTGTCCACGCAGTCCAAAGCGAACTTCCGCTATGGCGTATTCTTGTTCAGACAGTAATTCTCTGAGTTGATCCAGCGTCCACACATAGAACTTCCCTTCCTCGCCTTCAGAATCAGCGTCTAGTGTCGAATAGTAACCCCCCGATGAAGACTGCATCTCCCTGATTACCCAATGTCCCGTAGACAACGCAATATCCCTGTACAACTCGTCGCCACCTGCCTGCCATGCGTCTACGTAAAGCGAAAGTAGTTGAGCATTGTCATAGAGCATTTTTTCAAAATGTGGGATGGACCATTCGGCGTCTACCGAATAGCGATAGAACCCACCCCCTAACTGGTCGAATAATCCCCCTTCTGCCATCGCTTTGAGCGTATGCTGCGCTATATGGAGTGCCCTCGGATTGGGTAGCTTTTCTGCACGGTTGCTCGCTCCAGCCTGCATGCACAGCTCGATACCGGTCGGATATGGAAACTTAGGTGCGTTACCAAACCCGCCATATACAGGGTCATAATTTTCAATTAATTCCTTTACCGCAGTATCCAGTACGTCGGGATTGATGTCTGAATCTCGTGTCGGTTCAGTTTGACGAAAGGCGCTGGTTATAGCAGTGGTGTGTTCTTCCAATTCATTTCGGTTCGTTCGGTAGTACTCTACGATCCGCTCCAGTACTTCCTGGAATGACGGCATGCCATAGCGAGGTGTTCTGGGAAAGTAAGTGCCCGCGAAAAACGGCGCGTGTGTGTCTGCCGTGATAGCGACGTTGAGCGGCCAGCCCCCCGGCCTTTGTGTCAGCATTTGATGCGCCATTTGGTATATTTTGTCGAGGTCGGGCCTTTCTTCACGATCTACCTTCACACAAACGAAGTGCTGGTTCATGTAACCCGCTATTTCCTTATCCTCGAACGACTCGTGCTCCATGACGTGACACCAGTGGCACGCCGAATAACCTATGGAAAGCAGAATAGGTTTATCTTGTCGCCGAGCCAGTTCCAAGGCCTCCGAGTTCCAAGCATGCCAGTCAACGGGGTTATGGGCATGTTGCAGGAGGTACGGACTGGTCTCATGAATGAGACTGTTGGTGTATTCGTGTTCGGTCGGTGGGTTGGTGTCCATCTGTAAAAGCTATACTATCTCTCGCAAAGGCGCAAAGTACGCCAATAAAGTTTAAAGCTAAAAGTAAAAAGGAAATATTAAAACCTAAGACTGCCTTTTGAAGAATAGTTCTGACTATCTTAAAATCTTTATATCCTTAGCTCCGTTAACGGTACATTCATGTACCGCTACTGCGAGTTTAGAGACTTGGCTGAGGGCGGGGCCCTCCGCACCGCGATTGGACCGGCTCGGAGCGGGCCTCTGTCAAGGTGAGCGACCTAGCGGTTTTTCACAACGTGCCTTCCCTGACCGCAACTAGAGTTCCGGAGTATGAGGCAGCGGTTCCGCTACACACCAGACTTTCGGGACCAAATGTGCCGCTACCTGATGTGTTTGAGACAATACGGGCGATCGCTTCCATCTCAAGTGTACACGGTGCTCTATCAGAACCTTGTCCATTTTCGCCGTCCCCGCCGGTTGCGCCAGGAAACACACATTCCTCTTGATAGGTCATAATATTGCCGTTGACAAAAATCGATAGTGCACAATCGGTATTTGTCGATAAGATACCAACCGCGCCATTGCTTTGGATATTAACCAGACTTGTAGTTTCAATATTGAAGGTAGTTCCAGCGACAATCGCCGTTATAAGCGCTGTGAGTGTCCATCGTCCGGCATGCGTGGTAGGCCCTTGTAGCGAACTGCCTCCGCTGTCAGAGCTTCCACCACTACAAGCGGTTGCTACAAGTAGAATGGTCAGTGTGACCGCGCATCTTCTCATGTGTGAAGTTGCTTGTGTTGTTTTGTACATACAATTTTGCCATAAATGCCTCTTATGACACAGCGTTCTCTATTTGCGAGTTTTATCGAACCATATCGATGGGACCCGGGTAAAAAGTTCAATGCAACCTGATATTAATCCCGTAGCATTCTCCATTGGTCCGATTCAGGTCCATTGGTACGGACTTATGTATTTAATCGGGTTCTTAGGGGGTTACTGGTTGGGTGTCTACCGCGCAACATCGAATCCGGGCTGGGACAAGAAGCTGGTTTCGGATTTATTGTTTTATATTGCAGTAGGTGTAATTCTCGGCGGTCGCTTGGGCTATGTGCTGTTCTATAAGTTTCCCTACTATCTGGAACATCCAGTCGAAATATTCTTCGTGTGGCAAGGGGGTATGTCATTCCACGGTGGGTTGCTAGGCGTATTGGTTGCGTTGTTTTTGTTTGGTCGTAAAACAAACAAGACGTTTCTCGATGTTACCGACTTCGTTGCACCGCTGGTACCTCTGGGCTTGGGTTTTGGGCGGATCGGGAACTTTATCAATCAGGAATTGTGGGGCAAGGCGACGGATTTTTCCCTGGCCATGGTATTCGCGCGCACTGATCCTACTCTTACGCCCCGGCACCCTTCCATGTTGTATGAAGCCGTATTGGAAGGGGCGGTACTGTTCGTGATTCTGTGGTGGTTTTCTTCCAAGCCTCGTCGAACCGGCGCTGTATCGGGCATGTTCCTGGTTTGTTACGGTACGTTCCGTTTCCTGGTTGAGTTCGTGCGAGAACCGGATACACATTTGGGTTATCTGGCTTGGGACTGGGTCACGATGGGGCAAATACTAAGCGTTCCTATGATTGGTTTTGGACTTTGGATGCTGCTGAAGGGCGGTCAAAAAGCGGCTTGAATTTAAGCTTCTGGCAAATGTTAGCCGGCTGTGGCAATCCATGATTGTAGCTATTGGCTAGCAACGAGTAGCGAGTGCCGGGATCGGATTGATTGTGAAAACTACTCGTTGGCGCCATTAAAGATCTGGCGCAGACTAAATTTTGACTAGCTACTAGGCGCTAGAAACTCGCTACTATTTCTCGGCTCAAAAATCGATTTTTTGTGCTATAGGTTAATTAGGTGCTAATGAGCAGGTTTCCTATGATGATCAGACTGGTTGCACTGGCAGTCACAGTGTTCTGTGCGCTGCCTGTCTATGCAGAGACTTTCAAAAAATGCCAAGACGCAGATGGCAATTGGCACTATGGCGATCAAGCCGCACAGGAGTGTGAACTTTCGCGCATAACCGAAATCGATGGATCCGGGACGCATTTGAATGAAATCGAAGCTCCTTTAACCGAGGAGGAGCTAGCAGCCAGAGAACGCATGAACGAGAAATTGGCCGAGCAAAAAAGGATGGAGGCGGAAAAGAAGGCGTTAGATCAAAGACTGCTCGTGACCTACGATAGTGATGAAAGCATCATCAGGACCCGCGATGCCTTGTTAAACGCCATCGACAGTGGCATCGAAGCAGACCAGACCTTCAGAGAGAGACTCGACGAGGAGCTTGCTGACGCGATAGCGAGTGGGGTTAAGGAAACAGATCGCAAAGTCGTTGAGCTCCGCCTGCAAATCGAGGAATATGATAAGTCTATTCGAGATCGATTGGCTGCTCGTGAACTGGCAAGGGAGCGATACGATTTGGAGCTTAGTCGTTACCAAGAGTTGACTAAGTAATAACAATCTATCTTTCCCAGATACCTCTATAGGGGCATCATAAATAAGGGATTTTTATCTGCGGCATCGCAGTTCTAATTAGTTTTCCCATTCCACAGCCTATACCCTTCTTTTTGCTCCAAGACCTGTCTTTAAGCAGGTAGAACCTGTAAGTATCCGTATTGGCGGGCTTGATTGGGGCGAGAAGTAACCGAATTCTCGATTTCCTAAATTTGTCCATGAATAAAGAATCTAGCGGAGAGTTAGGATGCCAACCTACGTGCGTACCGATAAGTGTGATGGGTGCAAAGGTCAGGACAAAACTGCCTGTATGTACATATGCCCGCATGATCTGATGCGATTAGATAAGGACGGTTCCGAAACCGGCCATGCGATGAAAGCCTACAACCAGGAACCTGAACAATGCTGGGAATGTTACAGCTGTGTAAAGATTTGCCCGCAACAGGCGATCGAATGCAGGCACTATGCGGATGTCGTACCTCTCGGCGCACAGGTTCAGCCGTTGCGTGGATCGGAATCCATAATGTGGACCATCAAATTCCGTAATAGCACTTTCAAGCGGTTTAAGTTTCCGATACGTACAACCGCAGAGGGTTCAGTAGATCCCTACAAGGACAAGCCAAGCCCAAATATGGACGAGCTAACCGACCATAGCACCTTATTTACCAAGGGCACCCACAGCTGCGATATGAATGAGTTCATCAATCGCGAGATGAGTCAAATCATAGATAAGCTAGCGGAGTAGTCACGAGCAAGAAAGACAGAGGAAAATGTGATGCCAGATAACAATTTTGGCAACCCAGAGGTTGTTGAAGAAGAAGTAGATATTCTCATTATCGGTGGGGGTATGGCGGCTTGTGGAGCTGCATTCGAGATCGGCCGATGGGTTGAAGGGACGGATCTAAAGGTCAAGCTTGTCGATAAAGCAGCGCTCGATCGTTCCGGTGCGGTGGCACAAGGGTTGTCGGCCATCAACACTTATATGGGTGAGAACGACCCGGCGGACTACGTGCGTTATGTACGCGGGGATTTGATGGGCATTGTGCGCGAAGACCTGGTTTACGACGTGGGCCGGCACGTTGATGATTCCGTGCATCATTTTGAGGAGTGGGGATTACCTATTTGGAAGCAAAAGGGTGACGAAGGCAAGAAACTGACCGAAGGCGGTAAACCAGTTCGATCCGGCCGTTGGCAGATTATGATCAATGGCGAATCCTATAAATGGATCGTCGCGGAAGCTGCCAAAAAAGCCTTGGGGATGGATCGTATCCAGGAGCATGTGTTCATTGTGCGCCTGGTAACCGACAAGAATGATTCAACACGGATTGCCGCGGCCGCCGGTTTTTCGGTTCGCGATAACAAGGTCTATATCTACAAATTTAAGTGTTGTCTCATGGTCTGTGGGGGGGCCGTGAATGTTTTCCGACCACGCTCGGTGGGAGAAGGTATCGGTCGCGCATGGTTTCCGGTTTGGAATGCAGGCTCCACCTACGCCATGGCGGCAGAGTGTGGTGCCACTCTAACGCTTATGGAGAATAGATTTGTACCTGCTCGGTTCAAGGATGGGTATGGACCAGTGGGTGCGTGGTTTCTTCTATTCAAAGCCAAAGCCATGAACGCGTTCGGTGAAGATTACCAGGCGAAGAACTTCGAGATACTGAAAGACAACAAATATGATGCCTACGCTAGTGGACCCAAGATGGGCACTTGCCTGCGTAATCACTTGATGATGAAGGAGCTACGCGAGGGCCGTGGACCAATCCTGATGGATACGCCTACCGCAATGGCCAAGCTTGCGGAGAACATGACACCCGAGGAAATCAAACATCTGGAAGCCGAGGCCTGGGAAGATTTTCTGGACATGACGATCAGTCAATGTGGCGTATGGGCTGGTGAGAACATCGAACCGGATAAGGAAATGTCTGAACTGGTGCCTACTGAACCGTATCTGCTCGGCTCCCATGCCGGATGCGCCGGAATCTGGGTATCCGGTCCGGAGGATTTGCCCGGTACGCCAGATTCTTACCATTGGGGTTACAACCGGATGACCACGGTAAAGGGGTTATTCACCGCAGGTGATGGCGTTGGTGCTTCGGGTCACAAATTCTCCTCTGGATCTCATTCCGAAGGGCGTATCGCAGCTAAGGCGATGGTTAAGTTTGCTCTAGACCATAGGGATTGGAAGCCCGAGCCGGAAAAGACTGCTGAGGAACTGGTGGAAGAAATCTACCGGCCGGTTCGAACTTTCCTCGAACACAAGGATTACACCACCGCTATTGACGTAAATCCACACTACATCACGCCTAAGATGTATCAATTCAGACTGCAAAAAATAATGGATGAGTATGTCGCGGGGGTGAGTACGCAGTATCAGACAAACCGTAAAATGCTCGAGATTGCTGAGCGCAAATTGAAGATGCTGTGGGAAGACAGAAAGAAGCTGCGGGCCAAAGATCTGCACGAGTTATTGCGGGCGTGGGAGAACTATCACCGCATGATTACCGCCACCGCCCACATGAAACATATCCAATTCCGTGAAGAGACCCGATATCCGGGTTACTACTATCGGATGGATCACCTGGATATTGATGACGGTAACTGGAAGTGTTTCGTCAACTCGCGATACGACCGTGAAACCGCTGAATGGAAGTTGTGGAAGGAGAAGTACACCCAACTGATCAAGCCATCTGACGACGAGCCAGAGGGGCTACACAGGCCGGGTAGTGAGGTATAGGGGAGTTGCGAGTTCCTAGTGTCTAATAGCTAGGAGGCGCACGGGTTTGTCTTCTACAAGAGGTTTTACGTTCTTGTATTCATGGGAGCAGCGCATAAATAAACTGTCATTCCGGCATGCTTTTAGCCGGAATCCATTGTTGTTCGCTTTTAGATCTCCGCCTCTGCGCTGGAACTACTCTTGGATTCCCGCTAAAAGCGTGCGGGAATGACGTGGTCTAAATAAGCGATCGCCCTGTGGGGGCGAGGAAGAGATCAATATGACTTACAATTGAGTTCTGTCCTCTTAGGGCCTTGTTTGGAGTTTGTTTTTCGCGCAGGTCACAGTACCCGAGACTAGGCACTCGACACTGGCTACTAGACACTGTTTCTAAATGAAAGATTTAAGTACGATAAAAGAAGACCTTCCGTTTCAGAGTCCTGTTGAACCGGTCGAGCTGGCCGTAGATACAGAAATCCAGTTTCATTGTCATAAGGGTATACAGTGTTTTAACACTTGTTGTAAGAACATTGATATCACTCTGACCCCTTATGACATATTGAGGCTCAAGCGACGCCTTGATATGTCCTCCAGTGAATTTGTAGCCAAATTCACAATCCCCTTCGCAATGGACCATCACAATCTGCCGGGTCTTAAGTTGGCTACCAAGCCGGGGGCAACAGAATGCATATTTCTGCATGAAGAGGGTTGCAGTATCTACGAAGATCGGCCAGCAGCCTGCCGTTATTATGCACTGGGTTCCATGGGGGTGCGTAGAAAAGGGGAATCCGCGATAGAAGATATCTATTTTATTGTGAGAGAAGAACACTGCCTTGGGCACTTTGAGCAGCGAAGGTTGACGGTTGGCGAGTATCGAGAAGAACAGGGGTGTGCCGAATACGATGAAAACAATCAAGGTTGGCGGGATATTATCCTGAAAAAACGGTCCAGTGGGCCTACCGTTGGCACGCCTTCCCAACGAAGCTTACAGCTTTTTGACATGTGCAGTTATGATCTGGACAGCTTTCGTGAATTCATTCAAACAGAAGGATTTGAACAGGTATTTGAATTGACAGAAGAAGAGAAGGAGCGACTCTTGGACGATGATAGAGAATTACTGCAGTTCGCGTTTAGATTCTTGAAACAAGTACTATTTGGCGAGAAGACAATTACTATGAAATCAGGCGCCAAGGAAGCTAGGCTCGAGAGGAGAAATCTGAGGCATGAACGAGAAGATCCAGCAAGTATCGCTTGATATAGACCACGCAAGACTACTGGTTGTCGCTGATACCCATGGATATATCGACGAGAGGATCGCGGAGTTAGCCAGTACTTGTGATATAGCAATCCATGCTGGAGATGTTCTGGTGCCCCTGGATTTAGATCAACTAAAGCCGAAGTCCGGTAAGATCTATGCAGTAAGGGGTAACAACGATCGGATACAGGATTCAGGGGAGTTGGCGGAGCTACCGGACCAGTACCTGTTATCTTTGCCGGGAGGTAAGTTATGTATGGAGCACGGCCATCGTATATGGGATACAAAAAATTATCATCATAGGCTGCGCCAAAAACACCAGCAGCTTGAAGTCAGGGCGATAGTATATGGACATACACATAGACTTGTATGCGACAAAGACAAACGCCCATGGGTTTTGAATCCCGGTGCTGCTGGTAAGGTTCGAACATATGGTGGCCCATCTTGCCTAATATTGACAGTGCGCAATACGCGGTGGCATGTCAAACCGCTTCGATTTGAGTTTAAAAAACCGCACTAGATTAACGCAGTACTGTCGCTGCAGTTGTTCGAAAGCCTGTGCGATGTTGTTCGATCCGAACAACATGCAGTAGCCGGTATAATGTTTGCTGCATGCAGACAACGATAGTAAACAAGGAAGCCAGACCCGGGGTTCTTTTGTAGTATGCCGGCTAGCTCCCGTGGTACGGTTTATCTTGTAGACGCCAGTATCTACATTTTTCGCGCGTGGTTTTCGTTACCCGACACCCTTACCAGTTCAGAAGGTAAACCAGTCAATGCCGTATATGGTTTCCTTCGTTTTGTTACAGAATTTCTTGAACACACGAGCCCTTCACATATTGTATTTGCGTTTGATAGCAGCCTGACAACATCGTTTCGTAATGAAATTTTCCCTGAATATAAGACTAATCGGGAGTCACCACCACCGGAACTTAAAGAACAGTTTGAAATTTGCCAGGCTCTGCTTAAGGCATTGGGTATTCCTAACTTAACTCACGAAAAATATGAAGCCGATGATTTGATCGCAACTGTCGCGTGCAATATGCGAAAACTTGATTTTCGAAGTGCAATCATTACTTCGGATAAAGATCTAGCGCAAATTGTTGAAGGGGAAGATATCTGGTGGAACTATCCAAAAGATGAGCGACTCAACGCAGACGGTGTATACGAGCGCTTCGGTGTGTGGCCGCACCAAATCAGAGATTACCTGGCTTTAGTTGGAGACAGCGTGGACAACATACCTGGGGTACCGGGCATTGGTGCTAAAAGCGCGATTCGACTTCTTCGGCTATATCCCAGTCTCGATGTGATCTATGAGAATCTAACACAGGTGCGTCAGCTCGCCATAAGGGGTGCGAGTAAAATGGCAACCAATCTAAAACAACATAGTGAACGGGCTTTCACTGCAAGAGAGCTAACCACATTGGTTAGTGATATTCCCATAGCGGCTGCCGCTGAATACCGCATAGAGAGCGCAGATAAGTTAGAACTGGACCGATTGGTAAAATTTCTCGGTCGTGGTGATGGATATATAGACCGAATAAGACAGGTTCTTAAGAACTGGTAAAGACCAAAGACGCGAAGGAGTAGGAAATAGTCTTTACACCTGTCATTTGTGTGGTTGCGAGACGGCGCCCCCCGGACTCGATCCGGGGGGGCCGCGGCAATCCACTTACACACGTCTTTGCGAGGA
>JASJAT010000155.1 GCA_030066885.1 Arenicellales bacterium | reverse complement strand
TTAATCCGTTTGATCAGGTCGGTTGTCGATCGTGGAAACTCGATGGGGATGCTGTGAATTTGACCACCAGCGTTTTTTACAACATCCGCACCGACGATGTGATTCAATTCCCAGTCACCCCCCTTAACCAAGTGGTCCGGTATGATTTGCTTGATTAACCCGAGTGGGGTGTCCTGATCAAAGGGGACTACTAAGTCCACCACTGCTAGTGCCGCCAATACCGCCATCCGATCGTCCAGGGTGTTGAAAGGACGATTCGGTCCTTTGTTGAGTCTTCGTACTGATACGTCACTATTCACCCCAACGATCATGCTCTGCCCGAATTGTCTTGCTTTCTCAAGGTAAGCCACATGACCACGGTGGAGAATGTCAAAGCATCCGTTGGTAAACACAATGGGGCGTTTAAGTTCGCCCAATCTATCTTTTAGAGATTCCGGTGTGGCAATTTTGCTTTGCAGCGTGTTCAATCCTGGTACTCAAATACTTGCACAACCTGACTAACGCCGCCCACTTCCCTCGCTATTTGAGTCGCCCGTGCTCCTTCTTCACGCGTAACTAATCCCATGAGGTAAACATTACCGTGCTCGGATACGACTTTCACTCGGTTGGCGTCTAATTTGGTTTTTGCGAATAAGGTCGACTTAACTTTGGTCGTCAGCCAAACATCATTGGTACGACTTAAGTAGCTGGTTTCGCCCGATATGCGGATTTCGTTGACCACTTGTCTAACACCTTCCACGTCCGCAGCAAAATTAGCCACTCTATCTTTAAGTTGGGTAGTAGGTGCTTCTCCAGTCAACAATAGGATACCGTTCATGCTGGTAGCACTTATGTGGGCACGGGTGCGCAATTCATCATCGCGGACGACGAATGTCCGAACCGTGAACTCTATATTGTTGTCATCGATGTAGTCACCGATGGTTCTACGATCATGAACCACATCGATAGTTGTTACCGCTGCTACTGTCACAGCAGTAGCCACGCATCCGCTTAGCAACAGCGCAATGGCGATATAGCAAGTTAATCGTGAGAAGTCAGTCATGTGCACCGAGTAGTTGTTTGTCAATAAGATCGCAAAAACAATGGATAACAATACCGTGGATCTCTTGTATACGTGCAGTAGAAGGACCGGGTACGATGATATCGACATCCCCCGAGGTAAAGAGTTTCGATAAATCACCTCCTGTCTTACCGTTTAAACCGACACAATGCATTTCTTTTTCATGGGCGGTGTGAACTGCACGCAATAAATTCTCCGAGTTTCCGGAAGTAGTGATAACGAGAAGCGTATCCTTGGGTTGACCTAACGCTTGAATCTGTTTGGCGAAAACGTCTTTATAGCTGTAGTCATTGGCTATTGAAGTTAGTGTGGATGTATCTGTGGTTAAAGCGATCGCTGGCAGGGCGGGGCGCTCTTTTTCAAATCGATTCAACATTTCTGCAGAGAAATGTTGGGCATCAGCTGCCGATCCGCCATTCCCGCAAACTAGGATTTTGCCACCACTCATCAGAGATTCAATCATTAGGCTCGCCGCTTCTGCAATCTGTGGTGCAAGTCGGTTTGCAGCTTTACTGATTGCTTCGATACTTTCTTCGAAGATTGCGGTGACGCGCTCTGGTTTTTCCATAAAATCTAATAACTGGGAGAAGGCTGGTTCATTAAAAAGCGTCCTGTATCCATTCACAATTTGGTGGTTTCACTGACTCTAGCACTACCACATCGAAGCGACATGGACGGCCTGTGGTTTGGTCGCAGCGTTGTAGATAATGCTCAGCCGTTGCTCTTAGTTTGTTTTGTTTTCTTTGGTCTATGCTGGCCAGCGCTCCACCGAACCTTATATTGCTTCGATAACGGACTTCAACGAATACAAGACACTGATTATCTTCCATGATTAAGTCGATTTCACCGAATGGGCAGCGATAGTTGGATTGTACATGTCTGAGTCCGCGCTTAATTAGAAATCGACAAGCCAGTTGCTCCGCTCGTCGACCTTGTTCCAAGTGGTGAGTAGATCTGTTCCATTTGATCAGGTTCGATATTCTCATAACCTTTAGGTCCCTCTAAAGTATCCAAGATTGACGGCTCACCTTTTTCAAAACGAGCCCAGGTTAGCTGCCTCTCGATATGCCTGTCTTTGTTGACGCTCAAGCGATCGGCCGTTACTCCTTTCAGAGTTACGGCCGTGTCTGCTTCCAAATAAGGTAGGACGCGGGATAGCAAGTATGCATCCATGCCCAAAGCAAACAGTCGTTTCAGATTACCTTCACTCTGTTTCGTACCTTCCACCGAAGCGTGAAGTAACTTGGCTCTGTTGTCGTTGCGCAAAAGCCATGGCATATCACCAAATGTTATCTGATTCAGGTCCGTATCGTTTACCGGGTCGGGTGTACCGGTGTAAATATGTGATGTTGAATAAACCGGTATGTCATGAGCGTGGAAGAAATTAATTTGGGGTTTTATAAGTCTGCCTGTAACGGGTCGAGCGGCTAGAAACAACATGTCCAGATCCTGTCTGCGCCGCGGTTGAAACTCTAGTTTCGTACCTAGCAACGCAGACAATGCACTCTTGCGACCATTGCTGTTGTTGATATTTAGTATCTCCTGGACGGCGAATGAATGGTCATTCGAGTTTTCTTCATAAGCCTGTGTGCCGACCACGATCCCCCCGAGCGACTCCCAACGTTCGACAAACGCTTGGGCAATTCGTTGGCCCCAATCCGTATTTGGCCATAGTACACCCGCTACCCTGTGGCCATCTAGGTAAGCACGTGTTGCAACCTGGGTGGCTTCCTGTTCCGGTGCAAGGTCGATTTGGTAAGTGTTGGGAGGCAGCGTTCTTCCCTGTTGGATCCCCCCAAGTAGTAAAGTCGGCACCTGAACCAATTGATTGTCGATGATTGCATTTGCAGCCTGCTTGCCGAGTGGTCCCACAATAAGGTCGGCCCCTTCCTCGACCGCTAATCGATAATAACTGCCCGCGAGCTCTGGGATCTCCCCAACATCATAGACGGTAATGTTGGGTCTGTATGGATTTCCATCAAGTGTATGCATGGCCATGAACCCGTCATGGACAGATTGCGCAGCGCGACCGAACTTTGACGCCAGCGGCAGCAACAAGGCGATATTCTGAATGGGAGCTACCTGTTCGTTGGTTACCGGGCTGGATAAGCGAAGCATTTCGACGGCAAAAGTTTGGGCACTGCCCAAGGGATTAATTTCAGCCCAATCGGTGATCGTCTGCTGCAACCGGTGAGGATCAACGCCAAAATCTACATACAGCAGAGCCAAGTCTAACCAGTCCGCAACTGGGGAACCATCATCTGTGGATTGGCGCTCGATCTGGAGCTCGATATCGGTCAGCGATCCCAGCAGAGCCCATATGCGTTGTCGATTTTCCTCAATATCGGGGAGGTTATCCAGAAAGGCCTCCCGTTCTATGAGTGCCCGTATGGCTTTAGCCCTGTCGTTGGAAGCTAAATGAGCTTGCGCACGCAGCGATAGCGCCTGGGCTCTTAATTGGGGGTCTTGCATACGCTTATACGGTGCTAGATAGCGTAGGGCCAGCTCTGCGCGATCCTCTGCTAATGCGAGTTCAGCACGTAACAAGCGTCTACGTTGTGCGATCTCGACCGGTAGCCCCGACACGTCAATGCCGTTTAGAATCTGGCGTGCTTCAGAGAGCTGCTTTGCTTTGAGTAGCGCAGCAGCACTTCTAAGCAGCAAGTCTTGTTGTTCCGGGGCGGGAGCAAAACGTGCCTGGTCTAACCAGAGGTGAGCCGCATTAACCAAATCGGATGTTGCGTAGGTTGGTTCTGGTTGGACTACTTCAGGTGCCTCGACTTCGTCGAAGGGGGTTACTTTAACGGTCGGGGCAGTGATTTCTGGAGAAGGTTCATCCTGGGTCGTCGGGGCCGATGCACAGGACCACAGAGCCGTTACTGTGGCAGCCGAACCAAGCAGTCGTAAATAGGGTTTCCAGCATTCGAACATAGATAGGAGTATAGCGAGTGCCCAACTCATCACGCAAAGTAGGAAGCTTGTTCGTGGTTGCTACCCCGATCGGCAATCTCGCTGACATGACCTATAGGGCCGTAGAAACGCTGCGGGCCGCAGATATAGTTGCTGCTGAAGATACCCGCCATAGTCGCAAATTATTGAAAGAATATTCGATATCAACCACCATGGTTGCGTATCACGAGCACAACGAACGGAAACAAACCAAGTATTTGATAGGTAAGTTGCTGGGTGGGGCCGACGTCGCCTTGATCACGGATGCCGGGACACCGCTCATCAGTGACCCCGGTTACCGCCTCGTGAGTGCAGCTCACGATCAGAAGGTACCGGTCGTTCCAATTCCCGGGTGTTGCGCCGCCATTGCCGCGTTGTCGGTGGCCGCAATACCTTCGGATCGATTTGTATTCGAAGGGTTTTTACCTGGAAAGTCAGCGGCCAGGCTCGCTAGACTGAGGGAACTGGATCAGGAACAGCGCACGTTAATCTTCTACGAGTCAGCACATCGAATCAAAGACACACTGATCGATTTTGCCAAGATCTTTTCTCTAGATCGAACGATCACTTTGGCGCGCGAAATCACAAAACAATTCGAAACGATAACAAAGGGAACTTTGTCACAAATACTGCAACGGGTAACTGATGAGCCCAATCAACAAAAAGGTGAATTTGTGTTAATAGTCGAAGGCTACCACCCTGACAAAAAAATTGACGCAGATACTCTACGGATACTTGATATCTTGGCTGAGTTTCTAACACCAAGTCAGGCTGCCGAGGCGACGGCAAAGATTACGGGCAAATCTAAAAACCTGGTTTATCAAACAGGTTTGACCCGGAAAAGTGAAAAATCCTCAGATTAGAATATTGGAAGAAGGTTTTATAGCTTCTCAGGAGAATTCCTCGACAACCCAAATGTCAGGTGTTGACTCCCCGCAAGAGGTGCCGAGTTGACTAAGGAACTATAGAAGAACTTGAAAACTCGATTAAAAGAAGAAAATGATCGCTGGTGGTTTATTATTGATTTAGTGAAATCACGCCGTTAGTAGTAATCCCTTTGCGTGCCTAGCGTCTTAGCAAGAGTATTCAAGGCTTTAAATAGTGCTTGTACCTAGAATCTTTATTCTTGTATCTTGTCTAATTTAAGAGCTAGTCAGACAACCGCTACCATTGGTAGAGGAAAGTCCGGGCTCCACAGGGTAAAGTGCCAGGTAACACCTGGGCGGCGTGAGCCGACGGAAAGTGCCACAGAAAATATACCGCCCGTCACCTTCCCCCCTGTTGTTAGACCACAAAATGGAGCAATCGGGGGGAAGGTGACGGGTAAGGGTGAAAAGGTGTGGTAAGAGCGCACCGCGCTGCTGGTAACAGCGGTGGCAGGGTAAACCCCACTCGGAGCAAGGCCAAATAGGAACCCTATTGTGTGACCCGCGCAGGGTTCGGGTAGGCTGCTTGAGGCGTGCGGTGACGCGCGTCCTAGATGAATGGTTGTCCACGACAGAACCCGGCTTATCGACTGGCTCTATTTTGTTCTTTCCTTACACGAACGAATATGAGGCCACACACTTCGCGCCGAACATGACGTCGGGTGGGCCGCTGTTACGCAGTGCTTGAGTTACAGGAGCTGGTAAACCGAAAGGATTTTACATTTCATTCTTCGTTTGTTTTCGAGCGGGTTTCTTTTTTTCTGCCTTTTCCGGTGCCTTGGATTCCGACTCTTGTTCGACGTTTACGGCTTGCTCAGATTCTGCTTCTTTCTCCGTACCCATCGCTTCTCCCTGTGTTTCTTGTTGATCTACTTCGGATTCTTGCCCGGACTGTGATGTGCTCTGGGTATCTGCACCTTTTTCCAATGCCGCCTCTTCTTCCACCGCTTCCTCGTCGAAAACAGTACCGTCAAGAATCTGAGCACACACGTCGACATTCGCCTGTGTCCGGTTTAACAAACCCTCAGCCAAGATTGAAATCCCCCCGGTACTGACAGCAGCCATATACTTACCATATTTGAGCGCCACGTCCGTGGGGTCCAGTTTAACAGCAGGTTTTTTGAGCGTACCCCCGATATGAATCAAGGATGCAAGGCTGCCCGCGCTTATACCCAGACCTGTCCGGGCCTTAGGGGCAATTCCCACGTCAAGCCCTTCGGTTTTGAGGTTTATATCTCCACCACCACGCCAGGTTACTTTGGTCGTTTGCATGGCCAGCTTTCGCTCGAAGTTCACCATCCCGTCCTCGATCTCCATCCGCAAGATCGCACATTCGACAGTGGTATAGGGATCGTCTTTTGAAAGCGGATTTATACTTTCGGTCAGGCTTGTCCCGAACCCGGTCATGAGGGATTTTTCCAAACGGCCATCACGCATGACAATTAGAACCTGTCCATTCAGACCTCCCATTAGCTCTGCCATCGATTTGCCGGTGCCATCTAAATCGAGGTTGAAGTCAAGCCCGCCACCCAGCCGTGGCATCGGTGCATCGTCGATTTTGACATCCACTGACAACTTGGTGGGGTCGGAACGAGCATCGAGTTCGAAGGCGCCTGCGATGGTACCGTCACCAGCTATGGAATTAATTGGATCTACACGAAGCAAACCATCCTTGAGTGACAGCTTGATATCCATCTCGGTGAAATCCACTTTACCCACCTTGAGTCGGTCAGCGGTGACCGAGATATCCGCGTCATAGTCTTTCAGTGCATCTACAGGCAAAGGATCGGTTAAGAACAATCGATCGGCGGCAACCTCTTCGGTTTCTTCAACTTCCTCTATACCATCCGCCCTTTTTCCAGTTGGCTTTTTCGGGGGGGTATCATCCTCCGTCACTACCTGTGTCTGATCGGACATCTCTTCAGACGGTTCTGGGGTGATCAAAGGTGATAGATCAAGAAATGGGATATTGAGCTGTCCGTTGATCAGCGAGGGGGCAGTCTCGTTGTCAGCCAACACTATACCGATGTTCCCATCGATCTTCTGTTGATCGAGGGTCATCTGGAAGTCATCCAAACGATACTCATTCGGCTGGGCATGTATGGTACCAGTCAAGTTAAACGGTCCCTGTTCAGGCAACTCCCTTTGTGCAAACTTGCTGAAGTCGCTTAGCGACGAAGCATTGACCGCAATGTCAACATCGACCGACTCAAAAGATTGAAGGTCGGAAAGGTCCCCATCAACAGTGACTTTAGCGCCATTGCTCTCAACGTTTACGACTAAAGATGTTTGCGTACCTTTGTCACCACCCGGTGCGCTGACCTTACCCGTCATCGTTATTGCATCCGTCGCCGGCAGTTCTGTCTTTGCTAACGTTGACAGGGCTGAAAGCGAAGCGATTTCGGCTTTAAGCTCCGCGTTGATTCCGCTGACTTTAAGTAAATCGTTGACGGTTCCTTGCACACCGACGTCAAAATCCGCACCACCCAGCTTTGCGTCCAGGTTTGCCAAACGGTAGGTTTTGTTTTCCGATACAACCTGCCCGGAAATGTCCAGTGCCCCCTCTGCCGGGAGCTCTGTATTGGCGTACTTGGAGAGTGCCGCCAAGGTGTCTACCTTGACATTGAATGTCGCATCAACCCCTTCCGGTATCAGCGCGTTCGAGACTGCACCCGTTACACTTATATCTATGCCCTCATCGAGAACTTCGGCGCTGATATCGTTGACGCCGAGTTGGTCCAATCCGCCAGAAATCCCAGCGTTCACTTTCACCCCAGTAGGCAGGATGAGAGGGATGTCGATGTCTTGCTGCTTGAGCAAACGCTCTAATTCCGTGACAGTGGCCGGCGAAAGTGGACCGAGTTCTAAATCTACTGTCGCGTCGATACCGTTTACGGCCATTAGATCACCCACACCGCCCTGTACTTGCGCGGTGAGACTCTCTCCCTTTAGTTGAGCATCTAGATTCTCCAGGCGAAAGGTTTTATCCGCAGACGAGACCTTTCCAGATAGGTCAAGCGCACCCAGATCTGGCAGGTCTAATTTGGCGTATTTCGATAAGGCAGCCAGAGAATCGACCTCGACCTTTACCACGGCGTCGATGCCTTCTGGTCCGAGAGCGTGATTCACCAAACCCGTTACCTGTACCTGTATTCCTTCATCTCTGGATTCGACTTTGATGTCTTTTACACTGAGCTGGTCTAGGTTCCCAGCAACGACCGCACTGGCCTTCAAATCAGGCGGCAGCGCCGTGGGGATAGCGACATTCAACCGTTCCAGTAAGCGCCCTAAAGCGGCCGTATTGGCTTCAACGTTAAGCTCGATTTCTTTTACTGCAATGAGATCACCTATATTTCCCTGGACAACCACTCCCGCATAGTCATGATCGAGATTTGTTGTCAGCTCGCTAACGGAGAAACGCCCTTGATCGGCGGACAAGTTCGCATCCAGTTGCACTTGACCCAAATCCGCAAGCTCAACGCCAGCCAGGTCGGTCAACTCCACGGTAGATGGGACATCCAGATCTAGTGCCAACGCCGCGGTTAAATCCGGTAACAACGGTCCCCAACTACCAGACAGGTTCAATGTGGTTCCGCCAACTTTGGTGTCCAGGCGAATCGGTGTTGAGGCATTGTTTACCAAGTCATCCATGTGACCCAAATTGCCCGACAAGGTTATCGGTGTCGATTGGAAGCTGCCGGTTAACTCCACCGTAAAGTCCTCGTCAGCGGCTATGATTTCGAGACCCTTTATTGCGGCGTTTTTTTCAGAACCCGTGGCACCATCGAGATGAGCGAGCGTCAGATCTGAGATACGAAACTCGCGGATATAAGGTCGTATGGGTAGACCAGCCTCATCTTTAGGTTCAACATCCGTATCCTTTTCAGTTACCACCTCTTCATCAGAAGCAGTATCGAACTGCCAATTGCTGGTGCCGTTTTTATCCGTCTCTGAAACGACGTTGGCCTTTTCGATAACCGCACGAACATCAGCAACGCCACCTAGAAGCGATAGCAGACCAACCTCTGCTTCGAGCTGGCCCACGGTTAACATATCCGAATGATCGCTCCACTCAGCGTTGCCAAGACGGATATCACTGGCTTTGACCAGCAAGCTGGAAGTGAGATCCAGCTCCAAGGTCTCTATAGCGAAATCGCGCCCGGTTGCGGATTGTACGGCCGATGCAATCCATTCTTTGTACTGATCATCACTGATCAGCTTGAGCACGATAATGGCAACTGCAACTAGACCGACCACCGCGGCAGCGGCGATTCCTACAATTTTTAGAAACTTATTCATCGCTCCAATGGGTCCCAGAGTCTGGATTTATAATCTGCTAATAGTATTGCAAGATTTGCTACTTGGGGGTAGGCAAACAATATTACAAGGGATGTCTCATCCACGTCGATGGGTACTCGACTTTTCTGTCTCGCTCACCTGCTCGAGTCCCGCGCAAGTGCTTAGCTGCGTAGTCCCGAAATGCACCTTCTTGGGATGACGATACTATGTTTTACGACTACACTGATTTAGTGAGAACAGTATTATGCGCGTATCTTACATCGTGATTACAGGCCTTATCTTAAGTCTAACCGTCGTCGCACAGGCGCAGACGGACGGTAGACTAAGCAGGGAGCGAGATATTGCTACGCAAAGCAAGCAAAATAGGATTGAGCGGGAACGAGGTCGCTCAGAACAAGAACGCTATCGAGAAGACCGCCGGATCGAAGGCGTGATTGAGCGATTGGAGCGGGAGCAAAACCGAATAGAAAGGGAGCGCAACCGCGCACAACGCGAAAGGGAGCGGTTTGAAGCAGAAAGGCGTTAAACCGGGGACAGTATACTTTTTAAGCTTTTCTTAAACTCTTCGGCAAAAACCAAGTAAGGCGTGGTGTTAAAAAGTATATTGTCCCCGGTTTAATTAACGATTCGTGCATCCAGGTCCTGCACGAGATGATGAAACTCCGGCTCCTCGTTGATCAATTCCGGCGCTAAATCAATCAACAAGTCAATATCTTCCTCTGGCAACTGGAGTTTAGTTGGGATGGCCTGAAATCTATCCCGTCTTGCTTTGTCTTCGATCAACTCAAAGCTGACATGAATAATGTAGATATCGAGATCTAAAGGGCGATTACTGTCTGAAACCTTGAATTTCTCGAAGCAGTTATCCCGAACTCGCTCGTAACACCCACCACCGAGGTCAATCTGTGTACACACCACTTTGGCGTGAACATCGCATGCTTTTCTTTGACGGTGGTAGCGCTCCAGCTCGTTTCGCGTTTCGCGGATATCCCTTTTAAGTAGGTTAACAGTCTCGTAAGAGTAATTGGCTAGTGGACGAGAGGCTGCCGTCTGCACCGAAGTGATGGCGCTGGGAGGTTTGGGTTTCAGGTCTCCTTT
The DNA here is from genome assembly GCA_030066885.1 of Arenicellales bacterium. Taxonomy (GTDB): domain Bacteria; phylum Pseudomonadota; class Gammaproteobacteria; order Arenicellales; family JAANXG01; genus JAHEKE01. The sequence goes on along the minus strand of JASJAT010000155.1, from coordinate 1,113 downwards.
GAAATGAGTTTTTGGTTTAGCGTCGACTAAAATGACGACCAGCTTCTTGATGGTACCGTCTTCTATTCGATCGATCTGACTGGCAGGAGAATCTCGTATCGAAAATATTAATGCCGGAGAGCGAATACCGATGTTGTCGGATATGCCGCTGTCGAGAAGATGGATGTAAGGTCTTTTTTCTAAATTTTCGTAGCTGACGACGTCGCGCGCTGCAGCATATACACTTGGATCGTTCTCGAGCCCAGCTTCCAATGCATCCCGAACCCAATTGGGTGTGGAGTATCCACAGCTGCGATCGTTATAGTTTTTCAAGGTTATTGGGGTAAACGCAGGTGTGAAAGATAAAGACGCGGTGACTGCGCGCGCTACCAAAAACGATGACAAATCTGAGCAGAGTAAGTCAAAGTTACTCTGCACAAACGAAAACTGAGAGCCTATTCCCATATCGGTAGCATTAAGCAGTATCAAGGGCCGTTCTTGATGCATATCGGCAAATGTGTTGCCGTGAAATATCTCGCGGTCGAAATACTCCACGGCAAGATCACCCCGACTAAATGTACCAGACATAAGCCGGGGCCAATGAACGGGATTCAACATTCTCTTGGCCAGTCCAGATTGTGTTTTTCTGTAGAGCACATCTTCAACAAAATCATTCAAAAACACTTCCTTGCCAAACAGGCCATAATAGGCCGCCGGGATACTGGCAGCCGACGATGTGCTGATAATGTCTATTTCATCGAGCAATGACCGGTTATCGTCACCAAACCGGACTCGTTCCAAATACTCCAGTACACCGTAATCCAAGGCAGCCGCGCGGGTGCCTCCACCGGACAGGCCAACGATGACGAACAATTCGTCTGAGTTTTTAGGTCCAAGGGTTCTATTGTTTAGTCGATAGCCGACGTCCGTATCGATCTTTTCTAAGGGATCGTTAACCGGATAGCTCGCACAGCTCATGAGCGAAACGGTCAAAGTGACCGTGGTTAGAAAATGAAATACCTTCTTCACTGAATAGCAATATTTATGACTATCGACTTTCTCTTAATAAGCCACTGTGACGCGATAAAAAATCGTCGAATATGCTGAGAAAAGTTTCGTAGTCTGTGTTCTCCA
>JASJAT010000018.1 GCA_030066885.1 Arenicellales bacterium | reverse complement strand
TTCTAATAGCTGTTTTAGGTTTCGATATTTTACTTTTATACTTTTAACACAGTGTGGTGCTAATTCGAGGACTCAGGTTGTGTAACAACTCGGTGACGCTGTCCACTTCCTCTGGTTCAACCAGAACCGGAATCCCCAACCAACTCCCGTCTCCACCACATCGAGCCACTGCACTCGCGCCGTTATTTTTATCTGTGTACAGGTAGATGTCTATACGGGTATTGGTTGACACCTGGTCGATAGCATATCGTTCGACCATTTCCTGAACGGTGTATTGACCTGGTGCTGTGGCTGAATTGAGATCGATAGCACCATAGGTTAACAGGCAAGCATCAAAGCAAGGCGCCAGCAGGCGAGACAAGCTGCCAGCGCCCCCCATAGCAATGGCAATGACAGGTGTGTCTGCTTTGGCGGCGAGCTCCACCATGCCGATCGCTTCACTTATGTGTTTTGCGAAACCCACTAATTTGACTACGTCGGCTAGGTTGCGAAGATCTGAGTACTGTTGCCAAAGGTCGCTCGGCATTTTGTGGTAATCATGCCGAGACACAATCACCCGTGTTGCTTCGCTCTTGTTCCGAAATTCGGTGATACTGTCCCACTCGACATCAACATACGAACAGTTCAGTTCGCTCGCACGAGCAAGAATATCCAACCGCTCGGCTTCACTGCCCGAGAAACTCCCCCCTTCGCGTTGCGGGCGACAAGTGATAATTAATGGGCAGGGACTGTTCGAAACGATGCGCTCCAAGTCAAACTCCTGCATCAGGTCGAGCCTTATTTCAGCCAGACCAATGGTGTTACCGAGCCGGTTCAGCACGCCCAAGGTTTCGCCTGTACTGGCGAGTCCCAGGGCTACAGCAACACGATTGTTGGAGGCCATGATGATGATAGTAGCTAGTATCCGAGTTGCTAGCAGCTAGTCTAGAGAGAACAGTATCGATTTTTTAGCCATAATTACTTTACTTCATATGATTTGAAAGATTGGTCCTCACTACTAGTTACTAGTAACTCGCTACTGTTTTTCCGTCAACAGATTGGCGTGTTATGTCAATCAGCATTGACCGGCTTCAACTAGACTCTTTGCCAATCCTGATAGGTCGACACTCATCACGATCTTAAAATCCTGACTTTTTGGAGTGTCGCCTGGTTGGTGAACTATCCCGTCTCCTGAGTCCTTGTTCACTGGCTAGGTGGCACTGCCAGGAATCGCTTTACAGCATCTACGCCTTCGCTACGACACCAGCCGCGAAATCCACCCAACCCCCGATTGCTCCATTCCAATTCAACCAAGGTCATAGCTTTACTGCGTGCGGCGTTAAGACTTTGTTCATCGACGGCATCGCGCTCCACAATACGTCGCACTTCGCGACTAAACCCCTCGGAGACCGCATCGTTAAACAGTCCACAGTAACCGATCACACCAATGTCATAGAACGCTCGCTCTAGGTCAGTTTCGGGCCTCGGTCCGGCGTTGGATATCGTCGCTGCTTGTAGACCAAATACCAATAAACCAAGCTGGATCGCATAACTATACAGTGTTTGTGCCTTCATTTAGGGTATCGTCGCTGATCGATGGGTGTACCCTATCCTAAGCCGCAACGGGTTGAAACAAAAGGCTGCATACTAGGGAGACTTGACACCAGAGAATCAGGCATTTAGTTTCAAACCGATTATTGTCACGCAACCTTTTAATACTGCAGTTGTTACAACACCCTCTGCTACAGTGTCTATCCCCAATGGCCCACGCCCCCATTAGGATGACTGCTGAAAATGTAACGGTGAGCGCGATTAAAAGTAGTCGGTAAGCCATAGTCTCGTGGTGAGTTGCTAACCTTTGACTCGGATGTCAATAGATTCCTGTTTAAAGATCTCAACCAACGCTGCACCGATGATTAATACAGAACCAATCATTTCACGACTGCCGAACGGTTCATCGGTTAATAAGGCCGCTGATACAATGCCAACGACCACCTCAGACATAAGTAACAATCCTACCCGGGCCGGGCTTAGGCGCAGCGCCCCCCAATAAACGAGGAATATTGATACGAGTATGATTCCGATAGCAACAAGAGCAATCCAAGGGATAAAGCGCATGACCTGATGGAGGTCAGGGAACGGGGCAAAATCGCTTAGCGGAAGCAATATTACGAATGCAATGACTGTCACACCACCGGCAAAGTAAGCAAATAGTGATTCACAAATAGGAACGTTTTGTTGCGAATGCAGCCGAACTGTCCCATATCCCCAAGCAATACCGGAAGACAACGCTATCCAATCGCCGGTATTGTTTGGAATCGGCAAAGGACCGGTATCAAGTATGACCACCAGTCCTAAGATTCCTAAAAACAAGGCTACGACACGTGCAAACCGCAGCTTTTCCCTTAAGATCAAATAACCAAATAATGTGCTCCAAACGGGGGTTAGATAAAACAACAGGAGCGCCTTGGCTACAGTCGTCAGTACCAGTGAAACAGCGTAAAGAACAGATCCAGCACCAGTAAAAATCCCGGTTGCCAACACTGTTATCAACATATGCGACGGCACGCGTTTGCGATAGATTACAAGCGGCAGCAGTGTTAATGCTGGAATAGCGAAAAACAGTAAGGTCAACCAATCTCCCGGGAGTTGCGCACTTTCAAATGCACGCATTGGCAACCAAAACAAACCCCAAATCGCTCCGGCAAATAAAATGGCGAATGCTGGCAATGATTCAGTTAGTCGTGAACTGGTCCGCATATGTCAACGTTTTAAACCCGCTATGGTAGAACATGATATCGTGTGACGACGAAGGAGTATCAAATCATGTCCAACAGAAAGCCCAACATCCTTTTTATCATGGCAGACCAGCTCGCTCCCGAGTTCTTGTCGGCCTATGGCAACCAGGTCGTCAAAACACCTCACCTCGACAAGCTAAGTGAGAACGCGGCCCTGTTTAAGGCCGCTTATACAAACTTTCCCCTTTGCGCACCCGCCCGGTACTCGATGATGACGGGCTGCCTTCCTTCCAATATCGAGGCTTGGGACAACGCTGCGGAGCTATCATCTGAGATTCCTACTTTTGCTCACTACTTGAGCAGCCTGGGCTATCAAACCTGCTTGTCCGGAAAAATGCATTTTTGTGGACCCGATCAGTTACATGGTTTTGATGAAAGGCTTACCACCGATGTATATCCTGCCGACTTTACTTGGACGCCCAAATGGGATGAGCCGGACAAAGTACTTGAGTGGTTCCACTCCGCCGATGTCGTGGTGGAAGCTGGAACATGTTTGCGCTCAAACAATTTAGACTACGATGATGAAGTGACATTTCAGGCGAAGCGTTACATCTATGACAAAGCTAGGGATCAAACGACTCGACCTTTTTGTTTGGTGGTATCGTATATTCATCCGCACGATCCTTACATTACGCGACCTCAGTATTGGGACTTGTACGACGATAGCGATGTCAATCTGCCGGAGGTTGGTTACGATGATGTACCAAAAGACCCACATTCTGAGCGCTTACGCAAGCAGATCGGTATAGAACAGGCTCAACTGAGTGAGCAACAAATACGTGATGCCAGACACGCTTACTATGGTTCGATCTCATACGTCGATGAGAAAATAGGCGAGCTGCTGGATAGCTTGAACGAGAGTGGATTTGGTCAGGATACCGTAATTGTCTTTACCTCTGACCATGGGGACATGCTCGGCGAGCGGGGGCTGTGGTTCAAAATGTCCTGGTTTGAGCATGCGGCACGGATCCCTCTGATAGTAAGTTTCCCCCCAGCTATAAAGGCACAGGTTAGCGAAGGTGTTGTATCGCTTGTCGACTTGCTACCCACATTGGTAGAGCTTGCAACCGACGGTAAGGGAATAGATTATCAGACAGTGATGGATGGACGATCACTATTACCACAATTGTCAGGTGCCGAAGGTCATGATGAAGTGTTTGGACAATATTTTGCCGAATTCACCACCGAGCCGATTTTTATGGTGCGTAAAGGTCCACATAAACTGATCATGAGTGATGCTGATCCCACGCTATGTTTTGACCTGAGAGAGGACCCTAAAGAAATGCATAATTTGGCGGAGGATCCAGCACATGAACAAATCATAGGCGCATTGACTGACAAGGTTCGTTCACGCTGGGATACACCGTCGCTTAAACGATGGATTATTGAGAGTCAGAGACGGCGACACACCATCATTCCGTTGCTGGTGAAGCAGAATGTATCATGGGATTATCAGCCCAAGGTGCGCGCAGACCAGGTTTATATAAGAAATAATTTGGAACTCTACGAAATAGAACGTCGTTCCAGATTTCCTTCGATGAAGTAGGCGAAACGCTTTCAAACGTTCGCCTGAGCCATGGCAATATTCGGTTAAGGTAACTTTTATGTTAGACGTAGACTTTGTTAGACAACAATTTCCTTCTTTTTCCAATGAATCTACTTCCCAGTGGGCATTTTTCGAAAACGCAGGGGGTTCCTATGTACCTAAAACGGTAAGTGACTGGTTACATCGATTTTTCACCGAGTACAAAGTACAACCCTACGGTTTGTCGGCCATGTCGATTCGAGCAGGTGAAGAAATGGATATGGCCTACGCCAAGATGGCTCAGTTAATGAACGCCAAAGAAGAAGAGATTACCTTGGGTCCATCGACAACGATGAACATGTACGTTATTGCACAGGCCGTTAAAGATACTCTTGTTGAAGGTGATGAGATCATCGTAACCAACCAGGATCATGAGGCGAATATAGGTTGTTGGCGGCGCCTGGAACAATCTGGCCTTATTGTAAAAGAGTGGGGTATCGATCCAGTCAGTGGTGAGCTCGGTGTTGACGAGTTACGTGATCTTGTAAGCGAGCGAACCCGACTTATTTGTTTTAGTTTGTGCTCCAATGTTGTGGGCACGATGAATGACGTTTCCGCGGTAACCGATATTGCCCGGGACGCAGGTGCACTGGTAGTAGCAGATGGTGTCTCCTATGCGCCCCATTGTGTTATCGACGTACAGGAACTCGGTGTTGATTTTGTTTTGTTCAGTACATACAAAACCTTTGGAACCCATATAGGGGTGCTTTGGGGGGAAGCCGGAAGGTTGGCTCAGTTACCTTCACAAAGTCACTATTTTAATGCAAACCAATCGCGTTACCGGATGAACCCTACGGGTCCTCTGCACGCTGAAATCGCAGCCCTTAACGGCCTTTTCGAATACTACGATACACTCCATCAACAGCACTTCGATGGACAGACGTCAGATTTGAGTGGTCGCGCAAAAGACCTATTTGGTCTGTTCGCAGAGCACGAATCGGCGCTAGCCAACAAACTACTCGACTACTTACGAGACAATCCCAAAGTCAGATTGATAGGAAAAGATCGAGCCCGCCCCGGTGAGCGTGCAGCCACTATATCTTTCATACCGGTTGAGAAACCAGTAGACGAAGTTGCTGAACATCTAGCGCGAAAAAAGGTCGGTGTGGGGTTGGGCAATTTCTATGCGGTACGGTGTATCGAGGCGCTAGGTATTCCCAGCGAGCCAGGAGTCATTAGAGTCAGCATGGTGCACTACAATACCGCCCAGGAAGTAGATAGGTGTCTTACTGCCTTGGCAGAGGCTATCGAATAAGAAATCCCCGCCGCGAATCAGGTGAAGTGTGTTAAGTATTGTATCTCCAGCATATGCTCGGCTAGACTAACGCTGTACAAACAGCCTAACAACTAAGTTGAAACACCCAGCATCAAACTGCGTTCCCACCTAAACCGCTAGTGCGGTTTCCTTCCCTATACTGGTGCCAAAAAAACTCTTTATTCAAACCTTTGGGTGTCAGATGAATGAATACGATTCATCACGTATGGCGGATTGTTTGCAGAAATCCCATGGCATGGTGCGGACGGACGACCCCCGGCAAGCGGATGTACTGCTTTTGAACACTTGCTCGGTACGCGAGAAGGCGCAAGAAAAAGTATTTTCTCACTTGGGTCGATGGCGAGAACTTAAGGAATCACGACCGGATATTGTCATCGGAGTTGGGGGGTGCGTAGCTAGCCAGGAAGGTGAGGGTATTTTAAAACGGGCTCCTTTCGTCGATCTTGTATTTGGTCCCCAGACGCTGCACCGATTACCTGATCTTATGCGAAAAGCGGAGCGCTCCCATCAACCATCGGTGGATATAGAATTTCCGGAGATCGAAAAATTCGACCGCTTGCCACCCCCGAGCGTGGATTCAGTCAGAGCCTACGTTTCCATCATGGAAGGATGTAGTAAATATTGTACGTTTTGCGTAGTGCCGTATACCCGCGGCGAGGAGTTCAGCCGTCCCTTTGATGATGTCATTACAGAGGTGGTCGAACTCGCCGATCAAGGAGTACGCGAAGTTACTCTGTTGGGGCAGAACGTGAATGGGTACCGTGGAGTCATGTACGACGGGAACGAAGCGGACTTAGCGTTGCTGATACGTTATATCGCGGAAATAGAGGGTATAAACAGGATTAGGTTTACCACATCTCATCCCCTGGATTTTAACGAACATTTAATAACGGTCTACGAGAATGTCCCGAAGCTAGTCAGCCACTTGCACTTGCCGGTGCAAAGTGGGTCTAATCGAATCCTGGAGCGTATGAAGAGAAGGTACACAGTTGAATACTACAAGGACCTGATCTGCCAACTACGGCAACGGCGAAAACAACTGAGCTTGTCCTCTGATTTTATCGTCGGATTCCCTGGTGAAACGGAAAAAGACTTTGCAGCCACAATGGGGCTTTTGGAAGAAATAGAATTTGATCAGTCTTTCAGCTTCATCTATAGCGCTCGTCCGGGTACACCTGCTTCTGATTTACCGGACAATGTCCCGCACGAGGTTAAGCGACAGCGTCTCCAAACACTGCAAGGTGTGATTACCGAATCATCAAGAAAAATTAGTGAGCGGATGGTTGGTACTGTACAGCACGTATTGGTCGATGGGCCTGCCAAGAAGAACCCTCGGCAACTATCAGGTCGAACAGAAAACAACCGTGTTGTTAATTTCTCTGGTCCACCACAATTGATTGGCCATTTCGCCGATTTGGTCATAACAGAGGCATTGCCCAATTCCTTGCGGGGACGCTTGGTCGATTCCTTTGACACCCATAGCGCAACAGCGTAAATCGATCTTTGACTTCGAAAGTACCCTCGATCACATTTTCTTTGGATCCACCCGACAACAAGCGGTTAGCTGTTCTATGTGGGCAGCTCGACAACAACCTGAAGAAAGTGGCGTCTTACTTCAATGTTGCTATTACCAATCGTGGGCCCTTGTTTAGCATCAGCGGGGTGTCGGAATCCGCTGAACAGGCCAAGCTCAGCCTCAACGAGCTGTATGCTCAAACAAAGACTCAGACCACACTCAACGATGAAGCCGTGTACCGTGTCCTGCGCAATGTAGCGAACGGTAACAGAGAAGTGGAGGCGGAGCTGAAGGTCCGTACGCCGAAAAAGCAGGTGCGGCCACGCTCGAGCCGCCAATACGATTATGTGCAAAGCATTCTATCCAGTGACGTAGTTTTTGGTGTTGGCCCGGCTGGTACTGGAAAAACCTATCTCGCTGTGGCCTGTGCGGTGCAGGCGCTGAGTGCCGACGAAATAGAGCGCATCGTGTTGGTAAGACCCGCTGTCGAAGCGGGGGAGCGCCTCGGATTCTTACCGGGAGATATAGGTCAAAAGGTCGATCCTTACCTGCGGCCTTTGTACGACGCTCTATATGAACTATTGGGTTTCGAAAGGGTAGCTCGGCTGTTGGAGCGGAACGTGATTGAGCTTGCACCACTCGCGTATATGAGAGGCCGTACTTTGAGCAATGCCTTCGTAATTTTAGATGAGGCACAAAATACAACTAAACAACAAATGAAGATGTTTTTAACCCGCATGGGATTCGGTTCCAAGGCAGTCATCACCGGTGACATAACTCAAACCGATCTGCCGCGGGATACCGTATCCGGCTTACGTCACGCAATAGAAACGTTGGGCCAGATCGAAGGTATATCCGTAACTCGGTTTACCTCCAATGATGTTGTTCGTCATGCTTTAGTACAACACATTATCGATGCCTACGATGCAGCAAAAGAATGAGCTTGTCCACAGAAGTACAGTACTGTAGTAAAAATCCGCGGATACCAGAGTCGGAGGTCATGTCAGGATGGGCTGGCATGGCATTCGATGCGGTGGTTGAAAAGGACGCGGAAGTTACCATCCGTATCGTGGATGAAGAGGAGGGTGCGGAACTGAATCGAAGGTATAGAAATGGAGCTGGCGCTACCAACGTTTTAGCATTCAATTACGCTGAAGATTCATTTGCGCAGAGCGACCTTCTTGGCGATGTCATCATTTGCGCGCCCATTGTAGTGCAAGAGGCGCTATCTCAGAATAAGAGTATTGACGCACACTGGGCGCACATGGTGGTGCATGGCATATTGCACCTGTGCGGTTACAGACATGGTGAGGAAAAAGAGGCGCGAAAAATGGAGAAACTAGAAACAGCAATTCTTTCAGAACTTGGATTTCCAGCGCCCTATAATTAGAAGGGACATGGAAAACGCTGATAAACCTCCGCCTAGAGGAGTTCCCGGTCTCTGGCACGATTTCCGCTCCCGGGTACACAGGTTATTTGGATATGAACCCCAGTCTTCCCAGGAGTTGGTGGATGTCATGCAGCACGCACAACAACGCGGCCTGCTGAATCAAGATGAACTAGATACCATTCAACGCGTGTTGCAAGTCTCCGAGCTTCGAGTTCGAGATATCATGATTCCGCGCTCCAAGATGGTTGTTGTAGACAAGGATCACTCACCAGAACAATTTCTGCCCATCCTAACAGAAAGCGCACACTCCAGATTTCCGGTTATTGATGGAGACCGGGATAAAGTCGTCGGTATCTTGTTGGCTAAAGATGTCTTAAGTTATTTCGATAAAGACAGGAAAGGGTCGTTCAACATGCGAGAAGCATTGCGTCCAGCTGTTTTTATTCCCGAAAGTAAACGGTTAAATGTCCTGCTGACGGAATTTAGAGCAAGCCGTAATCACATGGCTGTCGTTGTTGATGAATATGGAGGTGTAGCCGGTCTGGTTACGATCGAAGATGTGCTGGAGCAAATCGTAGGGGAGATTGAAGATGAACATGACATCGATGAAGAGGGTGATATGTTGTTGCAGCGCGGCGAGAATGAATTTGTCACCAAAGCACTGATGCCCCTAGACGAATTTAATGAATATTTTCAGACCGACTTCGATATCGAAGAAAACGATACGGTTGGAGGTTTAGTAGTAAAAAGTTTCGGTCATGTCCCTCAACGCGGTGAATCCGTCACTGTGGACGCAATTCAATTCGAAGTACTGAACGCAGATACTCGCCGAGTCCATTTGCTGAAGGTAAGTCGAGTAGATCAACCCCATAGCCTGTGTTGAAGTTTTTAGCTGCTTCCGTTGCCGGTGCAGCAACTGTTTTAGCTTTTTCTCCTTTCGGCCTGTTTCCTCTCGGCATTCTTGGTCCCGGAGTGCTACTTGCACTGTGGCTTGATGCATCACCCCGCAACGCTTTTTTTACCGGTCTATTCTATGGGGTTGGGCTGTTTGGGCTTGGCGTGTCCTGGGTATACGTGAGTTTGCACGTGCACGGACATATGCCGGTGCCGTTAGCCGTAGTCACTGTTCTGCTGTTTGTTTTGATTTTGTCTGTCTATCCTGCGGTAGTAGGGTTGGTTCAAGCCTTCGTTACCGGTAGTGTTGTGCTTAGGGCGTGCTTAATAATGCCCGCAGTATGGACGTTATTTGAATGGGTTCGAGGCTGGCTGTTTACGGGATTCCCGTGGTTAAGTTTAGGGTACGGGCAAATCGACAGCCCACTTTCGAACATCGCACAATGGCTGGGCGCGCTCGGGGTGAGTTGGGCCTCGGTGACTACCGCGGGCTTGCTGGTAGCGCTAGTGTTCGTAACGGGGTACCTGCGTCGTTTATTTTTAATCGGCGCGATATGCTTGTTGTGGGGAATAGGTTGGTTGGCGGGTCAATGGTCCTGGGTGTCACCCTTGGGTTCATCAATCAGAGTTGCCATCGTACAAGGTAACGTTGCGCTCGATAAAAAATGGGAGCCGAGCAATAAGCAAGCCATCTTACAAGAATATTTGCAACTCAGTGAAAGCGAACGGAATAAGCATTTGATCGTATGGCCGGAGGCGGCGTTGCCGTTTTACCTTGATCAACTTCCCAATGAGTTTTGGGACCAAGTGATACAACATCCGGCAGACTTTGTGATTGGAACCCTAGAGCGCAGGGCAGAAAACGGTACAGTTCATAGCTATAACAGCGTGTTGGCCGTGTCTGAAAAACACGGTCTGTACCGTAAGCAGCACCTAGTGCCTTTCGGGGAATTTCTACCTTTGCCTTTCATGTTTAACTGGATCATCGACTATCTACAAATCCCCATGTCTGATTTTAGTGCGTGGCAGGTGCCGCAGTCGGCTATTGAGGTTGCCGGTACGAAGGTTGGCATTTCAATATGTTATGAAGATGCATTTCTAGAGGAGGTTCGGCGAACACTACCGGAAGCTGCTTTACTAATTAACGTCAGTGAAGACTCCTGGTTTGGAGATTCTTTCGCGCCACACCAGCGCTTGGATATGGCCAGGATGCGCAGTCTGGAGAACGGTCGACCGATGGTTCGTGCAGCGAATACCGGTGTATCGGCTGTTATCGATCACGAAGGCAATATAGTCGCGCGAACCCCACAATTTATCCGCGTTGTTTTGCGTGGTGATGTACAACCTATGCAGGGAGTTACCCCTTTCGTACGATACGGTTCATGGCCGGTCGTCATCGCCTGCGGCATTATATTGTTAATCTGTATCGTATTGGGACTTGTGAGAAGGAGTCGGTAACCAATAGGTGGGAGCGGCATACTCACCGCTATATTAAGCACTGTTCCTACAGTCGAAGGTTCTATCGCTCTCTCGCGAAGGCGCAAAGCGCGCCGAGAAAAGAAATAATGTTTAACAACAAAAAAATAAACTTTGCGAGCTTGGCGTCTTGGCGAGAGTTTTTCTTTTGAGAGCCGGAAAACGTTGTTGCTTAGATTTTGGGGGCAGTATATATACTGCACAATTACAATAAAAATACTGCTGCCAAGCTCAATAGCGCGAAGAAACCAACCACATCAGTAACCGTGGTCAAGGCAACACCACCCGCCAACGCCGGGTCGATGCCGATCCGTTGTAACAGCATGGGTAAAAGCACACCCGCGGCTGCAGACACGACCAGATTGATGACCATCGCCATGGCTATGATCAGACCCAAACTGTAGTCTTGGTACCAAATCACCGCAACTGCCGCCACCGCCAGCGCCCAAATCAAACCATTGAGTCCACCCACGAGAAGTTCTTTTTTTAAAACTCGCCAGGCGTTGGCCTGAGTGATGGTGCCTAACCCCAGGCCGCGGATAACTATAGTGAGTGTCTGTGTGCCGGCGTTGCCCCCCATGCTGGCTACAATTGGCATAAGAACCGCCAACGCGACGAGTTTTTCAATGGTATCCTCGAACTGCCCGATTACCCAGGATGCAACTATGGCGGTGATCAGATTGACGCCCAGCCACAGCGCCCTGCTTTTCGTGGACCTTATTACAGGAGCAAAAATATCTGCATCCTCCACTAGACCCGCACGCGCCATGACAGAATGGTCTGCGTTCTCGCGAATCACGTCCACCACGTCATCGAAAGTGATGCGACCAACTAGGCGATTCTGCTCGTCGACTACCGCAGCCGAAACAAGCTTATATTTGTCAAATGCATCGACCACTTTATCCTGGGGTTCCATCGCTCTGAATGTGATCGGTTCCCGGTCCACCAATGAGCCAACGCGTTCATCCGCTGGTGCCGTCAAAACCGTGGTTACAGGTAATACCCCTGTCAAACGACCTTTGCGGTCGACGACGGATAGCTTGTCGGTATTTTCAGGAATCTCGCCGCGTAACCTCAGATAACGGATGACCACCCGCATAGTAATATTTTCTCGAACCGCCACCGCATCCACATTCATCAGCCCACCCGCCGTGTCCTCCGGATAAGACAGGACTTCACCCAATCTGGCCCGGGCCTCTTTATCCACGGTGAACAGAACGTCGGCGAGGATTTCGTCCGGCAAATCAGGTATCAAGTCGGCGATATCGTCGATATCAAGCTCCCGGACTGCGTTGACGAGTTCTGGCTTATCCATGTCTTGCAGCAGGTCTTCGCGAACGCCATCCGAGACTTCCAGTAATATTTCACCTCGGTCCGGATCTGAAAGGTTCAGCCAGACCACTGGTCGTTGTTCCGGCGTCAGGCTTTCCAGTAATCGAGCTGTATCTACTGGGTGTAGATCGTCGAGCATTGAGCGAACGTCTTGCTCACGGCCTGCTTCGAGGGCTTCAACTATTTGTTCGATCTGATCGCTTGGGGTGAGCTGTGACATGTGAACCGGGGACAGTATACTTTTTAAATAAACACTTAAATCCACCTGTAGAAACAACCCAAGGCTGCCGAGCCTTTACCACAGGCTTTTGTTATTTTAAAAAGTATACTGTCCCTATTAACTAACGGGTGCCATAAATGCGGTCTCCTGCGTCGCCTAAGCCTGGCAGGATATATCCATGATCGTTTAATTCCCGATCGAGTGCGGCGGCAAAGAGCTCCACATCGGGATGGGCTTTCGAAAACGCCTCAACTCCCTCCGGCGCGGCGAGCAGACAAACAAACTTCATTCGCTTTGCTCCACCTTGTTTAAGTCTCTCGACCGCAGCGATAGCCGAGTTTGCAGTCGCTAACATCGGGTCGACAACGATCGCCAGGCGATCTCCAATATCGTGAGGAACCTTATAATAGTATTCGATCGCAACTAGTGTCTTCGGATCTCGATACAGGCCGACGTGGCCGACGCGTGCAGAAGGCATCAGGCTGAGCATGCCGTCCAGCAAGCCGTTACCGGCGCGTAGGATAGATACGAAACAAAGCTTTTTACCCGCTAATACTGGTGCTTCCATCACCTCTAAGGGTGTCTCGATTTGTTTGGGTTTTAACTCGAGGTCACGCGTGACCTCGTAACCCAATAGCATGGCTATTTCATTAACCAGTTGGCGAAACGCACTAGTCGGCGTCTCCCTTCTCCGCATCAAGGTAAGTTTGTGTTGTACGAGCGGGTGATCGACAATCGTTATTTTCATTGTTCCGAAATTCTTCTTAAGATGGTGGTGCAGGACAATCTACACCATCTATAGATTCTCTTCCAATCGTAATATGATTCGCCATGGAACATTCATCTATCTAAAATATTCACATGGATCATCAGAGGTTTTTGGATATTGCTTGCGACGAAGCACAGCAAAGTATTATGAACGGCGGGATCGGTGCGGGAGCGGTCATGGTCAAAAACGAAGGAGTTATTGCAAAGAGCCATGATCGAACCAAGCAGATTAACGACCCGATTGCAGTAGCTGAAGTTGACTGCATACGAAAGGCAGGAAGGCGTAATGATCAAACTGAGTTGATCTTGTACACAACGCGTTATCCAGACATGTTGTGTGTTGGGACAATACTACAGTTTTCCATTGGTGCAGTTGTTATCGGGCTGGAGCAGTCTGACACTCCTGAACTGACACTACTTAAAAACAAGGGTGTACCGGTTACTTTCTCACCACACGCCCAGTGCAAAAAGCTGATGCAGGTATGATCAATACTGTCAACACCAATCCGGGTACTACTCCGACTGAGCGCGATATTCTTTTCTTAGAACAAGCCTATCAAGAGGCCTTGGCGGGCTATAACGAGGGTGGTGTTCCTGTCGGTGCTGTCATGGTAAAGGATGGAAAAATTGTTGCCCGCGGCAGGAATAAACGTATTCAAGAAGACGACGCTGTGATGCACGGAGAAACAGATTGTCTTCGGGCAGCTGGTCTGCGCAACGACTATGGAGAGATTGACCTCTATACCACGCTTAGTCCCTGTATGATGTGTACGGGTGCGATACTCCATTTTGGTATCAAGCGCGTAGTCGTTGGCGAGGATACTAATTTCCCTGGAAATATAGTTTTTTTAAGGGAACACGGTGTAGAGGTGATTTTGGTAGATGACCCCGAATGTAAAAAACTCATGTCCAAGTTTATTGCCGAGCGAGCGGATATTTGGTTCGAAGATATCGCGGGCAATGAAACGGTCTAGAATAGGACGCTTACCCAAATCTTGATTGTAAAATCAGACAAACTTGTTGTGTTTAGGGTCTAAAACCAGCAAACTGAAGTAGATTAATATACAAAGAACATCGCTGGAGGCACTTCGGTCTTCAGAAGATACATATCTTCCTCCCAAGAAACGAACCCAGCCGTAGCCAGCGCTTTTGGATCATGGCAAGTAAAACGACAGTCTCTAATCATATTGTGTTGACGTCGCATCCCACAGGTGGGCAGAAGCCCATCGAGATCAAATGGGGTGCGACCGACGCCAAGACAAGAGGGCCTGTGGTAGCGACTCCTGCCGGGTCGGGTTGGCGCAATGCAATCGGTTCTTACTCAGGATCTTATTCTGTCTACCGTGCCCTGGCTGTTGCTGCGGGGAGTCTAGATCCATTGCATAAGCCGGACCTTACGAACACCGCACCGGCTGTTGACATGGGCCCCTTTCCACAATGGACCGACCCACAAAAAATTGTATCTATAGATCCATGGGGGCATCGCGTGGAAGATGTTTTTGCGGATCATATCGAAGCTGGTATTGATGTCCGACCCACAATGGCAGTCACGCGTGCACGCTTGAAAGTACCCGAACTCATAGCCAAGCATAGTGGGCTACACCTGGAAGCGGATGGTAAAGTGCTGCTTGAAACCGGCGAAGTAAACGTAACCAAGGTTGCAATCGAACCCGTTTGGCACCTACCGGGCATCGCGCAACGGTTCAATACGGATGAACACACAATGCGGCGCTCTCTGTTTGAACAAACGGGTGGGATGTTCTCAGAACTGGTGACCCGACCCGACCTACATGTGTTCTTGCCACCTATAGGCGGAATCACCGTTTACCTTTTTGGCGACGTAGGCGCGATTACTGACTCGAATCGCCAACTGTCTTGCCGGGTTCATGACGAATGCAATGGCTCAGACGTGTTTGGGTCAGACATATGTACCTGTAGACCTTACTTGATCCACGGTATCGAAGACGCCATACAAACAGCACAAGAAGGTGGTGCCGGTGTGATTGTTTACAACCGCAAGGAAGGACGTGCGCTAGGAGAGGTTACCAAGTTCTTGGTTTATAACGCGCGCAAACGCCAACACGGGGGCGACACTGCCGATCGTTACTTTGAAAGAACGGAATGCGTGGCAGGTGTGCAAGACATGCGTTTTCAGGAGTTGATGCCGGATGTGTTGAACTGGCTAGGCATAACTCGAATCGATCGATTTATCTCTATGAGCAATCTGAAATACGATGCCATTGTTGGACAGGGGATCGAGATCGTCGAACGCATACCAATACCAGAGCACATGGTTCCAACCGATGCAAAAGTAGAGATGGACGCTAAAAAGGCAGCCGGGTATTTTACAAATGGGGAGGTTCCGACTGCGAAAGAGCTGGCTAAAAAGCACGGTCGAGATCTTAAAGACTATTAACCTGGATTTGTGTGTTCCTAACGGAAAGGTGCCTGGATGAGCCAAGCGCTGCGAGGACTACTCTCTGCGCGTGCAGTAAGAGAACGTTGCACTTTAATCGCTGAGCTGGCATTAAGGAAAAAAACCCGCTGGTTCAGAATAAACGAATCAAACATTGACCCCTGCGCCGAACTCGTCACAGACGTCTGTAAACAAAACTACCCTGAACTCGATATACCGTATCACAGCCGGTGGCGACATTTTACCGTCAACGGCACAGATCTTTGGAAGCACTATTCACAGCAGAGATTAGCTGAAGCTGACGGTACGATGAGAACAAAAACTGCGATCGATCTTGTTTTGATCAGCGTGTTGCTCGATGCGGGTGCGGGCTCTAACTGGAGTTTTGTTGATCCCGTCACGGGTACAAAGTTATATCGCTCAGAGGGGTTAGCCGCAGCCAGTGTGGATTTATTTTTTAACCGACTTGCAAAATATCAGGATGGCAATGGCTGGTATATAGACGCTGAGGTACTGCACTCTTTGACATTGAGCGACTTGGCGGGGTCTTTCCAGCATACCGAGCGAAATCCACTGGTTGGGGTAGAAGGACGACTACAGCTTTTACGAGGTCTAGGCTCTGCGTTGTCGGGAAGCGATGTGCTTTCACGGCCGGGCGACCTTTACGACGTTTTGCTTTCGAAAAGTACCATTGGCCCGGTGGGAGCAGATGAGATACTACATGAGGTGTTGGTTCGATTTGGTTCCATTTGGCCTAACGGCCTTATTCATAACCACTTTAACCTTGGTGATGCTGGATACCACCAGCTGCTGGAAACGCAAGACAACACAAACCACATCGTTCCATTTCATAAGCTGTCACAATGGCTCACCTATTCGCTCATCGAACCGCTGCAATGGAGTGGGTTGCGTATAACGAGAATGGACGAATTAACCGGCCTACCCGAATATCGAAATGGTGGGCTACTGATCGATACGGAGGTCATTAAACCCGTTCAAGCAGATTTGTTGGCCCAAAGGTTGAGTGTGGAATCGGAAGCGGTGGTTGAATGGAGGGCACTGACCGTGTTTCTCCTTGACCAGATTGCGGACAAAGTGAGAACAAGGCTAAGAAAAGATCAAGCACAACTGCCCTTGTCGAGCATTCTGCAGGGCGGCACCTGGGCAGCTGGTCGACAAATCGCAGCGCAACGCAGAGCAGATGGATCTCCGCCCATCAAGCTCGCTATCGACGGTACGATTTTTTAAGCTAGCGCTCTTCCCGGCGATACGGAATCAACAGCGCCGCCGGGGCCCGGGCATTGCGCGCCAGCACCGCCATCGCTACCACCGTAACCAGAAACGGCAACATAAGGAAGATCTGATACGGAAGATCAATGACACCGCTAGACTGCAGCCGCAACTGCAAGGCATCAACCGCCCCGAAGAGCAGTGCCGCCACGGCACACCGCCAAGGATCCCATCGTCCCAGCACGACCAGCGCAATGCATACCCAACCGCGACCCGAGATCACACCAAAAGTAAAAGCATTGAACTGTGCCAGGGAAAAGTAGGCACCACCGATACCGAATAGAGCGCCGGATATCATCAACGCTTGATAACGAACCCAAGCAACACGTACGCCCGCCGACGCCGCGGCTTGGGGATTTTCGCCAACCGTGCGCAGGTTCAATCCCCAAGGGGTGCGATATAACAAGAACGCCGCCAACGGTACCAGTAGGAATCCGATATAGACCAGTGCGAAGTGATCGAATAGGACCGGGCCGAAGAAAGGGATATCTGATAACAGCGGCACGGACAATGCCTCGAACGGTTCCACATTAGGTGGTTGTGAAGGTTGGCCAAATACCAATCGATATCCATAGAACGCCAAGCCGCTGCAAACCATGGTGATACTGAGCCCAGATACATGTTGGCTCAAGCCGAGCGTCACTGTCAGCAAACCCATAAGTGCACCAAAAGTGATACCAGTGAGCGCGGCCGTGAAGATACCAATCCACAAATTGCCGCTGAAGTAGGCGGCGCTAAAACCCACCATTGCCCCCAACAGCATGATGCCTTCAATACCGAGATTGAGAACACCGCCACGTTCACTAAACATTTCACCCAAGGTAGCAAACAACAAGGGAGCAGCGACGCGGATCATGGCCGCGAAGAAGCCAGCTTGAAAAACTTGCTCTAGAATTTCGCTAATTGTCTGGACCTCGCATGGCTTCCCCCATCCGTATCAAACCTTCTCACTGCCCCGTATTCTCAACCGGTAAGTTGTAAACAACAGTGCTACCAACATACAAATTAAGGACATGCCTTGGATTACGTCAGCTAGAAACACAGGCACACCGGTTGTTCGTGACATGGTTTCTGCGCCGGTGGCGATTGCGGCGAAGAATATCGCGGCCGGGATTACGCCGAGCGTGTTCAACCTTGCCAGCATGGCAATAACGATTCCGGTATAACCGTAACCGGGCGACAATGATGCCATTACCTGAAAGTGCAGCCCCGCCACTTCGCCGACCCCTGCGAGCCCCGCTAGACCGCCGGATAGGACTGCCGTTACAAACACAACCCGCGCAACTGGCAAACCACCGTGCGCAGCGGCCCTGGCGTTTTCGCCAACTGCCCTGATCGCAAAACCGAGGGTAGTGCGCGTCATCAGCAGCCAAACCAAGACGGCAGTGATGCCCGCTAGCAACACACCCAGATGCAGCCGAGTATTGTGAAGAAGAATGGGATACTCGGCATCCATAAGAATATCCGGTGAATCCGGATAGCCGCTTAGCGGATCTTTCCAGGGCCCATCAACCAATGCCAACATCAAGTAGAACATCACGAAATTGAGCATGAGGGTCGCAACCACATCGTCGACGCGATAGCGTAGTTTCAAAACAGCGGGCAAAGCAGCCCAAAGGCCACCAGCAATAAAACCGCAGATGATCATCAGCGGAATGAACGACCAAATCGGCAAACCCTCACGCGCACCGATAAAGGCAGCGGCCATGGCTCCCGCCAGCAGTTGTCCCTCGGCACCGATGTTCCAAAATTTGGCCCGAAACGCCACCGCCACCGCCAGACCGGTGAAAATCAACGGTGCAGCCTTAACCAGGGTTTCAACGAAGTTGAATTTACTCCCAAACGCTCCTTTGAATAACGCTGTGTAGGCCTGTATTACACCTGCGCCAGCCAGGAGAATCAGTCCACTACAAAGCACTAGTGTCGCCAACAATGCAAGCACCGGAAGGCTTATGTTAAGCCACGTTGGGGTATGAGCCCGGGGTTCGAGTACCAGTCTCACGATGCGATCGGCCTATGCTGCTTCCGTCGAACCGGCCATAAGTAGTCCAATCGCTGCGGGTGTTGTCTTCGTGGTCTCAACGTCACCAACGATAGAACCTTCGTACATAACGATGATACGGTCACTAAGCGCGAATAGTTCTTCCAGATCTTCGCTAATCAAAAGGACACCGCGTCCGTCCGAACGTAGCTCAAGGAATTGATTATGTACAAACTCGACTGCCGCAACGTCGAGTCCACGGGTAGGTTGTGAAGCCACTAGGACTAAAGGGTTGAAAGCAAGCTCACGGGCCAACAATGCCTTTTGTAGATTACCCCCAGACAACATGCCGGTTCGTATGCTTACGTCGGCTCCACGAATATCGAACTTTTTTATTTGCTCTTCGACGAACTGACGAATCGCTTGAGCATTCATCCACCCGAGCTGGCTGAAAGGGGATTGGTGTACACGCGGGAGCACCATACTGTCCGATAACGGCAATGTAGTGAGTAACCCGTCTCCTATTCTATCTTCGGGTATATAAGAGATACCGTGCTGTTGCATTGTTCTAGGGCTGGCTCGATCCAGCGGGATGCTATCGACTTCAATGCGGCCGCTCGACGGCGTCAACACTCCAGCTATCACCTCTGCCAACTCGCGCTGTCCATTTCCGGAAACGCCAGCCACACCAACAACCTCGCCCGCGTGTACATCTAGGTTGACGCCTCTCAGTTTCGCCAAGTGACCGCGTTCGCCATCAACAGTTACATTCTCAAGGTGCAACAAATTACGCCCATGTTCAGCTGCGGGTTTAGTTAGAGGCTGCAATTCACGGCCACACATAAGTTCAGCCAGTCGCAGGTGCGTAACGGATGGGTCATTGGTTACCGTTGCCACCATTTCGCCGCGCCGCATCACTGCTACACGGTCGACGATACTCAATACCTCTTGCAGCTTGTGACTGATGAAGATAACACCCACACCGTCGGCAACCATCGCACGTACCGCCTGGAACAATCCCTCTATCTGCTGCGGCGTTAATACGGAAGTTGGTTCATCCAAAATCAGAATTTTGGCGCCGCGAAAGAGTGCCTTAACAATCTCGAGACGCTGTTGTTCTCCGACCGTAAGTTCCGATACTTCACGTTCCGGTTCTAGTTCGAGTCCGTAGTGTTTGCCGATCCGCTCTAACCGTTCCTGGGCTTTAGTTTTATTTAACCTGCCATTTCTTCCTGGCTCTCCCACCATAAGGTTTTCAAGCACGCTGTGTCGTGGTACCAAGTGGAAGTGTTGATGGACCATGCCTATCCCCAACGCCAACGCATCCGCCGGCGTGTGGTTGGATATAGTTCGTCCTTCAATTGAGATAGTGCCAGCGTCGGCGGTATACATGCCGAACAAAATGTTCATGAGCGTCGTTTTGCCGGCACCATTTTCACCAAGTAGTCCCAACACCTCACCACGGAATAGTTGCAGGTCAACAGATTTGTTTGCGTGCACACTTCCGAAGTGCTTGTCGATGCCGTGCATCTCAAGTAAAGGCGGATTAGCCCGCATATTTCACCAAGGCGGCCGTCTTGTTGTATATAAATCCATACTTCATGATTGAAAGTACTCCAGTTAATGGATCTTACGACGAATGCAGTTTGTCCTAGTGGTCGGCCTACCCCAGCCCTGGCTGGTTCAGGCCCGCTTGGACTTGGGCTTCACTCAAGCCATAGCTACGGCTATGCCTTGAGTTCCAGCCCGGCGCCCAACCAACCCTGTCCTGCGCCATCATCCGGGGTCCTGATGAAATATACGGGCTAGTCATATTCGTGTTTGCACGGCCCCGGGTTTCTCAAACCGAGGACTCTTTCAAGTAAAGGAGCAAGGCGCCCGCGTACGAGCGCCTTGAGTTAACGCACTATCGACTACTCAGACTTGGGTGTGCTTTCATCGATGGGGACACGGAAAGTCCCATCCAAGATTTCCTGCTTGCGCTCGGCGATCAGACTTTTTACGTCGTCGGGAAGTTTGTCCTCCCACGCATGATAAGGGGCGAGAAAGGATCCGCCTTTACCCATGAAGGAAAATTGCCCGAAGTCCTGAGACGTGAAGACACCTGCTTTGACCTGATTTACAACCTGCTTGACGGTAGGCCACATATCCCAAACCACACTCGTTACCACGGTATCAGGTCCAAGCTCCCACTGATCAGACATGTTGCCGATGGCAGGGATTCCCTTTTCAGCCGCCGCTTCGATAACACCAAAACGCTCAGCATAAATAACATCCACTCCCTGCTCGATCTGTGCTAACGCCGCCTCCTTGGCCTTCGGGGGATCAAAGAAAGATCCGATAAAAGAGAACTTGCACTTGGCTTCGGGGTTTACCTCTTTTGCACCCGCACAAAATGCGTTACACAAACGGTTCACTTCGGGGATAGTCATCGCCGCTACCGCGCCGATTGTATTTTTCTTAGATAACTTGCCTGCGATCATGCCGGCGAGATAAGCGGGTTCATGGATCCAGTTATCGAATACGGCAAAGTTGGGTTCGGCTGGCCCAATGCCTGACCCGAATGTAAATGCAGTATCGGGGTAAGATTTAGCGACCCGGCGTGCGATGCGTTCCGCACCGAAGGAATCACCCATGATGAGACCATAGCCACCTTCGGCGTATTCACGCATGACTCGAGCGAAGTCTGCTGATTTTACGCTCTCTGACCACGTATATTCGATGCCAAACTCTTTCTCCGCCTGTTTCAATGCTACGTGAATCTGGTTTACCCACGGTTCCTCGATCGGCGTTTCGAACACTGCCGCCACACGTAACTTTTCTTCAGCCACAGCCTTGGTAGCGACGCCGCTAAACATGGCCACCGCGACAACCAAAGCAGCCATCATATGTAGAGCGGAGTTGAAGCTTGTTTTTTTCATTGGGTTTCCTCCTCCTAACGAAGGTTTAGATGGTGTTTTGCCTCTCGTTTTGGTGGTGAGAGGTTGATTTACAGTATACGGAAAACCCTTAGTCGATCCAATTCTGGGTAGGCGCTACTATAGTCATCGCCGCCCATCCACTTAGACGTGCCCGGATCAAGGCGAAACACAGTGCCGTCGTCTACCATTCCGCCGGTGTCGTAGAAACCGCCGTATAGACTACTTGCCCCACCGATAAACGCCGAATATTCCGTGTCACAGTCCACTGCAAAAACACTTCTGCGTCGGGCCAGTTACTTAAAACTTTCTCAAGGGTTGCAAATCCAGTATGACGGCCGCTTCACGACAGGCCCAGTACTCATCAATCGTACCGTGGTTGTTAAAAACATTCGATAGAGCCAACTGTTTTAAACTCGGAAACCGTTGGTTGTTTCGCGAACGACTAGCAACAAGTTACTCACTACTGTTATTTCAAAGATCTTCGAGCGCCACAACCATGTCGCGGATGGTGTTGCTGTCCGGGCATTGCATGATTTCTTCGACTTTTCCAGGCAGGATACGCAGATCGGATTCGAGAACTTTCTTTTTTACCTCGAGCAGAGAAGTGGAATCCATACTGAAGATTCTGAGCCCAAGTCCAAGTAGCAATTTGGTGTAACGGGCATCACCCGCCATCTCACCGCACATGGTGACAGGAATTCCAGCTCTTGTTCCAGCGTCAATGGTGAGTTTGATTAGCCTTAACACCGATGGATGAAGTGGGTCGTATAAATAGTTGACGGCATCGTCTATCCGATCGATGGCAAGGGTGTATTGGATAAGATCGTTGGTGCCGATCGAAAGAAAGTCTAATCTGTGGGCAAAGAAATCAGCCGCGATCGCGGCAGCTGGAACTTCCACCATACCGCCGACAGGTACTTTTTCATCGAAGACTTCGCCGTCGTGCCGTAACTCCTCCTTGGTTTCTTCGATCATGTCCAGCACCTGATCCAACTCGTTTAAACTGGAAACCATAGGGATCATAATCTGGATCGGGCCCAAGGCAGACGTGCGTAGTATCGCCCGTAGCTGCGGTCGAAACAGGCCTGGTTCGTGTAAGCACAATCGCACAGCGCGTAGCCCGAGAGCAGGATTGGTGGGAGCTTCACTTCTGCCGCCATCCACCTGTTTATCTGCCCCTAGGTCTAAAGTGCGGATCGTGACGGGCGACCGCATAAGCCTGATGACTTCGCTATAAGCGGCGTATTGTTCTTGTTCGCTCGGTGGTTCGGGCCGATTCATAAACAAATACTCGGTGCGATATAGCCCAACTCCTTGTGCATTCCATTGATGAGCAGCCTGGATATCTTCCGGTAACTCGACATTGGCCAGTAAGGTAACATCTGCTCCATCTTTGGTAACTGGAAGATTGTCCTTTAGCTCGCTTAATTCTTTTTTGCGCTGCGATACGAAACGTTTACGAGCTCTGTATTTATCCAGTACGCCCTCGTCCGGATTGATTACGATTGTGCCGCGCTTGCCATCGACAACAATAGTTTCATCGTGTTGTACGTATCGTGTGGCTCCATGTAGCCCTACCACCGCTGGGATGTTCAAGCTGCGGGCCAGGATAGCAGTATGGGATATGGGGCCGCCTAAATCGGTCACGAACGCGATAATGTTGTGGTTTTTGAACTGCACCGTATCAGCGGGCGACAATTCGTGACTGATGATCACTTTATCCTCGAGCTGGCCTGCTACTTC
The DNA here is from genome assembly GCA_030066885.1 of Arenicellales bacterium. Lineage (GTDB taxonomy): Bacteria > Pseudomonadota > Gammaproteobacteria > Arenicellales > JAANXG01 > JAHEKE01. The sequence goes on along the minus strand of JASJAT010000018.1, from coordinate 3,945 downwards.
GGTAATGCCTTGCTGCGGGATATCCAGTAGATTGTGCTGGATCCGGCTGGTGATTTGTCTGACATCATTTTTCTTTTCGCGTAGGTATTCGTCCTGCATCTCATCGAATCGAGCTACCAGTAACTCGCTGTGTCGTTGTAACGCCCACTCTGCGTTACATTTTTCCGTGCGAATGGTTTCCACCGGTTGATCCGATATCAACGGATCTTTCAACATTAGTAAATAGGCTTCTATGAAAGATTTGCTCTCCGGAGGTGCATCACTGGGAATATGAGACTCGATTTCTAAAAGCTGGCCATGAGTGGCATTTATCGCGCCTAGGAATCTTGTTACTTCGTTTTCGACTTCAATGTCTTGTACTGAGTACTGCGGAATATCGATATCCGATCGTTTCAAGATATACGCCCGCCCGATGGCGATGCCTTTACCAATTCCTGCACCATGTAGTGAAAGCAATTACTCGTCCTCTCCAAAACGGTTTTCGAACAAATCTACTATCGAGTGCAGCGCTGACCGTTCGTCGGTACCACTAATAACCAGTTCCAGTTCAGTACCCTGTGATGCAGCCAGCATCATGATGCCCATAATGCTTTTCGCGTCGGCTTGCTGCCCATCACGGCAGAGCAAGATCTCACAATCATAACCCGCAGCTTCGTTGACCAGTTTGGTTGCCGCCCTGGCGTGTAGACCAAGTTTATTGATTACCCGAACGTTTTGCTTAACCACTTCGTCTTTAGCTGTTTATTTCACGATGGCGAACCTGGATATTCAGGCGATGACCCTTGAAGTGTTGCGACAAACGGTCAGCAATAAACACCGACCTGTGCTGCCCACCTGTGCATCCGATAGCTACCGTTATGTAGCTTCGATTCTCCTTTTGAAAATCGGGTAGCCATTCCTCAATAAACTTCTTGATATGGTCAGTCATACGCGCGACACTCTCTTTGTCGTCAAAAAAATCTACCACCTTCGGGTGTTTACCATCCAAGTCGCGCAGTTCCTCATGCCAGTAAGGATTGGGGATGCAACGCACATCAAATACGAAATCCGCGTCCAGTGGTGTGCCGTGTTTATAGCCAAACGACTCAAATAGGAGCGTCAACGGTGCTCCGGTGCCGCCTCCGGCAAAGTCTCGAACCAGGCCCATTAGTTCTTGGGCTGTGGTATGGCTGGTATCAATATGCCGTGCGGCTGACAAGTGAACAGGAACTAACAATTCCCGTTCTCGCCTTATGCCTTCGACAAGTGCTGTACCCCGGTCTGTTAACGGATGTTTTCTACGTGTCTCACTATAACGCTTTATTAGTACGTTCTCATCAGCTTCTAAGAACAGGATTTTGTACCTGAGCCCTAACTCCGTAATCTCTTTTAGAGTACCGGGTAGCGCCTCTAAAAAACCCCTGTTGCGAGAATCTATACCAACTGCACAGTTTTCGATTTCGTCCTTGGGTGCTGACAGCAGTTGCTTAGCGAATTCGGGCAACAGAATGGCGGGCAAATTATCGATGCAGTAATAACCTAGATCTTCTAAAGCCTGTAAGGCTATGGATTTACCAGAGCCCGATAGTCCACTGACGATAAAGAAATTCATATTCTGTGTGAGTCAAAACTTCTAGTACATACAATAGTTTGGGGCTAGGTATAAGCAGTATATATGTTTTTTGACATGACAAAAGACCTGCCGCAATCTGGTTGGTGCGCCGTTTCTACTTCACTAAAAAACTCTCGCCAAGACAGCAAGCACGCAAAGTTTTTGATAGAACATACTAATTTTTTCTTGGCGGACTCTGCGCCTTTGCGAGAGAACAATACGACTAGTGGTCGCTTGTAGGAGGCTCGCCTCGCGGCGAGGGCGCCGCTCCTGCAGTCCCCAATCTAAGTACCGTTCCAGCCGGTCAAAAGATCGAATGCGTCACTGTTTGAAGTAACCTTAAAGATGCGCTCACGCAATGTCTCATCACTAAAAAGGCGGGCAAGGTACGCCAGTATCTTGAGGTGCTGCTCATTGGCCTCTGCCGGGACCAATAATCCAAATGCCAGCTTTATAGGCTGATTGTCGATCGTGTCGTAATCCAACGGATTTTCCAGAATCACAACCGCGCCGATCACGTCGTCAAGACCGTTTATGCGACCGTGTGGAAGAGCCACGCCATGCCCAATACCTGTACTGCCCAGCCGCTCTCGTTCGATCAAGGTCTGCAGTACGGTTTTTCGATCAAGCTGCGAGCGACCTTGTAGAAGCAAGCCGGTAATTTTTTCCATTAACCGTTTCTTGCTGGATAACTGGCAAGCAGTCTCAATTCTATCCACCGCCAAGACTTCGTTTAGACGGACGTCGTTCAATTTTTGAGCTCGTGCAGCTTCGATCACTTTAATTTTTGCTCTTTCAGAGCCCCTCCCTGTCGATGATGGTCTGATGATTTATCTTTATGCCTTCGCACTTGTCTGTCTAGTTTGCGTATTAGAGTATCGATTGCTGCATACATATCTTGTGCTTCTGCGTTGGCGTGGAGTGTAGTGCCTTTGGCGCTAATGGTTGCCTCTGCCAGGTGCCTGGTTTTCTCTACATGAAGTACGACTGTGGTATTCGTTACGTTTTCAAAGTGCCGCTGTATTCGTTCCATTTTGTCAGTTACATATTTTTTCAGCGGTTGAGTTATGTCCATTTGATGACCACTAATCGCTATATGCATATCATTCCTCCTGTTTGTAAATAAGGTTCGCCTTGGCTTTTTTCAAGACGCTATACAATCGCCTTACGCTGGCTAGAAGCAGGGATGTTCATATTCTCACGGTATTTCGCTATGGTACGTCGAGCCACATTTATGCCCTGCTGACCCAGTAACTTCGCGATTTGGCTGTCACTAATTGGTTTTGTCGGAGATTCAGTCTCGACAAATTGTTTAATGAGAGTACGGATCACCGTGGAGGAACAGGTTCCTCCATCGGCCGTAGATACGTGACTTGAGAAAAAATACTTGAGTTCGAAAATACCGCGCGGTGTTAGCATGTATTTTTGAGTAGTTGCGCGCGAGATCGTTGATTCATGCAGATCCAACGCGGCCGCGATGTCGTGTAACACCATGGGTCGCATAGCTTGTTCACCGTGTTCAAAAAATTCCCGCTGCCTTTCAATAATGGACTTCGCCACTCGCAATAACGTCTCATCGCGCTGTTCTAAGCTTTTAATAAACCACCGCGCTTCTTGAAGATGGTTTTGTAGGTACTTTTTGTCTTCCCCCCCGTTTTTCCCCAACAAGTCCTGGTAAGCTCGATTGATTCTCAGGTGTGGAAAAGCTTCTCTGTTTAACTCGGCGCGCCACTCCCCTTTGATCTTCTTGACTACTATGTCCGGAATGACATAACTGGGCCGTACTGTTGTTACAGCATTTCCAGGTCGTGGGTGCAGGTCTTGGATAAATTTGATTGTTTCATTAAGTGTCTCATCGTCCAGTTTCATTTGACGTTTGATTTGAGGCAGAGCTCGGTTCGACAGCAAGTCAAAATGATCGGTGATCAATGTTTCTGCGTGCTTGATCTGCGCTTGTCTTTGGTCAAATTGTTTTAATTGAATCAATAAGCACTCTTTCAAATCTCTGGCGCCCACGCCGATGGGGTCGAAGTTTTGGATCTGGTGCAATGTCGCCTGGACTTCGTCGGCATCAATTTCAACACCTTCTTTTGCCAAAATGGCGATGATGTCTTCGATAGAAGCCGCTAAATATCCGTCTTCGTCAATGGCGTCTATTAAGGCAACGGCAATCTCCCGGTCAGTCTCGGAGAAAGGGATCATGCACATCTGCCATATTAGATGGTCTTTTAATGTCGTGGGTTTGCTACTCCGGTCTTCGATTTCCGGTGCATTACTATCATTTCGGATACCCGTGATATGGGATTCAAAGTGTTCGCTCCATTGTGTGATCTCACTCTCATCGCTCGCGGCAG
>JASJAT010000154.1 GCA_030066885.1 Arenicellales bacterium | reverse complement strand
TACGCTTGACCGTACCCGCCGCTGCGGAACTCGCATCGGATCTACGCCGCGTATTGTCTGATGACCAAATCGCAACTCGGGCTATGGCTTTTGCTTTAGTGTCTAGTGCAGAGCGGAGTTACGGTGTGCAAGTGGTGGGTGTACAACCCGAATACGAACCCAGCGTTTCCACCCTACCTGGCCTAATAAAACAAGGGCAATTTCTCGATGCGTCGAGTAGTCAACAAGCGGTAGTCGGTTCGATACTGGCCCGCAATTTAAAGGTCAAAGTCGGCGACGAACTGACCCTTTTCGGCAGTGGTCGCGATGGTTCTTTCGCCGCTGGCATCGCCGATATCGTTGGAGTATTTGAGAGCGGTGTGCCGGAAATCGATCGTGGTTTCATAGAAATTCCACTGACGGATTTTCAGGAAATTTTTTCTATGGACGACCACGCCCACAACATCGTTGTTAAAACACCAGACTCTTTCGATCTCGACCGCACTATACAGACTATTGCCGAGAATACCGAACGGGACGGATTGGTTGTACATGACTGGGATGCACTGCAGCCCGGTCTTAGACAATCGGTGCAGGCAGATATGGCCAGCGCCTGGTTTATGTATGCGGTTTTGATCGTATTGGTTGCGTTCAGCGTATTGAATACACAATTGATGTCGGTACTAGATCGGACCCGAGAGTTTGGAATTGTCATGGCATTGGGATTGACGCCGGGCCGGTTGGGTCGATTGGTACTTCTGGAAACGGGACTCATGTCGGGTCTGGGTCTGTTGCTCGGACTGGTTTTAGGTACTGCTGTGGTTGCTTATTTCGGAGTCTATGGATTCACCTATCCGGGATTGGAGGAGATGGCCGCCCGATTCAATCTACCCGGCCGTATTTATCCGAGTGCATCATTCTTTTCACTATTGCTCGGTCCTGCCGTTGTTTTCTTTGCCTGTCTCATCGCGGCGATTTACCCCGCACTTAAATTGTTGCGTATGCAGCCAGTAGCGGCAATGAGGGCGGTGTAATGCATCTGCCGTTTGCAGTGTTGTTTCGTCTGGCGTGGCGAAACCTATGGCGCAACTATCGACGTACGTTAATTATGCTCGGGGCAATAACGGTAGGTGTCTGGGCCATGATTTTTATGACCGCCGTGATGCGTGGCATGGTCGACGATATGCTGTATCGCGCGGTGCGCAACCTGCCCGGCCATGTGCAGATCCATCACTCGGACTATCGAGATGACCCGAGTATTTCAAACTCAATGCCGCCCATCGATCAGGCGTTACTTGATGCGCTTGAGCAGCCCGAGATCATCAAATGGTCTGCTCGGGTGCGCGTCCCGGCCGTTATCACTAGTGAACACGATACACGCGGTACAACTCTGCTGGGTATTGATCCGGAAGAGGAATCAGGTCTGTCCTTCATCGCAGACAGCATTGTCGCCGGCAGATTTTTGGAGTCGGTAGACGATCGAGGCCTCATTGTCGGGCAGAAAATGATTGACAACCTTGAGACTGTGCTTGGGCGTCGTGTCGTGGTTATGAGCCAGGATCCAGACAATGAGATCATCGACCGCGGCTTTCGTATTGTCGGGGTGTTTGCCACCGATCTTGAGAATGTCGAGGAGAGCTTCATTTTCACCGGGCGTAAAACTGTCCAGTCAATGCTGAACATGGGAGCAAGCATTTCGGAGATTGCTGTGCTGGGACACGACTATCGTGACGTCAGCGACGTACTCCGTCTGCAGGAAGTTACGGGACCCGATCGTGAAATCTTGCCCTGGTACGAAATCGATACTTACCTCGGAACTATGTTGTCGACCATGGACGGTTTTGTATTAGTTTGGATTGTTGTGGTGTTTTTGGCGCTATCGTTCGGTTTGGTCAACACCTTGGTGATGGCCGTGTTCGAGCGAGTCCGTGAGATCGGCTTGATGCAGGCCTTGGGAATGAGGCCGTCAATGATTGTTGTCCAGGTGCTGATGGAAACATTCCTGTTGTTACTAATAGGGCTCGCTGCGGGCAACCTGTTCGCCATCCTCAGCGTTGTTGCATTGAGCGATGGCATTGACTTATCAATTGTATCCGAGGGGATGCAGATGATGGGTGTGGCCAACGTGTTGTACCCCTCCCTGCAAACAAATGATGTGTTGCTGGCGGATGTTGTGGTCATTGTCCTTGGGTTGTTGGCCGGCCTGTCTCCGGCATGGCGAGCAGCTCGCTACCAACCTGTAGAAGCAATAACGAAGGTTTAATAACAAAGGTTCAACTATGAGTACGGTCCGCTGTGTAGATTTGTGCCGTTTCTTCATTCAAGGTGATCAAACCATCAAGGCTTTGGATCATGTCGATCTCAGTATCGGTAAACGGGAATTTGTGTGTCTGTCCGGCCCCTCCGGGTCGGGCAAGACGACACTGCTTAATGCCATCGGTGGTTTGGACAAGCCCACCAGTGGAGAGGTATGGGTTGCCGAGCAGCGTATCGACAACTTAAGCAAAGGCGAGCTCGCCAACATGCGACTCCACAACATCGGTTTCGTGTTTCAGGCCTACAACCTGATACCCGTGCTAACTGCCCGTGAAAATGTTGAATTTGTAATGCAAGTGCAGGGTGTACCGGCGGATGAACGTCGGCAGCGAGCGATGGCGATCTTGCAAGAGGTCGGCCTGGAGGATATGGAAGACAGGCGCCCGGCAAATCTGTCGGGTGGCCAGCAACAACGCGTCGCCGTGGCGCGCGCAATCGTATCGCGCCCGGCTATGGTGCTGGCCGACGAGCCTACCGCCAACCTAGACTCGGTAACCGCCGAACACTTGATGGGATTGTTTGTCGCCCTCAACGAAAAGCATAGCACCACCTTCATTATATCTACCCACGATCAACGCGTGATGTCCTACGCCCGCCGACTTATTGGCCTGGTGGATGGCCGTATTGTTAAAGATGAAACTCGGTAAAGGTCAATCGGACCGTGCGAGCGACGCCCTCGTCGCGATGCGACTGTCCCCAAACCACCGAACCAAGTCTGGACCCGGTTCTGTCAGGACCTCATAGTGGTAAAGACGGTGCGGTGTATCGTATGGATTTTATCGCTGGTACTCACCGCCGCGCACGGGCAAACGGATTTAGGGTTTACCGGTCATTTTAAATATCGGTTTACAGGCGTTGCCGTTCCGGATAACAGTATTTTCCACGATGAAGCGGGAGATACCGCTATCGATCATGGAGCGGATACCAGGCTCAACTTCGTCTGGCGTGCAGGTGATTGGAATGCACGCGCCGACTACCAGCTTATATGGTTGAAGGGGAATATCTTTGGGATTGCCCGTGGCGTGCCCGAAGAGCGCCTTTTCATCGCAAACCGAGTTCCGACCGATGAGAGACGTTTATTTGACCTGACCGACGTGGTCACCGACGGCGATGACTATGCATTGCTGCAACGACTGGATCGTCTTTGGCTTGGTTTCACAGGTGACAAAACAACTGTTCGTTTTGGTCGACAGGCAATCAGTTGGGGTAACGGATTGATTTATACACCAATGGATTTCTTCAACCCTTTCGACCCGGCTGCAGTCGACAAGGAATATAAGCCGGGTGACGATATGTTCTATGGGCAGTATGCCCTCGACAGCGGCGACGATGTTCAAGGTGTATTGGTGTTCAGGCGGGATTTGATGACGGACACAGTTGAAGCGGACAAGAGCTCGCTCGCTTTCAAATATCACGGATTCAAACAGCGCAGCGAGTTCGACCTCTTAGCTGCACGGCATTTCGACGACACTGTGCTGGCTGTCGGTGGTAACCGAGAATTGGCTGACGCGGTGTGGCGAGGCGATATTGTCGCCACCAAAACCGATAGCGATACTGTGTTTCAACTGGTCACCAGTGTGACACGGTCTTGGACTTCCTTAGGTAAGAACGTGAGCGGCGTTGTCGAGTATTTTTATAATGGTTTTGGGCAAAGTGACGGTAACTATAGCCCTGAAGCACTAGCGATGAATCCCGATTTGGTCGAGCGCGTTGCACGCGGTGAACTTTTCACCTTGGCACGCCACTACGTCGCCGCCAGTGCGACCATTGAACTCAATCCGTTATTGCTGGTCACGCCCAATATGTTTATCAATTTATCCGATGGCAGCGCGCTGTTGCAGGCAGTTTTACAGCGCGACCTGCGCCAAGACTTGGTTTTGTTAGGGTCGTTGAATATTCCCGTCGGTCCGGACGGGACGGAATTTGGGGGAATACCAAGCGATGAACCCGGCAAGTTCCTGTCTACCGGTCCAGGGATCTTTTTACAACTCGCCGCTTATTTTTGATCCACTCTCGTCGTTCTGGTCGAGTCGTTTACTTTACCTATTCATGAAAAAATATTCTCTCGCGAAGGCGCTAAACCCGCCAAGAAAGCGGATTGGTGGTTGCGGCGTATGTGTCTCCTACACTCGTGCACCGACCATGCTGCGAAGGACAGAGTTATTCCGTAAATACCGTGGTTCTTTGCGAGCTTGGCGGCTTGGCGAGAGTTTATTTTTTCTGTTGGAGCCTGGTAAGAGCGTGTGATTAAGCACGGCAATCCTTAGTATGTCGGTACAATGACATTTTCTCGGTTTCTGAGTTAATATCCAGACGACTGTGAAACTGACCGATGCACAACTCGCCGAGTTCGATGATCTTGGCTACTTGTTTCTACCGGATTGTTTCAACGAGGTAGAGGCCGATCTGCTACGAACAGAAGCAGAGCGTGTCTATGCTATGCAGCGGCAAGAAGTCTGGCGTGAAACCAGCGGAGCACCGCGTACCGCGTTTGCAGCACACACTTATAACGAAGCATTTAGACGACTGGGAGCACACCCGCGTTTGATTGAACCGGTAACGCAAATACTCCGCGGGCAAGTCTATATGCACCAGTACAAGGTCAACGCTAAAGCGGCGTTCGACGGTGAAGTATGGCAATGGCATCAAGACTATGGCACGTGGAAAAGAGATGATGATATGCCCGAGCCCCGTGCCATGAATATTGCTGTATTCGTGGATGAAGTTACCAACGTTAATGGGCCGTTGATGCTGATCCCACGAAGTCATCGGCAGGGAGTGCTCGAGGCGGGTCACGATCTTGCCACCACCAGTTATCCTCTGTGGACGCTGGATCGGAAAACCGTGAAGCGTCTAGCAGATGCTAACGGCATTGTGGCGCCTACTGGAAAACCCGGTTGCGTATTGATGTTTCATGGCACGTTGGTCCATGCCAGCCCACCTAATATCAGCCCTTGGCCCAGGACCATCGTTTACCTCAGCCTGTGCGAGGTCAACAATCACATCCGACGCTTTAAGAGGCCGGAATGGATTGCCCATCGGGATTTCACTCCGATCCATTCTTTGGCGGATGACTGTTTGATGGAGCTCGCCGCGAAGTCGGCAGCTTAAATTTAGCGTATCAGTTACCGACCAGACCTGGGATTGACACGAATCGAGTAGAAGCGAATGACCGATCCTTTGCCTATTAAGATTGACGACCACCCTTTTCGCTTTTTCGATAACCGGGAAAAGTACCTACTGTTTGTTACGACCACCAGTGAAAAAGCCGTGATTGCCGAGAGGGTGGGGCGTGAGTTGGGACGTATCAACCCGCGACCACCGGCCCTTAAAATCTTTGATGCGGGTATGGGTAACGGCGTTGTACTGAGGCGTGTTCTACAAGATATGCACTGCCGATTCCCAACCGTACCCTTTGTGGTGGTCGGCAAAGAGATCAGTATGGAGGATACTCGGCTGTCTTTAGATGAACTACCCGATCGTTTTGCGGAACACCCTCAAACTGTAGTCGTCATTTCCAATCTTTATTATGCAGAAGCGCCCGGACTGATGCCTAATCAGGCAGCAGCGCAAGAGAATATGCAGTGGTGGGATGTGCCGTTGACCGGCAAGACGGCGCACGATTTCAGCAAACAGATCGGTGAGCTGGATGATATCCTCCAGCAGGGATGGCAGACGAAATCGAGTACCAAGACCGGAAACCCGCTTTACGTCACGCCTTCCGTACTCGTTTTATATCGCGAAGACCATGCGTTTAGCCTGCACGATATTATTCCGCAACGCGGAAAGAGTATGCAGGACTATGATTTGGTAATTGCCGCCCAACCCTATCGCAGCCGGACTTCGGCAGATTTCAAGGTAGACAAGATCTTAGCGCCGTTGGCACGGTTTCTGGGTGTAGGCGGGCGCATGGTAGTGGTTCAGTCAACCGGGCTGGATCCCGGTATGGAGATCATCCGTCAAGTTTGGCCGAATGAAGATCCCTTCTTGACTCCACGCCATACCCTGATCACCGCATTGAAGGAAGCGCTCAATAAGGATACGACGTCGTACACTTTCGATGGCGCCAGCGATGATCGCTCTCTCTTTACTTACCACATGCACGCTCTGCCCGAGGAAATTGGTAGCAACATCGGTACTTCAACGCTACTGGCAGCCTGGAACGCTGCCGTGTACGTTGCCCAGATTGAGGATGATCGGCTAAACGAGGTACTGCGCCACGGAGATTATTTGGAGGCGACCAAGAGAGTCATACATCGCCACGGTGGGTTGTGGTTTCAAGACGAATCTTTTGTGGTGGTGCGCAACACCTGATACCGGTAGGAACGGCACCCTCGCCGCGAATCAGCTAGGACGTGTGTAGAAGCAGCGCCCACGCCGTGATCAGACAGAGGATACCGACATGGCCGTACTCCAAAGCACGCTTGGGTTGTTGATATTATTAGTACTGGCCTGGCTTTTCAGTGAAAAGCGCAACCATCGTCCTCATTGGAAGACCATGGTTGTGGGAGCTGGAGTTCAGTTGATTGTCGCAGCGGTATTACTGAAAGTCCCAGCCATGCAAGCGGTGTTTGCGTTATTAAATGATGGCGTTGTCGCGCTGCAACGGGCTACCGAAGCCGGAAGCGGCTTCGTGTTTGGTTACCTCGGCGGTGGCACACTGCCCTTCGAAGAAACACAACCCGGTGCCAGTTTCATATTGGCGTTTAGGGCCTTGCCTTTGGTGATCGTCATCAGCGCGCTCACTGCAGTTTTAACTTACTGGCGGGTGTTGCCGTGGGTAGTCAAGGGCTTCGCCAGCGTACTGGAGAAAACTATGGCAGTAGGTGGCGCGGTCGGTTTGGGGACCGCCGCTAATATTTTCGTAGGCATGATAGAGGCCCCTTTGTTTGTGCGAAGTTACCTATCGAAACTGTCGCGCAGCGAGATGTTCATGTTGATGACCGCGGGAATGGCTACCGTAGCCGGAACAGTACTGATCCTCTACGCGACGTTTGCAGGGCAAGTCATCGATAACGCCATTGGGCATCTGCTTACCGCTTCCATTATCAGTGCCCCGGCCGCGATCACTGTGGCCAAGCTGATGGTGCCGAGTGATGCTCCACCTACGTCTGCGGAATTGGAGTCCGACACCGGAATCAACAGCAGTATGGATGCGATAACCCAGGGAACGATGAACGGCTTAAAGTTGTTTCTTAATATTGTCGCCATGCTATTGGTGTTCGTCGCCCTTGTGCATTTGGCTAACGCCTTGCTGAGTTTATTTCCACCTGTTGCCGGTTCAGAGCTGACTTTTGAGCGCATTTTGGGCTGGATTATGGCGCCTATATGCTGGTTGATGGGGGTACCGTGGAGTGAGGCAATCGTAGCTGGATCGCTTATGGGGGTTAAAACAGTTCTCAATGAGTTTATCGCTTACCTTCAATTAGCCGCTCTGCCCGAGGGTTCGCTGAGTGATCGTAGTGAATTGATTATGGCGTACGCCTTATGTGGTTTTGCGAATTTCGGCAGCCTCGGCATCATGTTGGGTGGCTTGACCACAATGGTGCCAGAGCGAAGAACGGAGATTGTCGACTTGGGCCTCAAGAGCATCGTCGCTGGAACCTTAGCAACGTGCTGCACGGGTGCTGTGGTAGGAATCCTATCCTGAGTTGAAAGTAAAAAGTTAAAAGTTTAAAGGTTTAAAGAAAAAACAGAGATCTTTAAACTTTAAACTTTCATCTTTAAACTCGTTGGACCATCCTCCCTATCGGGCGACCCCCTAATAGATGCATGTGCAGATGGAACACAACCTGACCTCCATCGTGATTACAATTGACAATGAGCCGATAACCGTCTTCGGCGATACCTTCTTCCTGTGCCAGCTTGGCTGCGACCACAAAGAGATGGCCTAGCATGGCCTCATCATCCGTTGTGACGTCGTTGACAGTAGGTATGGCTTTGTTAGGGATAATGAGAATGTGGGTCGGTGCCTGCGGCTGGATGTCTCGAAAAGCAGTGACCCGATCGTCGCGGTAAACGATGTCGGCAGGTGCTTCACCACGTACAATCTTGCTGAAAATGGTATCTTCTGACATAACAGATCCCTTTGAAAAAGAAACTTTATATAATCGCGACTAAAGAACGGAAGGCAATAGCCTCCGCGCGTGTCATTCTAATCCAAGCAGGTAAAAAAGATGAACTCGTTTAAAGCCTATCGTATCCATAATGATGATGGAAATATCAGAGCAGGATTTGAAAACCTTAGTCTGGATGATTTGAGTGAAGGGGACGTAGTTATTCGTTCCGCCTACTCGGATGTCAACTACAAAGACGCGTTAGCCGCCACGGGTAAAGGCAGGATATTGAGAAAATACCCCTTGGTAGGCGGCGTTGATGTATCGGGTACGGTAGAGGAATCGAGTTCAAACCGGTTTCAAACTGGTGACCAAGTGGTTGTGTGTGGTTGCGACCTGTCGGAAACCCGCGACGGGGGTTTTGCCGAGTATGTCAGGGTTCCAGCGGAGTGTGCAGTAAAGTTACCGGACAGCCTGTCATTGTTTGAGGCCATGGCCATTGGTACCGCGGGTTTTACTGCAGCACTTGCATTGAACCGAATGGAGCTGAACGGCCAAACTCCGGAGCACGGTCCTATCGTTGTCACCGGCGCAACGGGTGGCGTGGGTAGTATTGCTATCGATATTTTATCCGGAAGTGGTTACGAAGTTGTCGCGTTAACCGGTAAAGCAGAGTCAGAAGACTATTTAGTATCTCTTGGCGCCTCGAGTACGTTGCTGCGGCAGGATGTTGATCTAGGTAAGAAACCTTTAGAAAGAGCCGAATGGGGCGGTGCCTTGGATAATCTGGGTGGTGAAGTATTAACCTGGTTGACCCGAACGACCAAACCGATGGGCAATATCGCGTCAATTGGATTGGCCGCAAGTTGGGAACTCAATACTACGGTAATGCCATTTATATTACGCGGCGTATCGTTGCTGGGGATCAATTCGGTAGTATGTCCAACAGCCGTGAAACAACAGGCCTGGGATCGACTTGGTACGGATTTGAGGCCACGTCATCTGGACAAAATTGTGACCCAAACGATCAATTTTGATGAGTTGCCGAGTGTATTTGACGATTATATTGAAGCTAAAAAAATGGGTCGCACCGTTGTCGTAATCGGTGGCGAGGATTAACTCTACCCATGCCCCAACCGTTATGGACTCCTTCGGTTGATCGGATTGCGCAATCGAACGTCGCGGCGTTTACCGAATCCGTGGCTGGGCGCTATGACTTGACCATTAATGATTACGCGGATCTCCATCAGTGGTCTATCGAGCATGCACCGGAGTTCTGGACCTCGTTGTGGGACTTTGCGGAAGTTATTGCCGAAACCCGTGGTGACACTATTGTTACCGACTATGAAAAAATGCCGGGGGCAACCTGGTTCCCCGATGCCCAGCTGAATTTCGCCGAAAACCTTTTGCGCGGAAAAGGCGAGTCCATCGCCATAGTTTTTAGGGGTGAAGACCAAGTAAAACGATCCCTAACCTGGGACGAGCTTCGTCAACGTGTTTCTCGCCTGGCACAAGCCATGAGAGCTGCGGAAATCGGGCAGGGGGACCGGGTCGCCGCATATATTCCAAACATGCCTGAAGCTGTGATTGGAATGTTGGCTACTGCTTCACTCGGAGCAGTATGGTCATCGTGTTCGCCGGATTTTGGGGTGCAAGGCGTACTTGATCGCTTTGGCCAAATCGAGCCCAAGATCCTCATCGGGGTCGACGGTTATTTTTACAACGGTAAGCAGCATGAGTCGCTGTCTAAACTGGCCCAGATTTGCCGGCAACTACCTAGTCTGAACAAGGTCGTTGTCGTGCCCTATGTTGCCAGCGAACCTGCGATTGAAGAAATCGACAACGCCTTGGTATGGGATGAGTTTGTTGATGGCTTTAACCCGGCGGACATCGATTTCGACCGAGTTCCATTTAATAGCCCTTTATACGTGATGTACTCGTCCGGAACCACCGGTGCTCCCAAGTGTATTGTGCATGGGGTTGGAGGCACGCTGCTGCAACATCTAAAGGAACACAAATTGCACGTCGACGTAAAACCTGCCGATCGACTGTTTTACTTCACCACCTGTGGTTGGATGATGTGGAATTGGCTGGCATCAGGCTTGGCGTCAAAAGCCACGTTGATGTTGTATGACGGATCCCCCTTTTATCCTGACGGCAATGTATTGTTTGATTATGTAGACGAAGAAGGTATCGATATCTTCGGAACTTCAGCCAAGTTCATCGATGCGATCGGCAAAGCAGAAATTCATCCCAAGACAACGCATAATCTTTCTACGCTGAAGACCATACTGTCGACAGGCTCTCCCCTGGTTCCAGAGGGATTTGATTTTGTGTATCAGAACATAAAGTCGGACCTATGCCTGTCTTCGATCTCAGGCGGCACCGATATCATTTCTTGCTTTGTAGGAGGCAACCCGACTTTGCCGGTGTGGCGGGGGGAAGTTCAATGCCTGGCTTTGGGTCAGGATGTAAAGGTGTTGGATGAGAATGGCGAGCAAGCCCAGGTCGGAGAAAAAGGCGAGCTGGCATGTGCCAACTCCTTTCCTTCAATGCCGATCTACTTTTGGAATGACCCGGATGGGTCTAAATACAAGAAGGCGTATTTCGAGAAAGTGCCCAACGTTTGGTGCCATGGCGATTACGTCGCGTTGACGGAACACGGTGGTATGTTCATATATGGCCGCTCAGACGCAGTGCTGAATCCGGGGGGTGTGCGTATCGGTACAGCAGAAATCTACCGGCAAGCGGAGAAAGTCGATGACGTGGTAGAGAGTCTGGTTATCGGTCAACGCTGGGAGGGCGATGTCCGAGTGGTATTGTTTGTTCGCCTCAGAGAAGGGGTGAATTTGGATGGGCATTTAATCGACGAGATAA
>JASJAT010000153.1 GCA_030066885.1 Arenicellales bacterium | reverse complement strand
CTAGGCCATCAGAAGCTTCGTCGTCGTCCATATAGATAATTTGGCACTCGACTTCCTTCTCGAAAAGTACTATTCGACAACCATGACTGAACACGCACTCCTTACCGGAATACAGCGCCATGATGGGTTTTCTACCTGTTGGGGTTACCATAAAACTTTCTCTTAACAACTAAAGTTGCCCGTAGCATATGACAACTAACTAATGAACGTCCTTCCAATATTCCTTTTTGAGGAGGTACGCCAGAATCATGAAGACCAGTAAAAACAAAATCACAAACACACCTATGGAATGACGCTTCAATCTGACTGGCTCAGACAGGTACACTAAAAAATTGATTAGGTCACGTACTGTCGCATCGTATTCTTCCGGAGTTAGGCTTCCTTCAGAAACGAGTGTAAATTCTGGTTTACCGGTTTCGGGATCGGTACCTGCCAAGCGCTGGTTTCCTTGTAATCCATAAAGAATGTGGGGCATGGCAACATTCTCGAATAAAGTGTTATTCCAACCACTTGGAGAATTTTCATCCATGTAAAAACTGCGTAAATAGGTATAGATCCAATCTGGTTTTCGCACTTTAGCGACCAAAGTCAGGTCTGGAGGTTGAACACCAAACCATTTCTTACCATCTTTCGCCGACATGTTGGTAGTCATCAAATC
Source organism: Arenicellales bacterium (assembly GCA_030066885.1). Classification (GTDB taxonomy): domain Bacteria; phylum Pseudomonadota; class Gammaproteobacteria; order Arenicellales; family JAANXG01; genus JAHEKE01. The sequence goes on along the minus strand of JASJAT010000153.1, from coordinate 10,586 downwards.
ACCTACCTTGTCACTTGCAAACAACAGATTTTCTTTGAGCACTTGTTCGCTAATGTCTAAGTCCTCGGCCATACGGTTATAGCGCATGTACGCTGCGCTATGACAGGGCAAACAATAGTTGACAAACAGACGCGCCCCACGTTGCATGGAGGCTTTGTCACTCAAGTTCACATAAACCGAGTCCAACGGTTTACTTTCACCAGCTGCGATACACAAAGGTGAGAACAGATACAGCGACATCAGAAATAATAAACGCTTCATTTGAAACTCACCCTTTCTGGTTCTGGTTTAGTTTTCTCCGACCTGCTATAGAAAGGCATCAGAAAGAAAAACAGAAAATAGGTAATGGTAAACACCTGGGCCCAAACTACGTTTTTAAACAAAAACAAGTCGACGTGGTCCGGGTTTTTAAAGCCGAGATAACCCAAAACGACAAAACTAATAACAAACAGGGTCAACCAAAATTTGTATTGCCATCCCCGATATCTGATCGATTTAACCGGTGAACGGTCCAGCCAAGGCAATACGAAAAACAGTGCTATGGCGAGACCCATAAAAATTACCCCCCATAGCTTCGCGTCTATCCAAAAAAAGTTAACCGTGTTTGCACGCAGAATCGAGTAATAAGGAGTGAAATACCAAAGCGGAACAATATCTTCTGGAGTCTGCAGTGGATTTGCCGGTGCAAAGTTGTCTTTTTCCAGGAAAACACCAAAAAATTCCGGCATGAAGAATATGACCAGAGCAAACAGAATGAGGAAAAACACCACACCGACGAGGTCCTTTACTGAATAGTAAGGATGAAATGGTATCCCATCTACGGGAATTCCATTTGTGTCTTTGTTCTTCTTAATCTCTATCCCATCCGGATTATTCGAACCTACCTTGTGCAGGGCAACGATATGTAGGAACACCAACGCGACCAAAATTAAAGGAATCAAAATAACATGAAAGGCGAAAAATCTGTTCAGTGTCGCGTCGGACACCACGAAGTCACCCCGTATCCATTCTGCGAGTCCTTCACCAATTAGGGGAATAGCAGTGAAGAGGGAAATGATCACCTGGGCACCCCAATAGGACATGTTGCCCCATGGCAATAGGTAACCCATAAAGGACTCCGCCATCAAAGCCACGTAAATGACACACCCAATCAACCATATCAACTCCCGCGGGTTGCGGTGCGAGCCGTACAACAAGGCTCTGAACATATGCAGGTAGACAATGATGAAAAACGCCGACGCCCCGGTTGTATGCATATAGCGTATCAGCCACCCCCACGGCACATCCCGCATGATGTACTCGACGGATGCAAAAGCTAATTCGGAATCAGGCTTATAGTGTATGGTGAGGAATATTCCAGTCAGAATCTGTATTACCAGTACCACGATGGCTAATGAGCCGAAGTAGTACCAAAAATTAAAGTTCTTTGGAGCATAGTATTTAGCGAGGTGTTCTTCCCATACTTTGGTCGCAGGAAATCGTTCGTCAACCCAAGACATAAACTTACTCATCAGGCTGCCTCCTCCTCGACTCCTATTAAAAGCAAAGTATCGTTGACGAACTTATAAGGTGGAACCACCATGTTAGTCGGAGCCGGTACGTTCGAATATACACGGCCAGCGAGGTCAAATTTCGATCCGTGGCAGGGACAGAAAAAACCACCCGGCCAATCATCGCTAATACCAGAATCGGGGCCCACAGCGAATTTTTGTACCGGCGAGCATCCCAAGTGAGTACAGATTCCTACCAAAACCAAGATTTCCGGTTTCTTGGACCGATATTCATTCTTAGCATAATCCGGTTGAACGCTTTTTTCAGAAGCAGGATCTTGCAATTCGCCTTCGACTGTCTTCAGTGATTCCAACATTTGAGGAGTGCGGCTGATTACCCAAACCGGGTTTCCTCGCCAAATTTCTTTTAGCATCTGGCCAGGTTGTAATTTACTTATATCAATTTCCACCGGCGCCCCGGCTGCTTTAGCACGCTCGCTTGGTGTCATGCTGAGAACGAAAGGAGTCGCTGCAAATGCTCCCCCCACTACACCAACTCCGCTGGTGACGGCAGTTAAGAAACGGCGTCGCCCTTTGTCTACACGATCGTCGATCATGATTGCTCCTGATGTTGTTTCGAAACCAGAACAGCGATTACTTATGTTTATGTTTTTAGAGGTGCCCTTGGTACCAATTGCCGAATGGCGGTGAGGTTCGCATTATATCAGAACGCCACATTTTGTGTGGTTGGATGGGCGCTAGATTGTTGTATCTCGTTGTTATTTAAAGAATAAATTAGAACTATAGCGAAATCCCCCTATCAGGAGTCCACCCCAAAAGCGAGGCTTTTTCGCACGGCGCGAATCGAACAAGTAAATCTCCGCCTAGCAACTAGCCCTTAATTCGTCTCAACCGCGGCCAGCATTGCTCGAACATGGGATGCGTACCAGAACCCACTCTGTTTTAGTTGTCTATCCCCGCTATTCAATGCCGACAAAGTGCGCCTACGCAGTTTATCATCGTTGTTTCGCTCTGCTAGTTTGAGACTCAACAGTGCCACCACTGCGGCAGGAGAAGGCATGGGTCCATCTGCTATCAAATCCCTTTTTGGTTCCATGGCGATGAAGCTTTCTTCGGCCATATGCCACCCCTCTTTATAAAAACGCGCCCACGCCTGCTCGATTATGTCCGATACTGCTTGATAGTCTTCTCGATTTCCAGTCAGTTCAGCCCATTCCCATAGCCCCATGCCGACATATGCATAGTCCTCCAGTGAAGGTTTACCCAGTTCCCGTTGCCCGTCGACAGCACGACGCAAAGTCACCCCATCCCAAAGCTCAGTCATGATGTAGTTCCTGAGCTTGTGGGCGCTGTCCATATAACCTTCATCGTTGATCGTCTTTGCGGCGCGAGCAAACCCAGCCAGGGCCAACCCGTTCCATCCCGCCAATAGTTTAGTGTCCGTGGGTAAAATCCGCTCAGAACGGGCGGCAAAAAGTTTAGATCGCGCTAATTCAATGTGTCTCAGAACATCAGCCTCCGTGACGCCTAATTCGTTTTTAATTGCTTCAACATCAGATCCCTTCTTGGGTAAATATCCAGCCTCGAAGACCACCGGCCCAGTCATAGCCCAGGCCATTCGAATGATTTGTGCCTCTTTTTCGGTCAACACGTGGGCAAGTTCTGACGCTCTCCACAGGTAATATCCTCCTTCGACATCGTTTTCGTCGACCGCGGAAAAAGAAGCCACCATCGCGCCATTGTCTTTAAGCATATCGCGTTGCATGAAATCCAGGGTATTTCTGGCAATCTGAGCATAACGGGGCACGTCTAAGGACGATGAAGCACGTAGGTACAGCATGGCCAGTAGGGCGTTGTCGTATAGCATCTTTTCGAAATGAGGTATCTCCCAACCTGGGTCCGTTGCATAACGAAAGAACCCGTCTCCTACATGGTCGTACATCCCGTTGTCCGCCATCTGGTCCAATGTCAAGATCAAGAACTCTCTTAGCTGATCGTTCTGATCAAGCTCATATTGATCGAGTAAAAACGTCAGTTGTGGCACCATGGGAAACTTGTTTTGTTGACCAAAACCTCCTTCCATAATATCGGCGATGTTCAAAGCCTCTGCCACGATCTTCTGGGCCAATGCCTGCACACTACCTACATCTAGTTTCGGCTCACCCGGGCCTTGCAACGGTCTTGATTCACGGGCTGCTAGATTGCTTAGATTTTCGCTATCGTTCTGCCAAATCTCTTGTAATCTTGTCAGTACTTGTTGGAAGTTCTCAGGCGGCATATACAAAACGGCATAAAGTGGGTGCCCTTGTGGTGTCAGAAAAACGTTCAACGGCCAACCGGCACGTCCTTGGGTGGCTTGTGCAAATTCGATTAAACGCGCATCCAGTGCTGGCTCTAACTCTCGATCAACCTTCACTGGTATGAAGTTCTCGTTTAACAACATGGCGATTTGATCGTTTTGGTAGCTCTCCCTTTGCATTACGTGACACCAATGACATGAGAAATACCCCACCGACACGTAAAGTAACTTTCCCTGATCTTTCGCAAGTTGTACGGCTGCTTGGGTCCAATCCTGCCAAGCCACCGGGTCATTACCGTGTAGAGCCAGGTAGGGGGAAGGATGGTTTTGCAGTTGATTATCCAGTGCGCTCGCTGAGCCACAACAAACACACAGTGTTAAAACCAGAAGACGGAGTCTTTTATGGAACATAGGCCACCAAATAGAAAGCCTTGGTCTGAATTCGACCGATGCTTTCTAGCTTAGTTCAAGTTGTAGAAGCGAGTAGCTTGCATCTAGCGGCTAGTAAAACAACCAATGGCGCCACGTCCTGCTACCTACGTCTCCCCAACTTCCTCAAGTTCAGGTTTTGGCTTGACTCGTTTGGAGAACCATAGCCCTGTTTCAAACAATAACCAAACCGGTAAAGCCAACAGAGTTTGAGAAAAGATGTCTGGCGGTGTCATCAACATACCAACGACGAAAGCGCCCACTACAATATATGGTCGTTTAGCAGCCAGGCTTTCCGGTGTGGTTATGCCGGTACGCACCATGATCACGGTCGCTATGGGAACCTCGAAAGCCACACCAAACGCGAAGAACAACTTAAGTGAAAAACTGAAGTACGCGTTTATGTCAGTCATTACGGCGACACCTTCGGGGGCCGTGGTCGTGAAGAATAAGAATATGATCGGAAATACGACGTAGTAAGCGAAAGCGATTCCAAGGTAAAACAATATCGTGCTCGAGACTATGATCGGGAACGCAAGCGCTTTTTCATTCTCATATAAGCCCGGTGCTACAAACGCCCACAATTGATAAAGAAGATAAGGTACAGCGATAGCCACAGCTACTGCAAAAGCGAACTTGAACGGGACGAAAAACGGACCGTGTGGCTCGGTCGAAATCATAGTGCTCCCTTCGGGGAGCACCGCCATAAGGGGTGCTGCAAAATAGACATATAGTTCGTTCGCGAAGACCGCTAGCGGCACAAATATGATGAGCACGGCAGCGAGGGAATACATAAGACGATTCCTTAACTCCACTAAGTGGGATATGAATGTTTCTTTCGGCGCGTTGTCTTCCACGGACGAAGCTCAGTTTTCCGGTTTAGACGTTGTGGTCCGGAGCGTCTTGGTTCGGCAGGTCGGAACTATGACTTGATGTGGCCTGCACCTGAGCTTTGTATTTCTTCCCACCAAGCTCTGGTGCGACCTCTTTGGTTTTCTTTTTCTTCTTGGTGGTTTCGCCTCGTGCCACAGATTTTTTGGCAGCGGTTTTTTTCTTGGCAACTTTCTTGCCGTTAGTCGCCGCTTTCTTTTTTACATTCTTCTTTTTGGCTTTTTTCTCTGTCTTATTTTTGGTCGGCTTAGCTGTACTACCCACACCAACCAGTTCTTCATCTATCTTGGGGGCGGATTCATTTATGGCTGAGACAATATCGACGTCGGAGTCTTTAGCTATACTTTCCGCCGCATTCGAAACGTCCTCTACAGAACTTTGAAACGTATTGCCCGCTTCTCTCAATCCTTGCTGCGTTGATTCCAGATCGCTTTTGAGTTTTTCTCCGGTTTGTTTAAGTGCGTTCAATTCCTCCATGCGCAATTCTTCATCGATGTTCGACTTCACATCCGCTACCATCTTTTTCAGCTTACCAACCCACAGTCCGGCGGTGCGCGCAACTCGGGGCAACCGTTCCGGCCCAAGAATCAGCAATCCAATTACCGCAATAAGACTCAGCTCCCAAAAGCCAATGTCAAACATGACGACTTGTTACGCTTTGTCTTTTTCCACTTCGACGCTTTCAGAGACCTCACCTGGGCCGACTTCGTTAGCTACGTCGCCTGCTTCAATTTGCTTCTGGCCATCCTCATCGCCTTCGTTCATAGATTTTTTAAATGACTTAATCGCGCCACCCAAATCCGTACCGATATTGCGCAACTTCTTGGTACCGAATAAAAGAACGACAATTACTAAAATGATCAGTAGTTGCCAAATACTGATTCCACCCATACCCATAGAATTTCTCCAATTTCTGTGTTCCGTCGTTTCGGTCAGCTTTTCAACTATATCCCGAAAGTTCGAAACGATTACTCAGTTCTCAAATACTAACTATAACTTATAAATGCTCTCAGGATCCTTTAATTGGGGGTCAACCGTCTCCCAACCTTCTTCCTCTAGTCGCTGGAAAAAGCAGGAATGCCGCCCCGTGTGGCAAGCAATACCGCCTTTTTGCTCAACTTGAAGCAAGATAACGTCATTATCACAGTCCATTCTCACTTCCTGGACTATTTGCTCATGTCCAGATTCTTCACCTTTACGCCATAATTTTTGACGGGACCTTGACCAGTAAATTGCCTTACCGGTGTTGACAGTCTGCTCCAGTGACTCCCGGTTCATCCAGGCCACCATCAAAACCCTACCACTCTTCGCTTCTTGTGCAATAGCGGGAACAAGGCCCTGTTCGTTCCACATAATGTTCTCTAACCAGCCAACGTTCATTCTTAGTACCACTCTCACTAATCCATATTCTTGCTAGGAAGTAACTAGTAACCAGTGACTATTCACTAGCTGCTACAGTCTCACTTCTATACCTGCTTCGAGCATAACTTGTTTGGCCTCAAGTATCGTGTGCTCACCAAAATGAAAAATACTGGCGGCCAATACGGCGTCCGCACCCCCTTCTATAATACCCTCCACCAAGTGAGATAGGTTACCCACACCACCCGATGCGATTATAGGCACGGGAACCGAATTGCTCATAGTCCGAGTTAATTCAAGATCGAATCCATCCCGGGTACCGTCACGGTCCATACTGGTCAATAGAATTTCACCAGCACCACAGTCGACCATGCGCTGCCCCCACTCGATAGCATCGATACCGGTGGGTTGTCTGCCGCCATGAGTGAAAACTTCCCAAGCGAGCGGGGATTTATCACTCACGCGCTTGGCGTCGATTGCAACTACTATACATTGCACACCGAAGTGGTTGCTGGCTTCACGGACAAACTCTGGGTTGTGCACAGCTGCGGTGTTAACAGCAACTTTATCGGCGCCAGCATGCAACAGCCTATGCACATCGTCCAATTCGCGCACTCCACCACCGACGGTCATCGGTATGAATACCTGGCTGGCGACCTCTTCCACCAATGCGTAAATGGTTTGACGTCCTTCAGAACTTGCGGTGATATCCAGAAACGTGATCTCGTCTGCTCCCTGTTGATCATACTTGCTGGCTACTTCAACGGGATCACCTGCGTCCCGAATGTCGACAAACTTAACTCCTTTGACGACTCGGCCGGCGTCGATATCCAAGCACGGTATCACGCGTTTCGCCAAACCCATGTTACTCCATTCTCCTCTTTCTAATGTGGTATACCGTGCACAGCCGTTATCCCGGCAATGCTTATTCAGTGAAGATACGAAAATTTAATGTTGTTTTATCGCCAGTTGTAACTTTTATCGGACTTCACGAGTATTCATTGACCAGTTTCAAGCCCTCAGCGAAATCAAGCGTACCCTCGTATATAGCGCGTCCGGTGATAACACCTGCGACCCCAGAATCTGCAATTTCACAGATCGCTTCCAGATCTTTCAAAGTGGACAATCCACCAGCCGCGATGACAGGTATAGTGATAGCCTCCGCTAACTGTTTGAGGGCAGTCGTGTTTATTCCGGACAACATGCCGTCGCGTGCGATGTCGGTATGCAGAATCGCTTCGACACCATCGTTCTCAAACTGCTGAGCGAGGTCAATAAGGTTGTGCTTCGATAGCTTTGACCATCCGTTCACGGCTAATTTACCTTCCTTTGCGTCTAACCCAACGATGATGTGGCTCGGAAACTCAACGCACAAATCACTCACAAAATGAGGTTCATTAACTGCCTTAGTTCCAAGGATCACGTACTGCACACCCGCTTCAAGGTACGCCTCGACAGCATCTTCATCGCGGATCCCACCGCCAATCTGGATCGGGAGTTCCGGATATTGTTCAGCGATACGATGTACTAGATCAGCGTTAACCGGCTCACCCGCCACCGCACCATCGAGATCTACGATATGCAAGCGTTGCGCACCGGCTTCTACCCAACGTCGCGCCACGCTAACAGGATCGTCGTGATAAACCGTAGTGTCGTTCATATCCCCTTGACGCAGGCGAACGCACTTACCCTCTTTAATGTCTATTGCAGGAATGAGTAACATGGAGACCTTATCGCGTTGCTTATAACCTTGTTGTGGGATTCAGTTTCATACCGAGCCATCCCAGCTTACGAAGTTTTTAATTAACTGTAAGCCAGCGCTTTGACTCTTCTCGGGATGAAACTGGACTCCGAAAAAATTGTCTCTGCCCCCGGCAGCCGTGAATGTTTTGCCGTATTCAGTCACTCCGTACAGCTGACTTGAGTCATTCGACTGGACACAATAACTATGAACAAAATAAAAACGCTGACCCTGCTCAATATCGCACCACAAAGGATGTGGCTGAGTTTGCATCACATTGTTCCAGCCCATATGGGGAACTTTAAGGCGCCCTCCCGTGGCAGGGTCTGTAAATTTATCTCTACCACTTCCGTCACTAAAGTGCTCCACGACCCCGTCCAGCACACCCATGCATTGAACACCACCGCCTTCTTCGCTGAATTTATACATCGCTTGCAGTCCAAGACAGATACCAAGAAACGGTTTGGACGAAAGGATTAGGTAAAAGATTTCACGCAAGTCCCTTTTTTCCATAGCGTCCAAGCAAGTGCCGATAGCCCCTTGCCCCGGAAATACCACGCGATCCGCCTTAGCCAATTCTGAACCGTTGTCGGTCACTACGACACGTACACGCTTGTCTGCAACGTGCTCTATCGCCTTTTGAACTGATCGTAAATTACCAGTGCCAAAATTGACTACTGCGACTAGTGACATGACGCTACAACTTTCCCTTAGTGGACGGTACCGCCTCTCCCAAGCGCGGATCAAATTCCATAGCCATGCGCAAAGCGCGACCAAACGCTTTAAAAATGGTTTCTGCGATATGGTGAGTATTTCGTCCCCGCAGTGTATCAATATGCAACGTCACTTGAGCATGATTTGCAAAACCCTGAAAGAATTCTCGAATCAAGTCGACGTCAAATTGTCCGACCCTAGCACGTGGATACTTGACGTTGTACTCCAATCCCGGTCGACCGGAGAAATCCAAGACAACCCGACTCAACGCCTCGTCAAGTGGTACATAGGCGTGACCGTAGCGGCGTATGCCCTGCTTGGTCCCCACCGCTTTGGCCAGTGCTTGACCGAATGCAATACCCACATCCTCAACCGTATGGTGCGCGTCGATCTCGAGATCACCTTGTGCAGAAATATCCAGATCAATCATGCCGTGACGTGCTACCTGGTCTAACATATGCTCCAAAAAAGGTAGGCCAATACTTAAGGACGATGATCCTTTTCCATCAATGTCAAGCTTGACCCGGATTTGCGTTTCGTTAGTATTGCGCTCGATTTCTGCGGCACGTTTAGACATGGTGTAGTGTGCTCGATTGGGCTTAATCTGGAGGAACTTAGTCCAAAGCCCCAGTCTTTATAGAGACTTTAGACTTTTAGCTTTGTGGGTAGATTGTTGAAAGCAGTACGGATAGCTCAAGAATGAATGGTCTAGAGAATGTAAATGGTATCAAACTGCTTCATCATGTTGTAGGGTTATGCAGAGTTAGCGCCGATTTAGGATAAATATAATGAAACTGTCGAACTTTCCGCGACTTTCCCTCGCGCACCTACCAACTCCGTTGGAGCCAATGGCGCGTCTTTCTAAGCTATTGGATGGACCCAAATTGTATGTCAAACGCGACGATTGTACGGGCCTTGCAACCGGTGGGAACAAGACTCGAAAGCTGGAGTTTTTAATGGCCGATGCATTGGCTCAGGGAGCCGACACGGTAATCACGCAAGGTGCGGTGCAGTCCAACCATGTGCGACAAACCTTGGCAGCTGCGGCTCGTCTAAACCTCGATTGCAAGATTCTATTAGAGACAAGAGTACCTGACGCGCCGGAGACCTATAACACCTCGGGTAACGTTCTATTGGATGGATTGTTTGGAGCGGACATAGAGTACCGGGATGGTGGAACAGATATGGATGCCGCCATGGAAGAAGTAGCCGAGTCCTTGAAAGACGCCGGTGCAAAGCCATATATCATACCTGGCGGCGGGTCAAATCGTATCGGTGCCCTGGGTTATGTCGATTGTGCTGATGAATTGACCGGGCAGATTTCTGATCTTGATTTAACGATCACCAAGATCGTCCACGGTACGGGTAGTACGGGAACCCAAGCCGGATTGGTAGCCGGTTTGGTTGCACTCAACTCAAACATAGAGGTAATCGGCATTAGCGTTCGAGCGGATGAGAAGACCCAAATAGCCAAAGTTCACAGCCTGGCCGAAGAGACTGCAAAATTTATCGGCGTCGAAGCCGGCGTACCGGAATCAAGAATACTGGTACGAGATCAGTATGTCGGTGAGGGGTATGGTATCCCTACTGAGGGCATGCTCGAGGCTGTCCAACTTTGTGCACAATACGAAGGTATTTTGCT
>JASJAT010000152.1 GCA_030066885.1 Arenicellales bacterium | reverse complement strand
CTGGTCTAGCTTCTAGAAACTAGCTATTAGAAACTACTTAGCTACTATCCTCAGGCCTGTAACGAATTCCATTTTCTACCGCCATCACGGCGGCCTCTACTCTGGAGTGCACGTCTAGTTTCCTTAAAATCGCCTTGACGTGTAATTTCACTGTTCCATCGGAGATATTGAGATGCCGGGCAATTACTTTATTACTTTGACCTTCAGCCAAGTGGCCTAGTATTTCGAACTCACGTGCGGTCAGACTCTCGAAGGGACTGCTGGCCTCTGCATCCATAGATCCTTGTTTTACAAGGTCGGCCAACAAGCGGGCTAGCCTCGGCGCCACAACGGTCTCACCTTTAACAATTTCACTCAGTGTTGTGACCAGCTCGTCCGGGTCCATGTCTTTTAACAAATACCCACTCGCTCCGGCTTTCAGCGAGTTTGCTACATCCTGATCCTCTTCGCTGGTGGTCAGAACGACGATAGGGTGAGCAAAAGACTTGGCTTTCAATTCACGCAATACTCCCACACCACTCATATCGGGCATTCGCAAATCTAATAACACGACATCGGGTTGTTCTTTTAACGCCGTAGCGATACCGCGTCTGCCATCGCTGGCCATTAATATCTCAATTCCTCTTCGTTCGAGTAACCCTTGCAGTCCGACTCTAAATAAGGCGTGGTCATCAATTAAAAGAACCCGCATCACGCAACACCCGAAATAAGATCTGCCGGCGTACTTTTACTGGGCAATTGCATATGAAACACGACTCGCGTTCCTTCACCACACTCGCTGTCAACGGTTAAACTGCCGCCCAACTGATCCGTGCGTTCCTGCATGATGGCCAGCCCAATGTGCTCGCCCGGACGTGATGGTGTACTTGGTAAGCCAAACCCTACCCCATTGTCCTCGACAATGGCTTCGAGTACACCATTCGCTTCACAGCGGAGAAGGACGCGTACGACCGAAGCCTGGCTGTGTTTATGGGCGTTGGTAAGTGCTTCTTGTATGATGCGAGCGATCTGGGTTTCCATTTCCGTTGAGATATCAGTATTGCCCCGACGGTCATGAAAATATACTTGGATATCAGAACGTCGTTTGAATTGCGCGATAACTTGAGCGATAGGATCTTCAACATTTATGCTACGGCTCGAACCTCGTCCCCGGCACTGAGCTATCAAGTCTCTAAGTTCCAAAGTCGCTTCTTCAAGGCAATCTTCAACACCCTCCATCTGTTTCCAAATCGATTGCTCATCACCTTGCTGCATAGTTTCGTCGAGTAACCGTACTTGGAACTTCAAAGCGGAAAGCGTTTGCGCCAAAGAATCGTGTAACTCATTCGCCAATTGCGCGCGTTCCTCAAGTCGCAACGACTCCCGCTCCAGCCTTGTTTTCTCAAGTGCCATCCCGAGATGGCGCCCGATGCTGGGAAGCAACTCACAGACTTCACTAGCAAATATTTCATTGTCGGGTTCAACATAGAGCTCATACTTACCAAGGATCCGATCTTTGTACTTTAAAGGCACTTCGATCTTTGTGTAGTCATGCCCAGCTAAAGGTCCAGCCGATTGGTTGACTGTGAGGTCTGCGGCATATTGAGTTTCGGTGAATGTCGTGATGAGTTTTAATCCCGTTTCTGTTTGTATATACGCATGCCCTCGTCTAGCGTCCAAAATCGACCTTAGCGAATCAAGATACTCACCAATCAACTGCTCGTCGCTCGGTGCGCGGTTTACTGCAACGGCAGCATCGTACAATAACTGCAATGACTGACTCTTGGCCGAGAGTCTTTCCGCTTGGAGTTTTAACTGATGTTCTGCATCGTTAGCCAGCGATTCCAACCATTCAGCCAAGCGATTAATATCATCGGACAATTTCCCGAATCCCTCATCATCGGCGACAGGAACGCGAGCCCTGAAATTGCCTTGACGGATCTCCGATGCCCACTTTCGGACATGACCAAGCGGATCAAAGAAACATTTTCGTGCGCAAGCCAGTGCAGCCAGAACAAATCCAAATAAAACGATCAAGCATATTAATTGCACGGCCCAAAGTGTTTTGGCGTACTCTGGGAACAGCACGAGGCAAAACCCCAAGAGACCAACTCCCAACGCTGCACATACCAAACCGCTAATAATCTTCAGGAATTTGCGGCGTGAAACGTCGCGATCGGCCTGTGACCAGCCGATGGGATGGGGAATCAATTCCAATACGGACCAATTGAAACTTTGCAAACTTCGAGCCAAAGCTATAGCTCCCGTGGCCCGCGTGTGTTAGCCATGAGAATCACAGCGATATTTTACACTGCCATCAAAAAATAGCAGCTTCTGTTCGAATCGACCCCACTATATCTTGGTGCAAAATCCACTCTTGAGGTTTTATTATTATTAAAGTATATTATAATTTATGAATGTTAAATCAATGGAAACCGCTGCAACCGACGTCAGCAACATACTCAAGCTTTTGTCGAATCCGAACCGACTACTTATTCTGTGTCAATTAGTGGATGGTGAAAAATCTGTGGGCGAACTGGCCCGCTTAATCGGTGCCAGCCAGGTCACAGTTTCCCAACAGCTTGGTTTGCTTAAGAACACGGGTATCCTGACCAGCCGGCGCGACGCCCAGACGATTTATTATTCTCTTGAGCGAAAGGAAATACGGCAGCTCATTCACTTCTTGTACGACACTTTCTGTCCCTTAAAGGAACAGCCAAAACCTCGTCGCGTCAGACGTACGGCTTAATCTAACACCCGGGTACCCCCAGCTTAAGCACGTGTTGTGTTTTTACTGATGTACCGCTCTCGGGGTGCGGTTCCCAGTTGACCCGGTAAGCGGTGTGGTGAGTAATTGGCAAGCCGACTGGGTGGCAATACACTAACCAAGTACAATTCTAGATATCTATCGAGGTCCAACAAAAATGCCGAAGACCCTAGCAGACTTAGTCAAAGATGCTAAGTCCCGCATACAAGAAATCAGTGCTGAACAATTGCACGATTCCCTCGAGAACAATGTTGCCCAGCTCATTGTTGACGTGAGAGAACCAAATGAGCACTTAATGTGGCGCATAGCGGGATCGATGTCGATTCCTCGTGGCATCTTAGAGCCCTCAGTCGATTTAGAAAACCCGAATCGCAACAAGGTGCTCGCCAACGCACGCGACGAGGCTGTTATCCTGTATTGCAGTACCGGTGGTCGTTCCGCATTGGCAGCCGATGTATTGCAGACGATGGGTTTTACCAACGTGAAGAGCCTGGCCGGTGGCCTCACGAATTGGAGAAACATGGGATTTCATACGGAACAGAGCTAACCTTCCTCGCCGCGACATCTCAAATATTGAAACTCTGCTGTCCGGAACAAAAAGATTGGCGGTATACCGTAATAAATAGAACCGTCATTCCGGCATGCTTTTAGCCGGAATCCATTGCTACTCGTTATCTTGGATCCCCGCTTTAAGGCAGGGAATACGCCTGAATTCCCGCTACCAGACTGCGGGAATAAACATGGTCTAAGCCAGCGATCAACCTGTAGGAGCGGTACCCTAGCAGCGATATTCATCGATTCCTGCTAACGAAATGCGGGGATGAAGTGTTTCTTCTCAACGACAGGTAGTATTGTATATTATTATATAATAATATATCATAAATGCTGCGAAACACGAGGTAGGCAAATCATTTTGGGCCACCGATTGGAACATATGGGAACGAACAGAGCATGAACAGACTGCCCACAATCACTCTGCCACTATTGTCTTCACTGACCTTGTCGTATTCGATCGCCGTCGCGCAACCGGACCTACCTACCGCTAGCGTGACGAAGCAGCCGATTGACGTTGAACATCGCTTGGATGGCATGGTCGAGGCCATTAACGAAGCCACCCTGACTGCTGAAATTTCAGGCAGGGTAGCGGAAGTGATGTTCGACGTGGGTGATGTCGTACCTGCCGAAGCGGTGGTTATCCGTCTGCGCGGCACAGAGCAAAAGGCAGAAGTGGCAAGAGCCGAAGCTCAAGTTCAAGATGCCAAGGCGCGGGTTGTCGAAACGAGTCGGAACTACCGTCGTATCGAATCGCTATACGAAGAAAACGCGGCCTCAAGCCAGGCTTTGGAGCAAGCTAAAGCCCTGATGGAAGTGAGCAACGCGGCTTTGCAAGTGGCCGAGGCAACGCTAACCAAAGCCATCGAACAAGCGGGATATGCCGAAATACGTGCACCTTATGGTGGCGTAGTTACGAAACGGCACGTGGACCAAGGTGAATCGGTGCGGCCGGGACAACCTTTAATATCGGGTTTTCTACCGGATGAACTCCGGGTTGGAGTCGAAGTGCCGCAGCGCCTGATCCACAGTGTGCGCAAACGCGGCATTGCTCGGATTTACCTGCCAGGGCGAGAGGACAAACCCATTGAGGTTGCTGAATTTTCCATTTTTCCGTATGCCAGTCGCGGAGTAGGCACCACGCGAGTGCGTTTGACTTTGCCCGTCGGAGTTGAAGACCTGTCTCCTGGCATGCTGGTCAAGGTTTCATTTGTCTTGGGCACCCGCCCGGTGTTAGTTATCCCTGAGCAAGCGGTGGTCTATCGAAGCGAGGTCATAGGGGTGTACGTGGTCGATACGTCGGGTGTAGTGAGTCTGCGTCGAATACGTACAGGGCGAAAGCTACCAGGTAACAAATTGGTGGTTTTATCTGGACTCGAAGAGGGTGAACAAGTGGTGTTGGAACCGGTTAAGGCCGTCGCGCATCTAAAGCAGCGGTCAAATCAATGAATGATGCACGGCTCGGCTTAGCCGGCAGGCTGGCCGCATTATTTCTCCACTCCCAGTTGACGCCGTTGATGATGCTTGCCGGCATTTTGTTGGGTGTTTTCGCCGTGTTGGTTACACCCCGTGAAGAGGAGCCGCAAATCAACGTCACCTTCGCTGACATATTTGTGCCCTTCCCTGGCGCCAGCGCAGCCGAAGTCGAAAAACTAGTCACAATACCGGCTGAACAGGTTTTGTCCGAAATTCCCGGCGTCAAACATGTCTATTCACAATCCAGGCCCGGCATGGCCATCGTTACGGTCAGATTTAAGGTGGGAGAAAAACGAACAGATGCCATCGTGCGCCTGTACAACAAAGTATTTTCACATAGCGATTGGTTCCCGCAAGCGTTGGGGGTGGGTCAACCTCTTGTTAAACCCAAGGGTATAGACGATGTACCCATCGTTACTGCGACGCTTTGGTCAGACGACGTAACTGTAGGGGCTTATGACCTCGCTCAGGTGGGCCATGCCTTGGAGGTAGAGTTAAAGAAAGTCCCCGGCACCCGTGATATTTATACTGTCGGGGCACCGGAGCAGGCTGTGCATGTGTTGTTGGATGCACAGAAAATGGCCGGGTACGGTATCGCGGTTGAGGATTTGCGTCGATCTTTGATCGCTAGCAACGTGTCCAAGGATGCCGGCAGTATCGTTGACGATAATCGACAGATCGCGGTAAAGGCGGGCACATTCTTAACCGACGCAGATCAAATAGGTCGCCTGGTTGTCGGGCTGAACGAGGACAGACCAATCTATCTGGCAGACGTTGCAAGCGTCCATCACGGTCCCTACCAGCCGGAACAGTATGTGCAACACACCGAGGTATCCGACCAGGCGAGACAAACATTCCCGGCTGTGACTGTGGCCATCGCGAAGAAACCGGGAACTAACGCTGTGAGGATTGCCGATAGCGTTATAACCCGTTTACAGCAGTTGCAAGGTATCGTTATCCCGGACAACGTTAACGTCAAGATAACGCGCAACTATGGAGAAACCGCCGACGCCAAGGCGCGAAAGTTGATACAGAAACTGGCATTCGCCACCCTTTCGGTGGTCGTGCTGGTTTTGCTCACCATGGGGTGGCGCGAGGCAACCATCGTCGGGATGGCGGTGTTCGTTACCTTGGCCATCACACTGTTTGCCTCTTGGGTATGGGGCTTTACCATCAATCGAGTTTCTTTATTTGCATTAATATTCTCCATTGGCATCCTGGTAGATGACGCTATTGTCATCGTGGAGAATATCCATCGAAGGAAACAGATCGATCGCGGTACGTTAGCCGAAATCATACCTGTGGCCGTTGATGAAGTCGGCGGTCCGACCATACTGGCTACTTTCACCGTAGTCGCGGCTTTGCTGCCTATGGCCTTCGTCAGCGGTTTGATGGGACCTTATATGAGCCCTATCCCGATTAACGCAAGCACCGGCATGATTATCTCGCTGCTCATCGCGTTGACGATGACCCCCTGGCTCTCAAACCGATTGATGAAATCTGAAGTAGAGACAAGCCATCAGAAAAATAACGCAGATTCTCTGACCAAGTTTTTCAACAAGCTGTTGTCACCTTTTCTTAATACTGCAAAGGCTAAGCGAAACCGTTTTCTGTTGGGTCTGGCCGTGTTGGGTGCCATCGCACTATCCCTTTACCTGGTTATTGCCCAGTCGGTTGTACTAAAAATGCTGCCGTTTGACGATAAATCGGAAATCCAAATCGTTGTGGACATGCGTGAGGGTAGTAGTCTGGAACAGACCAATCGTGTGTTGGATGCAATAGGCGCTGAACTGGCCAAAGTACCAGAAGTTGAAAGCTATCAGAGCTATGCGGGGACACCTTCACCGATCGGTTTCAACGGACTGGTTCGACAATACTACTTGCGTACGTCTGCGCACCTTGGAGAAGTACAAATAACGCTTGCGCCCAAAACAAGCCGGGATCGTAAGAGTCACACCATCGCCCGGGATATCCGTCAGCGTTTGCACCCGATTGGTGAAACCTTCGACGCCAGTATAAAGATTGTCGAGGTACCGCCCGGACCACCAGTGTTCGCCCCACTGGTGGCGGAAATTTATGGACTCGACTATGCCGGTCAAATAGCAATAGCAACCAAAGTTAGTGGGTTATTCAAACAAACAGAAGATATAGTCGATATCGACGACAGCATCGAATATCCAGCGCCAAGATGGAACATCGTTGTCGACCGGCAGCGTGCCGCACAGTTGGGAGTTGATCAAGAATCTGTCGTAAGGGCGGTGGCGGTATTCACCGGTGGTGACGATGTATCTTACCTGCGCGATACCCACCTCAAATATGCCGTGCCGATCCGATTGGAGTTATCGGTCGCGGATAAAGCAAATCTCGATAACCTGCTTGCCCTGAAAGTCCGGGGTGGAGAAGGCATGGTACCACTTGCGGAAATTGTGGATATTCATCGCGACACCCGCGACCACGCGATCTACCATAAAGACCTGCTCCCGGTGGTGTACGTTACCGGTGACGCCGCAGGAGATACTGACAGCCCGTTATATGGCATGTTTGAGTTGTACCAGGCAATCGATAATTCAGAGGACAGACTAACGCAGTACCTGGTTGATGTTCCCGACACACCTTACGTTTACAGCCTCAAATGGGATGGTGAGTGGCAGGTGACCTATGAGACCTTTCGTGATATGGGCATCGCATATGCGGTCGGCATATTACTGATTTACTTACTCGTGGTCGGGCAGTTCAAATCTTACCTCGCGCCGCTGGTCATTATGGCGCCTATCCCCCTCACCATAATCGGTGTTTTGCCTGGACATGCATTGTTGGGAGCCAAATTCACTGCGACCTCAATGATCGGAATGATTGCGCTCGCAGGGATCATTGTTCGAAATTCGATCTTATTGGTGGACTTTATTAATGAGCAGATCGAAAAGGGTATGCCGTTGGCGGAAGCAGTCATTCTTTCCGGTGCAGTGCGCGCAAAACCTATCATTCTAACTGGGATAGCTGCCATGCTGGGTGCATTTTTCATCCTTGACGATCCCATCTTCAATGGACTCGCAGTGTCCTTGATCTTCGGCATTTTCGTTTCCACCGCACTGACATTGATGGTGATTCCGATCATGTACTACGCCATGGTCTCACGGTGGCGTGGAGGTACGGCACCCTCGCCGCGATAATCTGCGGGCGTTATCCCTATAACTGCTCACTCGCAAAGGGCCATGACAGCTTGTGGCTAGTTATTAGTATCGAGTGCGGTATCGTTGGTTTGTTTTACTAGCTGCTAGATAAAAGCTACTCGCTACTGTTATGTAGGAGCGGCGCCCTCGCCGAGATCAGACAAATCGCGTAGAGGTGTTATCGACGGGCGATCGACGCGGGGGTGCGCACCTTACATTCAGCAATCGTCATCGTGCAGAGATATGACCACCATCAAAAGCGTATGGTCCACTCATGTGAAGCGATCCAGTAATTTAGTTAAGAGTATAAAGCTGAAAGTAAAAAGTGAAAAATAATGACGTAAAGAAAAAAGTAGGTCCTTTAAACTTTCAATCTTTCTTCCTTTTTACTATCTCCACCGCAGTTTCGCACCTCGCGATGATCCGTGGGCAGATACATACGGGCCAATTAACACCGCCTCCGGAATGCGGTGTTTGAGCGCATCATACACTTCTAAAATAAGACCGGGTTTAGGCTTAACGGAAACCCACAGCAGATTAAGCGGCACATTCAAATCCGCAAAGACGACCTCAGTGTAACCGCTCAAAACGCCCTGAATCTTATCCACCGTCGCTGTTTGCTTGGCGCTTGGCCAGGCACGCAAACCCGATATCAGTACCATAAAGTCCGCCAGGAATTTGCCATTTTCATCGCGTGTAGGAACCCTGCTATAGAGCGGTTGGGAACCATGCATACCCGCACTGCGGGTGAGTGGTGTTTTGAATTTGGCGCCCACCCTATTCAAGGTGTCGGCTCGAACAATTCCTCATCATTGCACACTGCCGAAACCTTTATCTACCGCGCCCGCCGGCGGCTCCAGCCCTGCCAAACGACAGCCTTGTGCCACCGGACCTCCGGGCAATAGCCTATACAGGTATTTCAAGCCCCCTTTGCCGTGAAACTTCTCATCTAGAGCGTCGAGGAGTTCTCGCACGTTGATAGCGCGATCATTTCTCGCGTAATACTCTTGTAGTCCGCGGATGGCAACCCAATGGTCTTCGTTCAGATCAAGCTCGTATTCGGCGGCAACTTGCTTGGCTGAGTCGGGTGTCCATCCCGCCGGCGCTGCCGGGAAATCCTCACTTGCCTCGTGGAGTCCTGGATGCAGTATGTCGTCTCTCGATTCAGTCATGATCATGCTCCGTGGTTCGGATTAGATTCTACGTCCGAATCACTTTTCCAGGCAAACGACACCCACCCCATGAATCAACTCAAGTCGAACAATATTACTTTGCTATACGGCGGGCTGTTTAAGACTCAAGGTGCACTTAACTTATATCAATGCCCGTTTTAGATAGGTTGATTTAATATCGTTATCTCTTTTGAGGGAAGGCATACGAGACAAGAAAGGGCATTGGGGATAAGGGTGTAACAAAAGAAAATTACTTAAAGTATTGTAGTGATCGGCTTATTCATCTTTCGTCTTTATTGTAAATTGTTACAAACGGGAGGGTTTTAACGTGCGCAGTAAATATAGAAATCGTAAGTTGCAACTGATTGTTACCTTCTTTACTGCACTCGCCGTGGGATTGCCATTCTTGGCGCATGCGACTAACGGGTTGTTTCAACCCGGGTACGGTGCCCGCCAGGTCGGGATAGCGGGCAGCGGTGTCGCGTTCCCGCAAGATGCCTTAATATCCGCCATCAATCCGGCTGGTGTCGTATTCGTGGGCAAGAGAAGAGACATCGGCTTGACTGTGTTTTCACCAAGGCGGAAGTACACCGTTTCGGGCAATTCACCCCCACCGCCAACAGGGTTTCCACCCTATGCTGGGCCCACGGTAAACAGTGATAGCGAGTGGTTCTTTATTCCGGATCTTGCGTTCAGTTGGCCTATAAGCGATAACAAGGCGGCTATTGGATTTTCTCTGTATGGCAATGGCGGTATGAATACCGACTGGCCCGCCAGCAGTACACCCTTTAACGCGGGGACCTTTGGTGCCGCTGCTGTACCGGGCGCGGATACTCGAACCGGTGTTGATTACTCCCAGCTTTTCGCCAACTTGAGCTACTCGAGAAAGTTCGCCGGTGACAAGGCCTCTTGGGGAGTTTCCGCCATAGGTAATATTTCCCGACTCGAAATGGTTGGGTTAGCCGCGTTTGGTCCGTTCTCCACGAATCCCGCTAAACTTACCGACAACGGTAATGACACCGCGACCGGGGTGGGCGCCAGGCTAGGTATCCAGGCCCAACTAACACCCGGATTTGCCCTGGGCCTCTCTTATCAGACCAAGATAAAAAATACATTCGACGACTACGCCGGTTTGTTTCCGAACGGCGGTGAACTAGACATTCCACCGGTAGTGCAGGGAGGCGCTGCGTTCAAAGCCGGGCCGGGCACACTGACCGCGGATGTGCAGTATATTGATTATCCCGACTCCGATGCCATCGGTAATACTTCTACGACAATAACGACCAGTTGTATGCCATCGAGACCACTTACCACGGCCCCTGTAGCTACAGGGCCGGGTTGTCTTGGGAACAGCGTTGGATTCGGCTGGGACGACATGACTATTTTTAAGATCGGTTATACCTGGGAAACAAGTGGGGGTTGGACCTGGCGTGTAGGTGCGAGCACGGGTGACCAGCCCATTCCTTCTCAGGAAGTCACCTTCAACATTATTGCACCCGGTGTGATGGAAGAGCATTTTACTTTTGGCTTTAGTAAAAAGCTGGGCGGGAATAAAGAGCTCAACTTCGCGCTTCTGTATGCGCCGGAGAACTGTGTGTCAGGACCGGATCTGTTTACCCCTGGTAAAACTGTCGAGCTTTGTATGGATCAGTTCGCCGGTACTATCGGCCTCTCCTTCTAAAACTCTGAATATGGGGCGCGGTAGGTGGATGTTACCGTGCCCCCTTGATCGGGTAATACAACAATGAGCATATTCTTACGGACAATCATGGTAGTTGCCGGTATGACGTCCCTTGCTTTTACACAGGCTGCGTTAAGCGA
>JASJAT010000151.1 GCA_030066885.1 Arenicellales bacterium | reverse complement strand
CCGATTATTGGACAAATGCCCTTTGTCCGGGATTGGGCAGGCCAATTCGCGATCTGGGGAAAAACTTCCTGTCCGATGGGTGATCCAGCAAGTTAGTTCCTGCCCACCGCAAGGCGGTATACATTTTCCATTGTTAATTAGAGTTCCTGATGTCTCTATAAACAGCCAGAAGGTTTAGTTGCTTGTGAGTCAAATTTGTTATTGAGATAATTTCCTAAACTTCAAAACCGATTATGCTATGACGGACAACTTCTATTACGAAACCATAGATAAGCTCGAGAAAATGAACGTGGAGCGAGAATACATTCAAGGATGGATAGGAGGATATCTAGGCAACCCAGAGCGGGAAGAGCAACGTATTACGGAAGCTTATACTGCCGGTTATGCCGACGGTCAAAAAAAAGAAATTACTAAAGCTGATGCTTGGAAAACATCGGGGTAACGAGCCGTTCGCGCGACCGAGTTGCGAGAAGTAAGGAATGTCTCTCGATACTCGTTAGCAGTTACCAGTAACTGCCAATGTAGGAGGCGCGCCACCGCGCCGATTGTCGCGGCGGGGGCGCCAGCTTCTACAGCCTGTCTTTACGCTCCTCAAGAGTCAAAGTGTTAAACTAATCCCTCCTTAACCTCAGGCCACCATCAAGTAGTTGGCGATTTTCATGCGGGACCTGGTTTGCTCGGTACAACGCAACTGCGATATTTCGGATGCACACCATGCAGGGGATGCGACCATGTGTATATATCTAATGCGTATGCGGGAGCACTATAAATGGCACAAAGGTATCCCTAATGGAGAGTCATTTGACCATAACTCGCTGGGTGAATGGCTGCAAAAAAGGGAAACATACCTGTCGTCGTTAGAGAATTCGCATCACTCTTCGATAACGTTGGGCGGTATGAAATATGATCCGTTCGATCACGTAGAGATTAATCAGCAGCTGTCGAAACAAGGATTGGTATATTGTGCCGGCTACGGTCGGGGGGGCAAGCCTGTATTTTGTTTAGGCGAAATCGTTGGTACGGAACATACCGACGACTATGAAATGTATGTTATTGGAAGGGAGCTTGCCCGAGAAATGAGCGCGCCCCCGGCGATGTCACTCGGAAAAACAATATACATAAGACAGGATGCGTTCACGCGATGGGTCTGGGGAATGTTTGAAGAATGGAGTTGGCACAAACCCCACAATGCTTTTTACAGAGCGATTGCTTCGTTTGGGGACAAACGTGATCCCAGGGAAGCCACCCATACTCTGGCAGCAAGCGAGATAGAGAATCTAATCTTGCATGAGATAGGTGAGGTGGTCGCTGGAAATTTGCTGGGTGATGGGTGGAGTGAAATGTTGCACTGTTTAACCAACACTCCATTAGAGGGGAGTGCCCGTGCGGTTCGAGATAATCTCGCGGATAATATTACGGTACTGCCCGCCCTGGTATCCAATGGGACTACGTCATCACTCCATTTCTATTTCGCAGGTTTCCACTCTCTGCGAAGTGAACTGTACCCGACATTAAAGGAAGCCTATGGGATTTGGGCTGAGGGGCAGACTTTGGCGCCGTTGAAGGCCGTTGTACGACGTGGTCAGGAACACTGGTTAAAAACCGCGCAAGAATTGGTCTCCTGCTACGAAGAACATGGTGCGGATTGTGAATCGTACATACAAACTGTAATCGACCGAAGTTCGTTATAAACAGACGATAGACGAGATGGATTCTGTGTCGACATTACAGCTTACGATGTAAGCTTCTCATCATTAGCTACCATTTGTCCCGTCGACCACGGCCACATTGTGCTGATTGCAGACATTACACATTTTCATAAGTGTAAACTAATTAAATTAATTATTATTATTTATTTTAACTGATGATTTTTATGCGTTATGGTCGTGCCTCTCAACGGCTACGGGTTTTGAAAGCTTAAGCCGGATTATTGAAACGAATTCACGAGGTACAACGCATGACTGCATCACTCGAGATCACGGGCACCGAACGGTACAAATCCGGTGTTCTTGAATACAAAAAAATGGGTTACTGGCAGCCAGACTATGAACCCAAAGAAAGCGACCTGATCTGTTGTTTCCGAATCACTCCACAAAAAGGTGTTGATCCGATTGAAGCAGCATCTGCGGTAGCGGGTGAATCTTCAACGGCGACTTGGACGGTGGTATGGACAGATAGGCTAACTGCCTGTGAAAAATATCGTGCTAAGGCTTATCGGGTCGACCAGGTCCCCAATACAGGGGAGGGCGCTGATCGGGATGCTGAGTACTTCGCCTACATCGCTTATGACTTGGATCTATTTGAACCCGGTTCAATTTCCAATATGACGGCATCGATTATCGGTAATGTTTTTGGCTTTAAACCCTTAAAATCCCTGCGCTTGGAGGACATGCGCATTCCTGTCGCCTATTTGAAAACTTTTCAAGGGCCGGCGACGGGCGTGGTCGTAGAACGGGAGCGCTTAG
Source organism: Arenicellales bacterium (assembly GCA_030066885.1). Classification (GTDB taxonomy): domain Bacteria; phylum Pseudomonadota; class Gammaproteobacteria; order Arenicellales; family JAANXG01; genus JAHEKE01. The sequence continues at coordinate 8,537 of JASJAT010000151.1, read as the reverse complement.
ATAAGTTTGGTCGCCCGTTGTTGGGTGCCACGGTTAAACCCAAACTCGGTTTATCTGGTCGTAACTATGGTCGTGTGGTTTATGAAGCATTAAAGGGCGGCCTGGATTTCACAAAGGATGATGAAAATATCAATTCTCAACCTTTCATGCATTGGCGTGATCGTTTCTTGTACTGTATGGAGGCAGTCAATCGAGCCTCTGCGATGACCGGCGAAGTCAAAGGAACCTACCTCAATGTGACAGCCGCTACCATGGAAGACATGTACGAACGGGCCGAATTCGCGAAGGAACTGGGCTCGGTTATTGTCATGATTGATTTGGTAATCGGTTATACCGCGATCCAGTCTATGGCCAAGTGGGCCCGCGACAATGACGTGATCTTGCACTTACATCGCGCCGGCCACTCCACCTACACGCGGCAAAAATCCCACGGTGTCGCGTTCCGGGTAATTGCAAAGTGGATGCGTATGGCGGGGGTTGACCACATACATGCCGGTACGGTCGTGGGTAAATTGGAAGGTGACCCCCACGCTATCCGGGGTATATACAGTACTTGTTTGGATACATATACAGAGATGCGGCTCGAGAATGGGATCTTTTTTGAACAAGATTGGGCCTCACTCAATAGATTAATGCCGGTAGCTTCAGGCGGCATTCACGCCGGCCAGATGCATCAACTTCTGGAATACCTCGGAGAGGATGTTGTACTCCAGTTCGGTGGCGGCACCATTGGTCACCCGATGGGCATTGAAGCCGGTGCGACAGCTAATCGTGTTGCTTTGGAGGCGATGGTGTTCGCGCGTAATGAAGGCAAAGATATATGGAACGAGGGTCCGCAAATTCTACAAAACGCTGCAAAACAATGCGCGCCTTTGCAAGCGGCGTTGGAAGTGTGGAAAGACGTCACATTTAACTATGAATCCACCGACACACCGGACTTTGTTCCCCTTGAGACCCCATCGGTTTGATATATAAGAGGTATCGTCATGCGAATCACCCAAGGTACGTTTTCTTTCTTGCCCGACCTCACAGATGAACAGATCAGTACGCAAGTAAAGTATTGCATCGATAATGGTTGGGCTGTAAATGTCGAATATACAGATGATCCACATCCCCGGAACACGTACTGGGAAATGTGGGGACTGCCTATGTTTGATCTAAAGGATGCAGCAGGAATTCTGTTCGAGGTCAACGAATGCCGTAAAGCGTTCCCGAATCACTACATTCGAGTCAGTGCGTTCGACGACTCGCACGGGGTAGAGAGCCTTAGGCTTTCCTTCATTGTTAATCGACCTAGTGAGGAACCAGGTTTTAGACTCGAACGGGAAGACCTAAGGGGACGCAGCATGCGCTATAGACTGCATGCCTATGCGACCGATAAGCCTACTGGACAACGCTACTAGTTAAACTAGCTTTTGGCTTGGTTAGCTCCAAAGCCCCTTAGCCTAAGCAGCTTGTTTCCAGTATTTCAAACCAAAATCAGCGAAATCCACTATGAACGAACCAGGGCCTGCTAAAGAAAACCAGCTTGCTAAGGATGCTACGGACCAAGTTTCGGTCGACCTACAGCAGGAACTGCGTACCGCGCATATAGAGGAGGTTCTAGAAAAACTGGACCAAGAGCTGGTGGGTTTAAAACCAGTCAAAACCCGTGTGCGTGAAACCGCTGCTCTGTTGTTGGTGGATCGAATGCGCAAAAAGCTGGAATTAGCTTCAGAAACACCGACTCTGCATATGAGTTTTACCGGCAATCCCGGCACAGGTAAAACAACCGTCGCCATGCGGATGGCGGAAGTATTGCATCGTTTGGAATATGTGCGGGAGGGCCATCTTGTCGCGGTAACACGGGATGACCTTGTAGGCCAATATATTGGCCACACCGCACCGAAAACCAAGGAGGTCATCAAACGGGCCATGGGCGGTGTGTTGTTTATTGACGAGGCCTACTATCTTTACCGACCCGAAAACGAACGTGATTATGGCCAGGAATCAATCGAGATTTTGTTACAGGTAATGGAGAATAATCGGGATGATATCGTGGTTATTCTGGCCGGATATAAAGATAAGATGGATCGGTTCTTCCACAGCAACCCAGGGATGCGGTCCCGCATCGCGCATCATGTAGATTTTCCCGACTATACGTTGGAGGAATTATTGGCGATTGCAAAACTCATGCTGGCACAACAAAACTATCGCTTTAGCCCAGAAGCGGAAGCGTCTTTTATCGACTATCTCAAGCGGCGAACGCAGTTACCCCATTTCGCAAACGCAAGATCGGTCCGAAATGCGCTGGACCGTGCCCGGCTGCGCCAAGCAAACCGTTTGTTTGCGTCCAACCACCCCATCACCAAGCTCGATTTGATGACCATCGAGGCCGAAGACATCCTCGCTAGCAGGGTGTTCAAAGAAGGCAAGTTGGACAGCGACGATGTTCGTGCCGATGAAGCTGACCCCGCGCAGGTATCAAACTGAATTGGGGTACTAACGGTTTCGTTTGAGCTGATTCTCCTCATAGGCCTTTCCCTCCGACAGTACGAAGTCTCTAAAGGCTTGCGCAGTAGTCGACAGATGTTTTCCTGTCCTATGGGCAACATACCATTTTCTCTTGATCGGAAAACCCTGTACGTTGAGTTGGGCCAGCCTTCCAACCGCCGTCTCCAGCTCCACCGTATGAATTGAAACAACCGCGACACCCAATCCAGCTTCTACTGCTTGTTTGATCGCTTCGTTGCTTGCCATTTCCGTTCTGCTTGTTGGATTTACCCCTCGTTCACGAAAAAACCTTTCGACAGCATCTCGTGTTCCCGAACCTGGCTCTCTGAGAATTATCGCTTGCTCTGCAAACTGTTTTGCCGACATCGGTTTCTTGCTTTGCAGCAGAGGGTTAGATGGGGCCGCTATCACTACTAAAGGATTGCTCATGAAAGGTTCTGCATCAACTTCAAGGCCCTCCGGTGGTTGGCCCATGAGCGCAATGTCAGGCTGGTTGGCTTCTAAACGTTCAAGCAGGGTTTTCCGGTTGGTCACTTCCAAACTTACTCGAACGTTTTCGTGTTGCCGACAGAATTTAGCGAGCAATCTGGCCGCAAAATAGTTAACCGTGGAAGCGATTGTTATTTTTAGATGTCCACTATCGATTCCTTTTATTGAATTTATCTCTTCTTCTGCCAGTTCGAGTTGATCCAGCAACGTTCGGGTATGCTTTAGAAATAATTGCCCCGCTTCGGTCAAAAAGACCTTCTTGCCCAATACCTCGAATAAGGGAAGTCCCACCGCGCTTTCGAGTTGTTTGATCTGCATCGACACGGCGGGTTGTGTCAGGTGCAACGCCTCTGCCGCTTTCGTGTAGCTTAGATTTGTTGCAACTGCTTCGAATACTTTGAGCTGACGGATAGTGACGTGCATCGATTCAAAGGGCGGTGTTAAGAGATATAGGATCGCTTATTAAAACGATAACAATTATTGAGTTATTTTTATGCATTGTGCAATGTATATTGCTTGTTATTAATTGATTCTTAAAGAGTTTTTATTAATGCCTCAAAAGAATTTGCTAATCGCCTCGTCTATTTTACTGGCGAGCATCGCTCAGCTTTTGGAAGAAGTCACATTGGGGGTAAGACAATGAAACTCTCACGCCGGCAAAAGGCAAACGCCATACGGGCATTGAGCATGGACGCCGTGCAAAAAGCAAACTCAGGCCATCCGGGAATGCCCATGGGTATGGCGGATATCGCTGAAGTGTTATGGAGCGATTTCTTAAAACATAACCCAGCCGATCCCAATTGGGTGGATCGTGACCGATTCGTACTCTCCAACGGACACGGATCCATGTTGCTTTATTCGCTGCTTCACCTCACTGGTTACGACTTGTCGATGGAAGATATAAAACAATTCCGACAGTTGCACTCTAAGACACCCGGTCATCCCGAGTACGGTTGCACCCCGGGCGTGGAAACAACGACGGGCCCCTTGGGTCAAGGTCTTAGTAATGCAGTCGGTATGGCTATTGCAGAGCGAACCCTATCAGCAGAGTTCAACAGGAAAGATTGCACCATCGTTGATCACCATACCTACGCTTTTGTCGGTGACGGATGCCTCATGGAGGGGATATCTCATGAAGCATGTTCTTTGGCCGGCACCTTTGGTCTCGGTAAGTTGATCGTCGTTTACGATGACAATGGCATCTCGATTGATGGTGCGGTTGAAAACTGGTTTACCGATGATACACCGAAGCGATTTGAAGCATACGGATGGCACGTTATTCCGGAGGTGGATGGTCACGACAGTGTTGCGATACTTGAAGCGCTAAAACAGGCCAGGGAACAAACCGACAAACCCAGCATAATTTGTTGCAAAACACTCATAGGATTTGGTGCACCGAACAAAGAAGGTTCCGAATCATCGCACGGCGCCCCGCTCGGTGAAGAAGAAGTCGCAAAAACAAAACGGAGACTGGGGTGGAAAAGTGAACCATTTGAGATTCCCCAAGAAATCTATGACGCCTGGGACGGAGTGGCTCGGGGTAAAGCTGCTCAAGCTGATTGGAATAAAAGATTCGATCTCTATTCCAAGAAATATCCGGAGCTCGCGGGGGAATTTCTCAGAAGGATGGAAGGACAACTCCCCGAAAGCTGGCAAGAATGGGTATCACAATGCATTTCGGAGTTTGACTCTGATCCGAATGCGATGGCGACTCGGAAATCTTCGCAAATGGTGTTGAACAAGCTTGCAACCAAACTGCAAGGGTTGATTGGGGGGTCGGCGGATTTGACTGGATCGAATCTGACCAATTGGGAAGGATCACAGCCGATGAGTAAAGCAAATTTTTCTCAGCGCCATATTCATTTCGGCGTTCGAGAGTTTGCGATGGCGGCCATCACCAATGGCATCGCATTACACAAAGGGTGTATACCTTTTTGTGCAACATTTCTCGTGTTTTCGGACTATGCGCGTAACGCGTTACGAATGGCGGCGCTCATGAAGACAAGAAGCATCTTTGTTTTCACCCACGATTCCATTGGGTTGGGTGAGGATGGTCCGACACATCAGCCTGTCGAACAGGTCAGCGCACTCCGAATTATCCCTAACATGTCGGTGTGGCGGCCATGTGACACCGTGGAGTCTGGAGTCGCCTGGAACGCGGCTATTGAGCGGTCCAACGGTCCGACAAGCTTGGTATTTACTCGGCAAACTGTTCCCCACATTACGCGGACACCAGATCAAATTCAAAACATTGACCGTGGGGGCTATGTGTTACGAGACTGTGATGGCCCTCCCGATGCAATCATTATCGCGACAGGATCGGAGGTTTGTCTGGCCCTTGATGCTGCCGACGAGCTAGAGCGGGGTAAATACCAGATTCGTGTTGTGTCGATGCCAAGTGTGGATATTTTTGAACAGCAATCCTTGGATTACCGGCAGGGGGTGTTGCCGAAAAGTGTCACAGCCCGTGTCGCCGTGGAAGCAGGTGCTACCGATGGCTGGAGAAAATATGTCGGATTTGACGGTCATGTGATAGGCCTGGATACCTTCGGGGAGTCGGCCCCCGCATCAGATTTGTATACGCACTTTGGTATTACAGTGGAAAAAATCGTCGCAGCAGTTGCGGCCGTTGTGACCGAAAACAGTCATGACTTACCAGTAGCAGCAATAAGTTGATGCCTAAGAACAACAGTGTATGTATGTCGGATTACCGGTAGAGATGTAGGAGAAATACATAGGCATGAGTTTGTCTAATCCCCTGTTAAACATGTCAGATCTTGATCTCAGTGGTAAGCGTGTACTTATACGCGCTCACGCACCGGAAAAGACAATCGATGACGTCGGTAACAATGACAGGATACTGGATATTGGTTCAACTACGGCAGGACACTACATGGATCACATACATAGGGCGGGTACTGTGATATGGAACGGTCCTGTGGGTGATTTTAAGTATGACCAATTTGGAAAAGGCACTGAGGCATTGGCCAAAGCTGTTGCCGAATCAGATGTGTTTTCTTTGGTTGGGGGAGGGGGCACTATCGCCGCAATGAACAAATATGGGGTAGCTTATCGGATTTCATATATCTCTACTGGGGGTGGTGCTTTTCTAGAGTTTCTTGAAGGAAAATCTCTACCGGGTGTCTCTATATTGGAATACCGCACCAAGCAAAGCCGACGGATGCATTGACAAATTTTTTAAATCAGGAGAACCACATGGCGCTAATCTCGATGCGACAATTGCTAGATCACGCTGCTGAACGTGAATATGGTGTCCCAGCATTCAATGTAAACAATATGGAACAAGTACATGCCATCATGGAAGCGGCAGACCAGACCGATAGTCCGGTGATCATGCAGGCGTCTGCCGGTGCGCGCAGCTATGCCGGCCCCGTGTTCCTACGCCATTTGATTCAGGCTGCTATCGAAACTTGGCCGCATATTCCGATTGTCATGCATCAAGATCACGGTGCTTCTCCTGCTGTGTGTCAAAAATCGATCCAACTGGGATTTAGTTCGGTGATGATGGACGGATCTCTCGGAGAGGACATGAAAACACCCATGACGTATGACTACAACGTTGGCGTCACGCGAAGAGTTGTGGAGATGGCGCATGCTTGCGGCGTGTCTGTAGAGGGTGAACTTGGTTGCCTGGGCTCATTAGAGACAGGACAGGCGGGGGAGGAAGATGGTTCTGGTGCTGAGGGTACACTCTCGCAAGATCAATTGCTGACTGACCCGGAAGAGGCCGTCCAATTTGTCAGGGCTACAAAAGTTGATGCGCTTGCGATAGCAATTGGAACTAGCCATGGTGCGTATAAATTTACGCGCCCTCCAACCGGCGATATCTTGGCCATCGATCGGATTAAAAAGATTCACGCCCGTTTGCCCAACACACATTTGGTTATGCACGGTTCTTCCTCAGTACCCCAGGACTGGTTATCGATTATTAACAACCATGGAGGTGATATGGGCGTCACCTACGGAGTACCGGTCGAAGAGATACAAGAGGGCATTAAAAACGGCGTGCGTAAAATCAACATAGATACAGATTTGCGAATGGCAAGTACCGGCGCTGTGCGAAAGTTTCTAGCCGAAAATCCTGCACAATTCGATCCACGAAAATTCTTAAAAGCTTCTACCCAGGCTATGAAGGAAATCTGTAAGGCCCGTTACGAGGCTTTCGGTTGTAGCGGTCAAGGTTCTGCGATTCGGCCATTGGATCTGGAACGCATGGCGCACCGGTATGATGCCGGGGAACTAGAACCCACGTTGCATTAACTGTTTAAGCTTATTCTTTAGTCGAGACCGATATACAAGTGTCAACAAAGCATCCTGTTATTGCCGTTACCGGATCTTCTGGTGCAGGCACCAGTACTGTGAAGACGGCCTTTGAACACATTTTCTATCGAGAGAACGTGACGCCTTGTATCGTTGAAGGCGATAGCTACCATCGTTTTGATCGGGAAGAGATGCGCCGTCAAATAAAAAAGGCATTGAAGGAAAATACAAACTTAAGTCACTTCGGGCCAGAGGCAAATCTGTTAGAGGAACTGGAGCAACTGTTTCGACAATACGGTGAATCGGGAACTGGAAAACGTCGCTTTTATTTACACAATGAAGAAGAAGCTGAAGGGTACAATCAAAAACCCGGTACGTTCACAGAATGGGAAGATATTCCGCCCGATACGGATGTATTGTTTTACGAAGGGTTACATGGAGGTGTGGTGACGGATACCGTAAACGTTGCCAAACGGGTGGATCTGCTGATTGGTGTTGTCCCAATCGTGAATCTTGAATGGATTCAAAAGATACATAGAGACACCGAGGATCGCGGCTACAGTGCAACCGATGTAACCGATAACATCCTGCGTAGAATGCACGACTACGTACACTACATTACGCCCCAGTTCTCGCATACGGATATCAACTTTCAGCGCGTGCCAACGGTTGATACCTCCAATCCTTTTGTTGCGCGCGATATCCCCACCGCTGATGAAAGCTTTATTGTGATTCGATTTAGGGACGCGGTTAAGTTCAACGTTGATTTTCCATTTCTTCTGTCAATGTTGCATGGTTCGTTCATGTCGCGGAGAAATACAATCGCGGTCCCCGGTGGCAAGATGGGTTTTGCCATGGAAGTGATTCTCACGCCGATTATTGATCACCTCATGGATTGCAGACGGGGTCATTTGAAAACAGAAAGGCAGCGTCACTGAGTAGTAGTAACGAGTGGCTTGCGTCTAGGGGCGAGAAGAGACCAATAGCAACCGTAGTTGATGCTATCGGAGATTTTACCTCTTCAGTTTTGACTACACGGCAATTCGCTTCGGGACCGGCTGGTTTAAACTGCCTTTTAGATACAATTGTGCTAAATGATTAGCAATGTGGCTGGTCGGTTGATGATCAGTCGTAGCGCGTTGAAATATCTCCATCAACGTATCATATATCCTATCGACTTGCCCTGTTAGGTTGTCCAAGTTCTGGTTACTGTACTCAAACCAAACAGCAGTAATGCCACCGGCATTAATAACGTAATCGGGTGCATACAACAC
>JASJAT010000150.1 GCA_030066885.1 Arenicellales bacterium | reverse complement strand
ACGTCTCGGTGCAATATGCGGGTTACGGTGAGTCTGCTAAAATCACATCGACTGACATAAAAAACTAGGGGATCGCGCTTTGTTCGAGCTGTTTAAATCCGGTGGGCTGCTGATGTGGCCGATTGTAGCGTGTTCTGTAATCGCCGCGGCCATTATTCTCGAAAGATTTTGGACCTTAAATCGGCGCGCAGTCACTCCGCAGCATTTAATGGAGCAGGTGCAAAAAATGATCGAGCGACGAGAGGTCGATCCGGTCAAAGTCAAAGTACTGCGTGAGAGCTCTCCCCTGGGACGCATCTTGGCGGCTGGAATTGTTAACAGTCAGCACGGCCGCGAGGTTATGAAAGATGCTATAGAGGAATCGGGACGCCATGTGGTGCACGAACTTGAGAGATATTTGAACTCGCTGGGGACCATCGCCGCTATAACACCTTTGCTGGGACTGCTCGGCACAGTGATCGGTATGATCAAGGTGTTCGCCGCAATCACAGCGTTCGGAGTCGGTGATCCTACCGTGCTTGCGGGAGGGATCTCCGAAGCGCTGATCACAACGGCGGCAGGCCTGTCCGTGGGGATCCCGGCGCTTATGTTTTACCGGTATTTTCGGGGTAGGGTGAACGCTTTGACGGTCAACATGGAACAAGAGGCCATTCGCTTGGTTGAGGTATTACAGGGTGAACGAGAGCAATTTTCCACCCCGGCCGGCGCCTTGCACAGTGTGTCATGAAATTTTCTGATCAAAAAGAAGAAGAGACCACTATTAATCTAACACCACTCATCGACGTGGTGTTTTTGTTGCTTATTTTTTTCATGGTGTCCACTACGTTTTCCAAGGAGTCACAGCTGCGAATAAAACTTCCAGAGTCTTCCAATGAACCAGTAGAACAGCAACAAACTCAGGTGTTGGAGATCGAGATCAGCGCTAAAGGTGTTTATGCTGTAAAAGGTCCGAATGAGGAGGCAGCAAAGCAATTGTTAAACGAGAACCCGGAGACTCTGCGGCGAGCGATAATAAACGTAACGAAGGGTGAGACCGATCTCGTATTAATGATTCGTGCGGATCGGCAAACCCCGCACCAGTCGGTAATTCGAGCAATGGATATATCGCGCAGATTGGGGATCACCAACATTACGTTTGCTACCCAGCAAACCCTCGAAGATAACGATACACAGTGATGGTTAACGCTACCGATCGAGGTAGCCTGCAACTCTACCGCCGGCTTTTAGGTTACGTATTTCCCTATAAAGGAATTTTCGCGGTTGCAGTCGTCGCTATGGCTATCGGGGCTGCGATGGACGCGTCTTTCGCTGCGCTCATAAAAGAGATAACAGACCGGGGACTGGTCGAGCCGGATGCCGAATTCATCAAATTGATCCCGTGGTTGATCGTCGGTGTCATCCTGGTCAAATCCACCGCAGGATTCATAGGCAGTTATTGTATGTCTTGGGTGGGACGGCAAGTTGTGTTTGACTTGAGACAACTCGTTTTCAATAAACTGATTCGTTTATCTTCAAGCTTCTACGATGATCACTCTTCTGCGTTGTTGGTGTCTAAACTTATTTATGACGTAGAGCGGACGGCTTCGGCGACGACCGACGCACTCACTTTAATTACTAAGGATGCGTTCACTACAGTCGCTTTGGTAGCTTGGCTACTGTACCTGGATTGGAAGCTCACGCTGGTATTCTTTATTTTCGCGCCGCTCATAACGATTGCGGTACGAATTGCCGCTCGGAGATTCCGTAAAACCAGCGAACGCATTCAAAGCTCCATCGGTAGTATTAGCCATGTGGCCAAGGAGGCCATCATTGGCGAGCGTATCGTCAAGACCTATGGTGGTCAGAGTTTTGAAAAACACAATTTCCTTCGGGCCAATCAGCGTAATCGAAGACAAGAACTGAAAAGAGCAGTCGTTTCTGCAGCGATGGCCCCGTCCATTACACTAATGGTTGGTTTGCCTATCGCAGTCATTATATCGCTGGCGGTGGGACGTACCGGACCCGATGCATTTACGGCCGGGGCGTTTACCAGCTATTTGGCCACAGTGGTGTTACTGATGTCACCTTTGAAGCGTCTGGCGAAGGTGAATGAAAAAATTCAAATGGGCATCGCTGCGGCAAACAGCGTTTTTAGGGTGGCCGACGAACCACAGGAGCTCGATACGGGAACCGAAACACTGGATCACCCGCGAGGTCGGATCGAATACAAAGACGTTCATTTTCTCTACGACAGATCAAACCTGCCGGTTTTAAAAGACTTGTCTTTCACTATCGAGCCCGGCCAAACTGTCGCGCTCGTGGGGGCATCCGGTAGCGGTAAATCAACCATTACAGCGCTGTTGCTTGGATTTTATCGGCCGACTCAGGGTGTCATCACAATCGATGGTATAGACCATAGGGAGATTCAGCTGAACTCGTTGCGGCAAAACATGGCCATTGTTGCCCAGGACACAATTTTGTTTGATGAGACCATTCGAAACAATATTATCTATGGATATGAGGGCGAGGTCTCCGACAAACGCCTTCGCAGAGCCGTCGAGGCAGCGCACGTAGCGGAATTTACCGACGCACTGCCGAAGGGCCTCGATACTTATGTGGGTGAGCAGGGGCTCCGCCTTTCAGGTGGCCAACGTCAACGCATAGCAATAGCCAGGGCCCTGTTCAAGGATGCACCTATTCTCATTTTTGACGAGGCGACTTCGTCCTTGGATGCTGTTTCAGAGCGTCTGGTCAAAGATGCAACCGAAAGCTTGCTGCACGACCGAACAACTTTGATCATTGCACATCGGTTGTCGACAATTGAGTCGGCCGATCGAATTCTCGTCTTGGATAAGGGACAAATCGTAGAGCAGGGACAACACAACGATCTTTTCGAATTGGGCGGCATTTATACGCGCCTTTATCGTTCGCAAATACGGGAACAACGCTTAGCGGGATAGGGACTGCTATGCGGTCGTTTAATGATGCCCTTGATGGAGTATGGCAACAGCGTGGCTTTCTGGCGTACTTGCTTTGGCCCATTAGCATTCTCTACCGCACCGGAATGGGTTTACGTAGGTTGGCGTACGAATCGGGACTTATGACCATCCGGCAGTTCGGTGTCCCGATTGTCATCGTGGGGAATATATCGGTCGGTGGTACTGGTAAGACTCCCATCGTGGTGGCCATCGCACGCTATTTGAGTGATCGAGGGTGGAAGCCGGGAATCGTGAGCCGCGGATATGGCGGAAAATCCAAGCAATGGCCGCAAGAAGTGCGAATGACGAGTTCGCCAGATGCGGTTGGAGACGAAGCGGTGCTTTTAGCCCGTCAAACGGGATGCCCGGTAGTTGTCGATCCGGATCGACCAGCTGCGGTGGCCAAGATCCTAGACATTCATGAGTGTGATGTGATCCTAGCAGACGACGGTTTACAGCATTTAGCGCTTGACCGAGATGTTGAGATCGCGGTTGTTGACGGGAACCGCAAGTTTGGTAACGGCTTTTGCTTGCCCGCCGGACCTTTGCGTGAGCCCAGGTCCAGGTTGCGTTCCGTAGATTTCGTTATCCACAACAACAGTGACGAAGGAGACGTGCGGTGTGAATTACGGGGTGAAACTGCAGTGAGTCTGATCGACTCTCAAAACAGCAAGCCGCTAACCGAGTTTCGCGGATTGCATGTTCATGCGGTGGCGGGTATCGGCAATCCCAATCGATTTTTTTCACATCTACGGAAGTTCGGCCTCGATATTACCGAACACGCTTTTCCTGATCATCACCCGTTTAAACAGTCTGATCTTGCTTTCGAGCGTGATGAGGTTGTCTTAATGACCGAGAAGGATGGAGTAAAATGTACCCCGTTCGCTCGTCACAAAATGTGGTATGTTCCTGTGGAAGCGAAGTTAGACAAAAGTTTTTATAATCAGCTTGTTAAATTGTTGGAACCAACATGATCGATAAGAAACTGCTTGACATTTTAGTCTGTCCGGTAACGAAGGGACCGTTGATTTACGATAAAGAAAAACAAGAACTCGTCAGCAAATCTGCACGACTTGCTTACGCTATTAAAGACGGTATTCCCATTATGCTTGAGGACGAGGCTCGCGCTCTAGAGGAAGACGAATGGCGAGACTAGACTAGCGAATGGAGTTTGATATTTTAATCCCTGCGCGATATTCAGCGACAAGATTGCCCGGAAAACCCTTGTTGGATGTTTGTGGCAAGCCGTTGATTCAATGGGTTTACGAACGAGCTAAAAGCAGTAAGGCGCAGCACGTGGTTGTCGCAACTGATGACGAGCGCATAGAGCAGGCGGTTAAAAAGTTCGGTGGCGAGGTCTGCATGACTCGAACAGATCATCAGTCTGGATCTGACCGGATCGCGGAAGTAGTGAACCAGTTACATTTGCCTAAAGACAGAATTATTGTCAACCTGCAAGGAGACGAGCCCTCCATTCCGCAGGCATTGATTAACAAGGTGGCGAGACGATTGTTCACAGACGATCAGGTAGCAGTCGCTACAGCTTGTCATGAGATCAATACGGATAAAGAGTTTAAAGATCCCAACATAGTGAAGGTTGTGTGCAACACCAAGGGGCACGCCCTGTATTTCTCCCGTGCGCCTATACCCTGGCCACGCGATGGTAAAGGCAACAGTGTCAAAGCATTACGCCATATCGGGATTTATGCTTATCGTGCAGAATTTTTGCGCGAATTCACGCGATGGCCTGAAACCGATGCGGAAAAAACGGAGCAGTTAGAACAACTCAGGATCCTAGAGCACGGTGTCCCTATTGCAGTCTGTAGAGTGGAAGAGCTGCCCGAAGCAGGGATCGATACCCAGGCGGATCTAGAGAGGTTTAAACAGTCGGTACAAAGTTGTGGTTAGAGTTCTGTTTGTGTGCTTAGGAAATATCTGTCGGTCTCCGACCGCGGAAGGGGTTTTCCGGAAACTGGTAACGGAACACGATCTCGGGCATGGCGTTATTGCCGATTCGGCGGGAACCCATGCTTATCATATTGACGAACCGCCTGACATGCGTGCGCAGCACGCTGCTGCCAAACGTGGAATCGATTTGTCATCGATTAGAGGGCGCAAAGCGACCACAGAAGATATCCGGGACTTCGATTACATCCTAGCTATGGATTGGGAGAATTACCACAACCTGCTGCACATGGCAGGTGATTTGTCGGATCGCGAGAACATCAGGCTGCTGCTCCAGTACTCCGAAAAGTTCGACGAAGAAGAAGTACCGGATCCTTACTACGGCGGAGCCAAAGGATTCGAACGCGTTTTAGATATGATAGAAGACGCATCGCTTGGTTTGCTAGCGGATATCAAGCGGCGCTACTCTCTATAAGCCGGGGCACTATACTATTAGGTGCGCTTGTCGGAGGTGTGCCTCGCGCTGATCGAATTACAGCGAAGGCGCCGTTCCTACAGTCTTTTTCGACGTTATATTGAACAATTTCCGTTTAATGCGAATCGAAATCAGCCTTGCTAAGCAAAATCTGCGTCTTTTTGATAAGAACGGCGATGTGTTGATGAGCGCGATGGTTTCGACGGCTAAGAATGGTGCGGGTGAGAAAATCAATAGCGAATGTACACCACGCGGCCAACACCGTATACGTGCGAAGATCGGTGATGGTTGCCCAGCCAATGCGGTGTTTGAGGGGCGACGACCCACTGGAGAGATTTATTGCCCTGAATTGCGCGTTAAGTATCCGAACCGGGACTGGATATTGACCCGGATTCTATGGTTGAGCGGAACCCAGTTGGGATTCAACCGGCTCGGTTCGGTGGATACCATGCGCCGGTATATTTATATCCACGGCGCACCTGATGATGAAGAAATGGGTGTGCCCACTTCACACGGCTGCGTCAGGATGAGTAATGCAGACATCATATCCCTGTTTGATATGGTCGACGTCGGCGTTCCAGTCATGATTAACGTGTGATCTTAAAATGACCGTAGCTTTGCCACTAGGTCCTTTGTTTATAGACGTTAAGGGCAAGGAACTGCTCCCTGAAGAACGCGACAAACTCGCACATCCGTCGGTAGGTGGCGTTATACTGTTCGCGCGCAACTACGAATCGGTACAACAACTTAAGGCGCTCATCGATAGCATTAAAAAAATTAGAACCCCATCATTGCTTACAGCAGTCGATCAAGAGGGGGGGCGGGTCCAGCGCTTTAAGCATGACTTTACTGAGTTACCGCCGGCTAAAAGCTACGGTGACCTTTATGACAGAGAGCAATGCGCAGGGATTGAAGCGGCCCGATCGGCCGGGTACGTCATGGCGCTTGAGTTGCGCGAAGTGGACGTCGATTTCAGTTTCGCACCGGTACTGGACTTGGCATTATGTGACTCAGAGGTCATAGGCGATCGCGCTTTTCATCGTGACCCTGCTGCTGTTTCCGTTTTGGCTCGGGCTTTTATAGATGGTATGAACAAGGCAGGAATGAAGGCTGTAGGTAAGCACTTCCCCGGTCATGGCGCTGTCAAAGAAGATTCGCACCTCTGCTTACCTTGCGACGAGCGTACATGGGTCGATGTGAATGAAAATGATTTAGTACCTTATCGAGCCTTGAGTGAAGTACTGCACGGCGTTATGACCGCTCATGTGGTTTTTCCATCGATTGACGGCGAACTGCCCACTTACTCTGCCCATTGGCTGCGCTCGGTTTTGCGCGATGAGATCGGTTTCAAGGGGGTGGTGTTCAGTGACGATCTCAGTATGGAAGGGGCGGCCATCCAGGCCGACCCAGTTGCAAGGGTTAGGCGTGCCCTTGAGGCAGGATGTGACATGGCACTGATCTGCAACAGACCGGATGTGGTCGATCAGGTTCTGGATCGTATGACCTTCGCGCCAAATAGAGATAAGACGATGTCGGTTCTTGCTTTGAAAGGCACCCAACCTGATAAAACCTATAGCAAAGAAGCACTTGCGACCTTAGCTACCGTAGGGTCGCAGCTAGCCTGACTATTTTAAACCGGGGACAGTATACTTTTTAACGCACTAAAAGACTGCAGGATCGACGCCCCCGCCGCGATTCATCGGCGCGGGGTACGCTTCCAACACACATATAATTAAAAAGTATACTGTCCCCAATTTAGTCAGCCCGCTCCATGTACTCGCCGGTTTCCGTACTGACCCTGACTTTATCTCCAACGTTGACAAACGTCGGCACGGTGACACGCACCCCCGTCTCTAGTTGAGCTGGTTTGCCAGAACCGGAGGCCGTTTGGCCTTTGACAACGCCTTCAGTTTCTATTACCTCCAACACAACAGTCGGCGGTAGTTCCAGACCGATGGGGTTGTTGTTATGAAAATTGACCTGCACCTCTGTGTTGGGCAGCAGGTAACCAACCTGTTCTTCGAGATCTTCTTTAGGTAACGTAAGTTGCTCAAAGGTTTCACTATCCATGAAAACGTGGTCGTCTCCTTCTGCATACAAATACTGCATTTTACGCGGTTCGACGTGGGCTTTCTCCACAGTGTCGACGGATCTGAAACGCTCGTTGAGTTTGGTGCCTAGGGTTGTCTCTTTGAGTTCAACTTGAATGAAGGCACCGCCTTTACCGGGTTTGACGTGGTTCTTCTTTAATACGCGCCAAAGTTTGCCTTGATGTTCGATGAGACTTCCTACCCTGATGTCAAAAGCCGATATCTTCAATTTGCATTTCCTTTAGTGGTTCGAAGGGTCGCGATTCTAGTAGTATCAGCCATGAATGGGCAATGCTAGCTAGCAAACAAACAAGCCAGTTTGATCCGACGTGTCGCAAATGTCGACGACTGACACAGTATCTGGACGAGGTTAACCAAGACTATCCCGACTACCATTGCGGGCCGGTAGCGCCGTTTGGGGACCCCGCAGCCTCGTTGCTGGTGGTTGGCTTAGCCCCGGGTAAGCATGGTGCTAATGCAACGGGGCGCCCGTTTACCGGAGATTACGCTGGCATCCTGTTGTATCAAACACTGCATCAGTTTGGTTTTGCCAGTAAGCCTGAATCACTGAACTCAAAAGACGGACTCGTTTTGAAAAACTGTCGTATCACTAATGCCGTTAAATGTTTGCCGCCTGAGAACAAACCAACTACCCAAGAGGTCAATGAATGTGGCGCCTATTTAAAGGCAGAACTGGTGACGTGTAGAAAAGGCACAGTCGTATTAGCGCTTGGTGCGGTAGCCCACAAAGCGGTATTGAAAGCCTTTGATTTAACTCAGTCCAAATTCCCCTTTAAGCATGGCCTGAAACATAGGATCAATGAGCATATTACTCTCGTAGATAGTTATCACTGTAGTCGCTACAACACCCAAACAAGAAGACTCACTAGTTCTATGTTTGAGCGAGTTTTTAAAGATATAAAAGAGTTGCTGTCGTGACCGATATGCTGGACCCGAAATTTGACTATGAAACACTGCTAAGACGGGCACCCAATGGCCCCGGTGTTTATCAGTTTGTCAGCGGGAAAGGTGAGGTCTTATACGTTGGAAAGGCCAAGAGTCTCAAGAAACGGCTATCTAGCTATTTTCGGAAATCCGGTATGCCACCGAAGACAAACGCGATGATGAGCCACGTGCAAGATGTCGAGCTGACCTTGACGCACACTGAAAGTGAAGCGTTGCTGTTGGAAAGCAATCTCATAAAGAAACATCGTCCTAGGTATAACATCGTGCTGCGCGATGACAAGAGCTATCCGTACATCCGACTGGACGACAGCCACGCATTCCCGAGGTTGAGTTTCTACCGCGGCAGCCGTCGCGAACCTGGGCAATACTTCGGGCCCTATGCTAGCGCGCACTCAGTGCGCCAAACCCTGTCCCAATTACAAAAGATATTCCCGGTTAGGCAGTGCGAAGACACGTTTTATAGATTACGGTCGCGACCTTGTCTGCAATATCAAATAGAGCGGTGTTCGGCGCCGTGTGTAGGATTGGTTGGTGAAGATGTGTACGCAGAAGATGTTAAACAAGCCATATTGTTTCTAGAAGGGAGGGATACCACGCTGGCCGATTACCTGGCGGATAAGATGGAAGAAAAATCCGGAGAACAGGACTATGAAATGGCCGCACGCTATCGGGATCGGATCAAGGCCATACGTAGGGTCATAGAACATCAATACATAAGTGGAGGTGATGGGGACAGCGATGTGATTGTTCTGTGTGCCGATAACGAACATTTTTGTATCGACGTTACGTTCATAAGAGGTGGGCGAAACAGCGGAAGTAAGTCCTTTTTTCCAAAACCGTCATTGGATGAGGATACTTCCCAAGTCCTGGCGGCATTCATCGGTCAGTTTTATATCAACAAAGTTATCCCTGAAGAAATCGTGGTCTACCCGCAGCCGGAGAACAAGACGTTATTAGAATCTGCTTTGATGCGCCATGCCAAAAAGAAAGTGAAAATCATTGTTAGACCGCGGGGACGGCGTGCACGTGTAGTTGAACAGGCTTTGAGTAATGCAGAAGCAAGATTGTCTGTGCATATTGCGAATCGGCACAACCAGATCGAGCGGATTGAAGCGTTGCGCCAGTATTTGGATTTGGACGAAGTCCCCAATCGCATCGAGTGCTTTGATGCCAGTCACATTTCGGGCGAGTCTACCGTAGTCTCCTGTGTTGTGTTCGACATAAATGGCCCAAGAAAATCAGATTACCGTCGTTTTAACATTGAACACGGGCGTGCTGACGACTATGCTGCTTTGACTGAAGCCCTGCATCGAAGATTTAAGAAGATAAAGAAAGGGGAAGGAGAGTTTCCGGACCTGCTGTTGATCGATGGGGGTAAAGGTCAAGTTAATGCAGCAAAAGCCGTGTTGGACGAACTCCAGGTTGAAGGTATCGTGATACTAGGTGTTGCCAAGGGCTTAGGCCGTAAACCCGGACGGGAGCGATTTTTCTTTCCGGGCAGAAGGCAACCCTTACTCGCGGCGTCGGATTCACCAGCGCTGCATTACATACAGTTCATACGGGATGAGGCTCATCGCTTTGCGATAACCGGTCATCGCCAACGAAGATCTAAGAAGACCAGGCGATCTAAACTTCATGAAATTCCTGGGATTGGAAATGTGAAAAGACAAGCACTGTTGAAGCACCTGGGTGGGCTTCAAGAGGTGGCTCGTGCGGGCGTTGATGACCTTGCCGATGTTCCAGGTATCAGTAGGCAGCTGGCACAGCGCATCTATTCCTTTTTCCATGAATAGTCATATGGATGTTGTTATAGTTGTTTAGACACTGGGTCACGACTTAGCTTCCTCAGGACACTATGGTCTACACGCTGCCGAATATTCTGACTCTCGTCCGCATGATCATTATTCCGATCCTGGTATTGGTGTATTTTTTACCAGTACCTTGGAGTCATCTGGTCACCACAGGTTTGTTCATTCTTGCGGGCCTTACCGATTGGCTGGATGGATACTTGGCGCGTCGACTGGGTCAATATTCTACCTTCGGTGAATTTCTGGATCCCGTCGCAGACAAACTGATGGTCACAACAGTATTAGTTCTTTTAGTTGCCGATCCCGAGGTACAGAGTGCGGTCATCAGCTCGATATTGTTCACGACGGTAGCGGTTGTTATTGTGGGTCGAGAAATTGCAGTTTCCGCGCTGCGTGAATGGATGGCTGAACTCGGCAAACGCGCGAGTGTGGCCGTATCCATCATCGGCAAACTGAAAACCTTCGCTCAAATTGTCTCTATTGCGCTGCTCTTGTACCGATTCCCGATCGCTGGAGTGTCGGCAGCCAAAGTGGGTGAAATCCTGTTCTACGTAGCAGGGGCGCTTACGATTTGGTCGATGTTTGTCTACCTAAGAGCGGCATGGCCTTCTCTAACCGAGCAAGTTGATTCACCTCAACAATAGGGTGCGGTGGATGTAGACAGGGTTGACAGGCTATCGGCGGCCTTTCAAAATTACGCCCCCCTTTTGTGAGGAGGAATTCAAGCGGGAATAGCTCAGTTGGTAGAGCACAACCTTGCCAAGGTTGGGGTCGCGAGTTCGAGTCTCGTTTCCCGCTCCA
>JASJAT010000149.1 GCA_030066885.1 Arenicellales bacterium | reverse complement strand
CTCCTTTACTTCATCCAGTAACTCCCCTGATACCTCTGCAAAATTGTTGACAAAATTGAGCGGATTCTTAATTTCATGTGCGATACCCGCAGTGAGTTCACCGAGGGATGCCATCTTCTCCGCGTGCACCAGGATTTCTTGGGCTTGAGTCAGATCTTGTAGTGCCTTTTCGGCCCTGTGGCTTGCGACCCTAGCTTCTTCTTCGGCTTGCTTGAGCGACGATATGTCGGTGTAGATCGCTACGGTATAGCCACTTTCCGTTTTTCTCTCGTTCACCTGAATCCAGCGATCATCCCCTCGCTGCTGGATATGTGCATCACCCGGATCTTGATGCCTTGCCATTCGTTCTGCAACCCATTCATCGACGCGCCCCTCTGCGGCACGGATCAGGCCCCTTTCTGCTGCACTACGGATAATCGTCTTGAAAGGCATGCCCGGTGTTACGATCTGCTCGAGCCCAGGGTATAACATTTCACGATAACGATTGTTGCACACGACCAGGCAATCGTCTGAGTCGTAAAGCGAGAATCCCTCTGAAATGCTCTCTATAGCGTCGGTAAGCCGCTGCCTGGCTTCGCGAATCTCGCGTAGATTCGTTTCCTGTACTTCTCGTGTGGTATCACGAAAAACATTCAAGGCTTGTGCCATTCGGCCAACCTCATCGGTTCGCTCTTGCCCTGGAATTTCAATTGCCGTATCACCTTTTGCGACATGAACCATAGCGTTGGTCATCGACTCCAAGGGAGCTACGATGCGAGGCGCCACGTAGAAAAGGATAATGCTGCCGGCCCCCAAAACACTCAGTGAGACGATGACCAACAACAATTGTTTACCGCGCTGTGTCGAGTACGCAGCGGCACTTGCCGCGTTTTCGCTTTCGCTCTGAACCACATTAACAAGACTGTCTACTTTCATTCGTAAGCCTTGAATAAATCCTTGGCTGGCGTGTAGTGCCTTTTCCGCTATTGTTGCCTGCTGTAGTTCCCGCGCACGCAGCTCGAAGATACTGTTCGAACCCTCGCCTATCTGCAGCAGTGTTTCGCTCCGCTCAATCAGCAAACCAGTGTTGGATGTCGATGGTAGCTTATGAACTCGACGCCGCATATGGCTTGTCGCTGCAACAAAACGTTCTTTTACCGGTTGTAACAAACTGGTATCGATCACACTGGCGGCTTCGGTAAGTAATCCGGAGGCCAGGTTGGCCTCTGCTCGCAGCAGCAGTAGTGTCGTCAGATCACTTACACCACCTTCTACGAGCTGAATAAAAGACTGTCCCGCCTCTTGTGCAATTTCTTCTCCGGTGATAACTAGATCGAAACTGGCGTCATCCACCAGTGGCGCTACCACGATGAGCACATTGGAATGCGCTACTTCCAGAGCCCTGCTCACCCGCTCGCGCTGCTTTACATTACTGTGTGTGCTATCGACATCGCTTTGCAAATCGCGTATTCGTTGGTCAAATGAATTTCCGTCTCCCTGCCCTATCCGCAGCAAAGTATCCAACGCTTTTTGTAGGGTGAGGGTGTCCTGCGTATCTGGTAATTCACCTAACGCGCGGTTGATACCATCAGCGGCAGCGATGAATTGCTCACGCAAAGGCTGAATCAACACCGGGTCAGTCAGATACGTGATCTTAGTCAGGATCGTCGCAGCCAGGCTTGCTTTGGCATTTACCTCGAGCAACCGGTTTAAGATCTGCACGTTACCCTCCATCAGTCGACTCAGTGCTTGCTCGCTTCTTGCACTGAGTGCTTCACTGCTCATGACCAAATCAAAAACTGCGTCGTCCACTATGGGTTCGATAACTTCCAACAGACTTCGGTGACTGGAGGTCACCTGACCGACCGCAAGTTCACGCTGTGCTTTAAGCGACAAACCTGCGCCAACGGCCGAATTCAATTTACCGAGTTCTTGCACAATGCCGTCATAGAGCTGTTGTAAGTCGACTGTGACTGCCTCACTCGTTTGGGATTCGGCGAGCCGTTTCAACAACGCTCTGAGCTCTTTGGTTCCAGTTTCCAGAGATACTTGTGCCCTGACACGCTCCTCCTGGTCTCTACTGGTCATCAACGTAGGTGCTATGGCAGCGAGCTCTGCACTCTTTTCGGCAAGTTTCAGTGAAGCCGACAGGGCGGGGATGCTGCCATCGGTAATATCGGTTACTGACCGTTCGATTTCGATGAATGCATACCAAGCGACAACGCTCGCGCCGACGGTGAGAAGTGCCATTGCAGCAAACGCGAGAAAAAGCTTCGACTTCAGCCCAAGCGAGAACGATTCGCTTGATTTGTCACGTTGGTCTACGTCGTTTCTCACAGAAATGGTCGAATCACGTTGCCCATCATCGTGATTGTTCGCCTCGATCCGCGCCATTTCGATCTGTTATGAGGTTAATAAAGAATTTGCATGCAGACTCGGGTTAGTCACCCAATCGGGAAACAGGACTGAAGCTTCCGTCTGGCCGGATGACGGTTAGAAAAACTTGGTCCATACCCTGATTGTCTTGTGGCCCGTAGCTTAGACGAATCCCACCAAGATCTAATGATCCAGTGGCAAGTTCGGACAAAAACGCTTCACGGGTGATTGAGTTTTCAATGCGACTCAACATTTGCACAACCAGCTTTCCTACCATATAGCCTTCCAACGATACGAATCCCGGTTCCCCCACCGGGTTAAACTCCCTCAGGGCTCGTTGGTAATCAGCGACCATCGGGATACTGGTATCTTCTGGAAACGGCACGACTTGTGTCACGATAACTCCGTCACCGGCTTCCCCAAGGGCGCTGGCAAGCGCTTTGCTACCAACGAAAGAGACGTTTAGAAACAAAGGGTTAACACCGATTCTTCTTGCCACTTTGATAAACTCAGCACTGGGCTCATAGGCGCCAATCAGAATAACAGCCTCAGGATCGGCTTTTCGGATAGTTAACAAAGCCGACTTCACTGCGGTGGTATTGCGCATGTAGGTCCCTTCGGCTACCAGAGGAAGTCCTCGCTTGGCTAGTGCTTTTTCCACACCGGCGAGGCCTGCCCGTCCGTACGAGTCGTCCTGGTAAAGAATCGCGATGCGCGTGATATTAAGGTCCGACGTAAGGCGTTCGACCATGGCCTCAGTTTCCTGGTAGTACGAGGCACGGACATTGACGACGTTCACCTTGTATGGATTGCGTAAAAACTCTGCCCCGGTAAAGGGCCCAACAAACGGTACTCCAGCCTGGGTTGCAATCGGTTGGGCGGCTTTTGAAGTTGGCGTTCCCACCGCGCCAAGCAAGGCAAAGACTTGGTCGTCTTTTATCAATCTATTGGTGTTTAGGATCGCTCGGTCCGGTTCATACCCGTCATCATAACTAATCAGCTCTAAACGACGACCTTTGACTCCCCCCCTGGAATTGACTTCATGAAAGGCAGCTAATATCCCTTCCCGCATACCTAATCCAAGGGCCCTGGCCGGCCCAGCAAACGCTGCGGATTGACCAAACAAAATTCGGCTATCAAAGACTCCCGGATCTCCGGAAGTCGCACCGGAAAACAGTAAGATAAAACTGATGGGGAAGAGCAATCGAAGACGAACCGGCAGTAAAAAAGGAGCCATATCCAGCACCTCCGCGTTACTTGTATTTACCGAGTCCCGACACGGAAGTATACGCTCATAATTAGTTTAAGGCTTGGCAATGTTTTCCAGCGGGTTAAGGGCTGAATATCGCGTCACCGCAGCCAAGTTTCGAAAGAGACCAGCTCGGCCAAGACACCAAGCTCGTACAAAATTCACACTACAGGACTCGCTCCTGGATGGCAGAAAAAAACGCAGGAAGCGTGCCAAATTAGATAAATATCGGAATCGATAACAATACCATGTGCTAGTGACGAATGATGAGTGGTGAGTGGCGCACGAGTTGGTTACTGTTACTAGTCACTAGATGCGGGCTGATGGTCACGGTGCTTTGGATCTTGGCGAGGTCTTTTCTTCACTCGGCTATAACTAACACACTAGCCCAATGGAATGTAGTCATATTCACCAAGGCCCTGAAGCACTAAAAAGGTCGCCGAACCGTCCCCAGCGTTGGTTACCAGATGTGGTCGGCGTGGCTCAACAGAATAGGTCTCACCAGGGCCGAGCTGCACTTCTTCTTTAGGCTCACGGAGATAGAGCCTGAGCTGTCCTTCTATGACGTAAAACGTATCCTGGATATTGCTGTGATAGTGCCAGGGTACCTTTTGAGTTGGCGAGATTTGTATTTCGCTAATCCGAAATCCGGGCCGCCCGGCGTGATTGGCCCGGCGTTCAACTTCATAGAGATGGCTGGCATCTTTTAGTGGTTCCATAGAATTTCCCTCTTTAAGCGTCAGTGTTTGAAAACCGGACAGGTTCACACCGACCCGTCCCGCGCATCGAGCCTCCACTGCTGTCCGGAATAAAAATAGTGACTGTATACCGTGTCAATAAAACAATCACTCGGGCAGGCAATTAGCCGGAATCCATTGTTAGTCTTTTTACCTGGATCCCCGCTAACAACATGCGGGAATGACGTTGGGTTTGTGGGAGAACGACGACTTAGCCTCTCCTCCTCGCTCCACAGAGACAGATTCATCATTCATTGTGTGCCATCTGACGGAAGCGGTTAGCGGGATACACACCAAGGATCTTCAGTTTGGTGGAGAAGAACAGGAGTTCCTCCAAAGCTTGATCAACTGCCTTTTCGGCCGGGTGCCCCTCGATTTCTGCGTAAAACTGAGCGACGTTGGGAGTAGTCAGGCTGATATAGCTTTCTAGTCGGACGACATTTATACCATTGGTTGCCAAGCCGCCTAACGCCTTGTACAGCGCCGCAGGTACACTACGGACCTGGAAAACAAAGCTGGTTAGACAGGGCCCACCCCGCGGGTCGGGTTCCTCGCGCCGCCGCGACATAACTACAAAGCGGGTCGTGTTACCAAGCCGATCCTCAATCCGCGTCCTCAGCGAGATTAGTCCATAGGCTTCTCCAGCCAATTGCGAAGCGATGGCGGCTACCGCTGGATCCCCCAACTCGGACACTTCCTGAGCCGCGCCCGCAGTATCAGCACGAATGACGGGCTCAACACCGAGTTCCCGAATCAGTCCCCGGCATTGGGCTAGGGCCTGTTCATGGGAGAAAACCTTGCGGATCCCTTCCAATGTCGCACCGGGTACCGCAAGTAAATGATGCTGTACCGGCTGGAAATGTTCGTCAATGATATAAAGATTAGATTCGGGAAGGAGGTGATGAATGTCTGCCACGCGCCCACCGAGCGAGTTCTCGATCGGGATCATGGCCAAGTCCGTACGCCCCTCTTCTACCGCTGCAAATGCATCTTCGAAAGTTTTGCACCCCACGGCCTCTAGTTCAGGAAATCTCGCTTGGCAGGCTAGATTGCTATAGGCACCAGGGATACCCTGAAAGGCAATCGATCTGGCGGATCGCCCTATATTTTGTTCTAGCGGCGTAGAGGGTTTAGCTTCGCTCATTATCGTGCGTTTTTGGTGTCAGTGACTTGATAGCGTCATTATACGCTCACCGTTGCCGCCGCTGCTCAACGTTGATACGATTGGATCATGCGAAGCAGCCGAACTATCTTTTTTACCGCAATATTGGCGCCCCCCTGTTGTTGTATCTGTACGAAGGGAAACGCTCTATTGCGTGATGGTCTTGGCTGATTCCCGCATATCAAAGATTCCTCGCATTAGCTGACGTTTCCCACCCTACCGCTCCCAGCCGGGAGCACAGATTGTTTAAACCTGTTCGATCAAATCGAGGAGTTGAAATGCAGCAGATCTACATTATCCATGAGAACGATGCCTGGACAGCCCCGCTACGCGAAGAACTAGACGCGCTTGAGCTCCCCTATGAAGACTGGTTTCTTAGCTACGGGGAGATCGACATTAACGATCCGCCACCGCATGGGGTCTTCTACAGTCGAATGAGCGCTTCATCCCATACACGTGGGCATCGTTATGCCACGGAGTATACCGCCGCTGTACTGGCTTGGCTCGAGAGTCACGACCGACGTGTCCTCAATCCGAGTCGTGCACTAGATTTAGAAATCAGCAAAGTCGCCCAATATACGGCGCTCAACGCCTGCGGTATCTGTACACCTAGAACGATAGCGGTCGTAGGCCAAAACGAGATCGTTGCGGCAGCGCGTAAATTCACACCACCTTTCATTACCAAGCACAACCGCGGCGGCAAGGGCCTGGGCGTTCGTCTGTTCCACGATTACGAGGCTTTGGACCAGTACGTGCTGGGTCCCGAGTTTGATGCGCCCGTTGACGGCATAACGCTTATCCAGGAATACATTCAAGCACCGCAACCATATATCACACGGGTTGAATTTGTGGGCAGCCGCTTTCTTTACGCCGTTCGAGTAGACACCTCCCATGGCTTCGAATTGTGCCCGGCAGAGGTTTGCGATCTCAAAGGTTCAGTAGAGCAGCGCTTTTCCATTATCAATCACTTTCGCCACCCGATTATCAAGCGATACGAACGGTTTTTAAGGGTCAACCACATTCATATTGCTGGGATCGAGTTCATTACCGATGGAAATGGCGAACTGGTCACTTACGATATCAATACCAATACTAACTACAACCCGGGTGCTGAAGAGGTCGCAGGTATCTATGGCATGAAAGCCGTCGCACGCTATCTGGGTGCAGAGTTGTCAAATTTAACGGACGTCGAAGCCAAAATGTCACGGCCATTGGAAAGACAAGAGATCGCTCAACCGATTGAAATCGCGCAATAATCAGCCAAACCGCGCGTGAGAACAGCAGTTTCAATCGACCTTTCAGCCACGGCCGGCGAAGGCGGTGTATGCGCTATGCTGCTGGTTTCTTTGCCGGGTTGGTGACGACGCAATCTCAATGTATTGCGTTCGTACAGGGAAACCAATCAGTTGTCGGTGGATTTACTCGCGCTACTCCACGTACTAATTCGCGCCCAACCTTTGCGTCGCTCGGGCGTTTTTCTCCGCTCAGAGCCACGGCGTCTTTCGATGCCCCCCTTCTCGAAGTATTCGAGATCGTGTGCCTGCCGTCTGTCAACTCCGGAGCGGCGATCGCGTTGGGACCTCTTAGTGATTCGACTCATGATCTGTAGATTCCAGTTAGTCTTATGACTAAGCATAGATGTCATTTGAGCGAAACGACTTAAATAGGCCGAAAGCCGAAAACTAACTTAAAATCAATATAATACATTTTCTTTTTAAAGTAATAATTTACTTTAAAAAAAAGATATAACTAATTGATACTGTTAATTATTTTGATGTAAACCCTTACAGTAAAACCCAAAGTGCTTTTACAAAGAAATTACCTAGGCCCACATTTAGGAGGAATCCCACAAAAAGCGAAGGTAACAAGGTGAGGTGGTACTCGCCTACTCAAAATGAACGGAAAACACGGGCCCTGGGCTATCACCACTCAGACCCGAATTTTCCAAAAGCAAGCTAGGCGGTGACTCAGGCCCCAGGCCGACGATAGTTGACACTCTGTTGTGCGGCGGCATCGATTTGCTCAGGTGACAATAACACAACAGTCCTTGCACTCGCGGCTCCTGAGGCGCATACGGTCATACTGGCTGCGACTGCACTCTCATTGTCCGGCAGATCCACAATGGCATAAACATCGGATTCGCCAAATGCAAAGTACATCGCCTCCAGACTGCCACCAAGCCCAGAAACCAGCTTCTCTACGGCAGTTTTTCGGGCGCTACCGCCATCGTGAATAAGACCTTTAGTGCCGTCAGCCGTATACGAGGCGTGAAATAGATACTTGGCCATAGCTATTTTCTCCCAGGGGGGTTTATTGGAGCCGGCATTATAGCGCCGCGCATATTGCATACAGGTAGGAAAATGCAGGAGGCGCCGATTATCACGGCGAGGGGGCGCCGTTCCTACGGTGATCGGATTACGATCCCTTTTATAGGGAACGCAGGCCGTGTTGCTGAGAGATACCAGCGTAAACCAGGTTCGAAACCTTGCGAATAACGTTACCTCTGGAGCGTATCCAGGAACCGTAGTTACGCGCCCTTCCGCGTTTCTCAATAACCCCGACCAGGGTATATGGATAGCGCTTACCGTCTTTGCCCTTCACGACCAGAATACCCATATCACCGCAGAGACGAGCTGTGCTTCCGGTTTTATTGTAAACCAACGTGCCTTTTGGAATAGCACGCGCACCGGTATAGAGGCGGTCGGGACCGGGGAGTGACATTAACCGCTTGATCTCCCGTGCGCCGGGTATGTCTTCGTTCCATAATGCATAAAGAAAGCGGCTGTAGTCGTGTGCCGATGCCTTGTTTCTGTAGGTGCGGCCATTTACGGGGATGTACTCCACGATATGCGTATCTTGAAATATCTGTGGATATTTCGATCTTAATATGCTGTGCATTGCCCGTGGACCACCTACCTGGCGCATAACCCAATTAGTGGAATGATTGTTCGAATACTGAATCATCCTCTCCATATGGCGGCGGCTTTTAGGGCCGTAGAGCAGCCCACCTTTGCGCACCTTGTGAAAAAAGGCCATAGCAAAAAAGGGCTTAACCAGACTGGCGGCTTGGAATTGAACATCTTCGTTAATGCCTACCAGTTTCTTTCCCGTGGTAAAGTCGTAAACGGACCAAGCTGTGCGTTCGTCGTTAGATATCCGGCCTTTTCTTCGCAGACTCTTAATATACCGTTCCACCGCCGCCCCGAGATTCCGAATCTCCTGTGTCCGTGCCTCTGTTGTTTTGGTTTTTGAAGATTGAGGTGGTTGGCTGCTACCGATGCTCGAGGATGGATATGTCCAATTCATGGACCGAACAGGTGCTGCCGATTCGAGCCCTCTCGAACGCAGGAGTTTACTGTGAGTCCGCGCGACCCGCCTTGCGCCTGCACTGTCACCTCTGCGGTGGTAAATCAAACCGTACAGTCCGGATTTTTTCCGAACCACCTTAAGGCGCTTTGACACTCTTGGCCCAAGCACCCGCGCAACTTGCTGGCGATACGCGTATACATTATCTAGCCTACTGTGCCAAAGATAGGATACGTCGTAACGCGCCGTGGCAGCCCAAGTAGGTGCTGATCCCACCAAGGTGATGCAAACTACAAACAAAGTCACGGAAACAATTCGCATCATAGAACTACATTCCACCCTTTCTCTAAAAGTTCATTCGTTATTGTTCGGGATCGAGTCACCAGCAGCGGTCCGTCCCATCCAGGGCATCCATAGGTGCATAGAAGCCAGTGCTACAACATAGCCAAAGATGACGGAGGCAAGTGTGGATAACACCATATTTCCAGTGTGTCGCGCTATGATGCCAAACAGAAAGCACCCTATACCCCCGGCAACAATATCCCGAATGCGAAGCTTACATTGTAATGTTTCACCCACTTAGAGGCCCCCAACACAACCTGAAACAGCGAGTCTAGTTAACTAATTCCCAGCAGTCAGATGACTAACCACCGGTTGTACACCCCCCGTAAGATTCACAGCGGTGTGTTCCCACCACTTACAATCTAGCGTAGACAACATTCGCCCGGGTATCGAGGTCCATCCCAGACCATCGAATTCTCCGATGTCGCTGAGGCGCTCTTATGAACCGCCGATAGCATATCCCAAAACCGAATCGCACCAAGCGAAGTTTTCATTACGGGGAAAGTTAAAATCTAAAGTATTTATTTAGATAATAACCATAACTTATTGAAAAGACAACCCTTACATATCCAAAAGATACATGAAAGCTTGGGACGCTGTTGCTCGTGTTGTGTTAGGTCTGGCCCATTGGGGTGAGCTATACTCTGTTCAAACATGCTTTCTTAACGGGGGTGAAGAGAGATGTTTCTGCCTAAGCCAGTATATGAGGCGTTGCCCTGTGTCTACGTCGTAGCCGGAATCGTGTGTCTTTATCTGGTATCCGGAGTGACCCTGGTTCCCGCTTTGATGAAGCTCGAATCCGTACTACTGTTTGCTTCTGGCGTTATCCTTGGCGCTGCCGGGATAGCGATCATTTCTCTTCGCTACACTTACCGAAAGAATGAAACGGTGTTTGTGAAATACACCGCAG
The DNA here is from genome assembly GCA_030066885.1 of Arenicellales bacterium. GTDB lineage: Bacteria > Pseudomonadota > Gammaproteobacteria > Arenicellales > JAANXG01 > JAHEKE01. The sequence goes on along the minus strand of JASJAT010000149.1, from coordinate 959 downwards.
AACACCCAGGAGACGTCAATCCTTCTGAAACGGAGGGCCGGTCGCGGCCGGAAGTCTCCCCAGCCCACAAATAGGTCAAACCGTCGGATCCGTTAGCTATCCTGGTTTATGGGGAATCGAGTATGTTCATTCTCGGCCAACATCACCGTCGGTCACCTTCTCTCGCGGGTCAATTGAACTCATGGACAGGCCCTATTAAAGTACGAATTTCAGGTGCTTACTCCCAATCTGGCCACCGTGAACAACCGTTTCATACGATACTCGATCGACCATCTCAATAGCGAGCACATTACGGGATGGTGTTTCAATCGTATCCGCAAATCCAAGCCGGTTAAGCTATCGTTCCTGCTTGACGACGTGACCATTGGAACCGCTGTCGCGGACAATTACCGCGAGGACCTTAAATCATATCAATTGCATCCCGACGGTCGGTGTGGTTTCGATTTTCGTTTCCCGGGCAACTACCAGTTTCGTGACCATGCGCGGCTTAGCATTCACGCTGGCAAGGCTCGTGTACCGTTCGAGACGTTCGAGATTAAACAAATCCCCCGAGTTCTGGATGGTGAACTCCCCCGGGTCTTTTTCATGCATATCCCGAAAACCGGGGGAACTACACTAAACGCGTTCGTTACCCAGTACTACCCCCAAGAGAAGTCAGCTATACATATCGAAGCGATCCACTCCGACAACTATACGACACTAAGTCACGACAAATCCTATTTAGCGGGGCACTTGACCATTCAGAAGATCAGACAGAGTTTCGATACCTCGATGTTTGATCTGATAACAATACTGCGCAACCCGTATCGGCAACTACACTCTCATTTGGCATGGATTAGGCGGATTGGCGCTGATCGATCCAGTGGCTTCTTCTTAAAACATGAACAGTGTATCCAAGACCTCGCGGTTCGGCTCAACGAAACTGATCTCACTATGAACACCAATCTAAGGGCGTTTGT
>JASJAT010000148.1 GCA_030066885.1 Arenicellales bacterium | reverse complement strand
ATTACGGTTTCAATCGTTTTCCTGGGTCTATTCGTGACCATGTATCGTGGTCAACTCACTATGGAACGTGGGCACGCAAGTGTGGAAATCAATCGTCTGCTCCAGGCTGCACTGGAGAACGCTATGCTCAAGCGGGATCTCGAAGGCCTGCAGCAGATAGTGCAACGCTTGGGTAACCAGACTGGTGTTGTCAGCGTTATGGTCTTGAATCCTTTCGGTGAAGTGCGCTTTTCATCGCGCCCGGAAATGCTCGGTACAAGACTATATGAGGATCATTCCATACCGCAACAAACCACAACCACTTTCATAGCGGATGACGAACAACGAGAAGTCTTACGCAGTATAAATCCCGTATCGAACAAAGAACCCTGCACGGTCTGCCACGGACCGATCCAATCTAACCCTGTAAACGGTGTGCTCGTTGTGGATTATACGGCGGGACCGATTCGCGAACACGCATTTAACACCACCCTGGTTCTGATGGGAGCGGGTGCGGTCGTAGTAGTTATAACTCTAGTTGGGGGATGGTGGTTTATGCGCCGGTTTGTCCTTAGTCCTGTGCAAGGGTTGGTGGACGCAAGCCAGAGAATGTCGACTGGCAACCTTGGAACCAGAGTAAATGTCAGTAGAGACAACGACGAATTTACGCAACTTGCGATCAGTTTCAATGAGATGGCGCAAAATCTGCAGCAGAGCTTTCGACAGATGAAGGAAAAAGAACGATTCGTGCAGGCTTTGATTGATGCAGATCCAGATGGGATTCGAGTTATCAACGACCGGTTCGAGATTGTAAAGGCCAACAAAGCATACCGAGAGCAACTAGGACACGAAGAAAAGGAATTGCCAGGTCTTACCTGCTATCGTTCGAGTCACGGTCGGACAGAGCCGTGCCCGCCTACATTAGAAACTTGCCCGCTACACGAGTTAGAAAAGACTGACAAGCCACTGAAAACCAGGCATCGGCACGTCAAACAGGACGGCACACCGCTATGGGTGGAAGTCTATGCGGCTCCACTGACGGTCGAATCAGAAGGCGAGCAAAAACGTTACATCGTCGAGTCAATTCGAAGTCTGGCAGACACCATCAAATACTCCCATGAACAAAAATTGTCCTCTATTGGTCAGTTAGCCGCTGGCGTTGCTCATGAGGTGCACAACCCCCTCGCCGCTGTACGCGTTGCTTTGCAGTCCAGCTTGCGCAGCATCAAAGAAAACGAAATCGATGTCGATAGATTCAGGCATTACCTAGAGCTACTAGATCAGCAAGTTGACAAATGTGTAGAAGTAACTGAGCGGCTTATGAAATTGAGTGTATTCCCCGATCAATTGCCCACCCTGATCGAAATCAACCCTCCGATTTCAGAAACTGCTTCCTTGTTAGGCTACGAGGCCGAGCAACGCGGCGTGCAGGTGCGGTTAGATCTTGATACCCCGAGCCCTCGGATCATTGCGGTGGACGGTGAATTACGCATGCTCGTACTCAATATGATGCAGAACGCTTTTCACGCTATGCCCGACGGCGGCGAACTGGCAATAACATCTCGCCAGCTTGCGGATAAGGTGGAAATCACCTTCGTTGACAGCGGCAGCGGGATTCCAGCGGATAAACTTAACAATATTTTCAATCCGTTCTTCAGTAATCGAGCGGACAAAGTCCAAGGAACCGGCCTGGGACTGGCCATCGTCAAGTCAATTATTGATCGTTACCAGGGCAAAATTGAAGTGAGTAGCACACCTGGTGAGGGAACCCGTTTCACAATACATTTTGTAAAAGTTGATGCGACCCATTGAGATAGAAACAACCCCGCGTCGAACGGCATCGAAATCGATCCTTGTCGTTGAGGACGACATTACGCTCAGTACTTTAATAGTCGACCACCTCCAACGGGTGGGTTATTCGGTGAAGAGTGCAGGTAGTTGGCAGGAAGGCAGAAGTCTTGTCGCTCAAGAGGTGCCGAACTTGTTGATAATGGACAATCGCTTACCCGATGCCGACGGTATCGAGGTCTTGCCTGAGTTGAGCAACCAGACAGCGGTGATAATACTCACGGCTTATGGTTCGGTACAGAACGCGGTTCAGGCCATTAAAGCTGGCGCAAGCGAATATTTGACCAAACCTATTAACCTGGATGAACTGGAATTGGTAGTTGCCCGTGCGCTGGAAACCAACGCACTTCGGCAGGAGCACCTGTTTTGGAAATCCCGTGCCCGCGACAGTAATCGCCACACCTTAGTGGGCAACAGTTCAAGATTCAAACGCCTGATAGAACTTATTGAATTGGTAGCACCATCAGATATGACGGTACTGGTCCAAGGCGAAAGCGGTGTAGGCAAAGAACTGGTTGCGCGTGCAATCCATCAGACCAGCTCACGCACTGATCAAAATTTCATTGTGGTGGATTGTTGCACGTTGCAGGAAGCGCTATTTGAGTCAGAGCTGTTCGGACACGAAAAAGGCGCGTTTACTGGTGCGGCACAATTGAAGAAAGGCCTGATCGAAGGTGCCGAGGGAGGCACATTGTTTCTGGATGAAATCGGAGAAATAGAACCATCGGCCCAAGCCAAACTCCTACGGCTGTTGGACACGGGGCAGTTCCGCAGAGTAGGTAGTAACCGTAACCTCCGTGCCGATGTACGGGTGGTGGCGGCGACCAATCGAGATCTCGAGCAAGAGGTGCAGGAAAAACGGTTTCGTGAAGATTTGTATTACCGGCTTACCGGGTTCGTCGTCAACGTACCTGCCCTGCGTGAGCGCAGTGAGGATATTCCGGCTCTGGTGCAGCATTTTCTAAAATTCAACAGCTTGTCGCGCCGTTCTGACAAGGCTATTTCTCCAGCCGCACTGGATCAACTGATACGCTATGAGTGGTACGGTAATGTCCGGGAGCTCAGGAACGTAATTGAGCGGGCGATTGTAGTGTCAGGTGACCAAAAAACTATCGAACCACAGCACTTGGGATTACATTCGCGTAATGGCAACTACCTCGAAACAACCTCGTTGTTATTTGACCACGAACCTACCCTGGAGGATATTCAGGTGGAATATCTCAATCGGCTGCTATCAAAGTACCAGGGTCATCGGGCAACTATTGCTCGAGTGTTGGGTGTAAGCGAACGAAATCTTTACCGGCTCATCAATCGGTATGGCCTGTCCAAGCCCCATGAGCAGGCACAATAGTCACGAGAAGCGCACACCAACCCTTCGCCTCATTATTCGAATTTGGATTACCGCTTTCAATAAAAGTTAACCACTACTGAAACAACCGCCATTCATCCAGTTTCTGTGTCTCAAGATCATACTGCGCAATTCGGTGATTGTTGGTGTCGGCAATCAGTACTTTACGTCCCAGCACTGCCAGTCCGCCGGGCTCGTTCAGTTGCGCCTTCTCACCTGTACCCAATCTATTTCCAGGTTTACCTGTCCCAACCAACGTGCGCACACTACGCTTACTTAAGTCCAGCAACCTAAGCTTGTGATTATAAGTATCGGCGATAAGTATGCTTGCTTCATCAAGTGCAGCGATACCTAGTACGTGCTGTAACATTGCGTCCCAAAAAGGGCCATCGCGATCACCAAAATCGAACAGACCAGTACCTATCAAGGTATCCACTCGTTTGCGATCCAAGTTTACCCGGCGTACAGCCGAAGCTTCCGCGTCTGCAACATACAACCAGTCCCCACTGATGCTCAGGCCGCTGGGTTGGCTGAATGTAGCGTCCACCACATCGCCATTAACAATCCCCTCTCTCCCGTTGCCTGCGAAACTACTGATTTGTCCACTGTTTAGATTTAAACGCCAGATTTGATGGGTGCCAGCCATGGCAATGTAAAGCCAGGGTTCCCGCAATGCGAGTCCCCACGGAGACCGCAGACTTACCTCCAAAGCATCGAACTTTCCGGCACGCGACAATTCGCGTTTACCACCGCCCGCGATTGTATTTACACTACCTAGTTTCAAATCAATAAACCGAACGGCGTGATTTCCGGTGTCCGCGACGAATAACCCGTTGTCGTTGAACACAAGTCCTTGTGGAGAAGAAAAACGCACAGTCTCAGATTCCCCGTCGCGCAAACCTGCTTGCCCGTCCCCAAATATTCTCTGCACCTTGCCATCATGCGAGGCCAGAACAATCCGATGATTGAGTGTATCGCTGATCGCAACGTAACGATCAGAGACAGTCAGCTTACCCGGCGCTGCAAGAAATGATCTTTTAAGGCGATCCTTTTCTAGTGATATTGGCAGCGGCTTGTCAACGATTACCTCGCTGTGCTTGTCGAGTAGGCGGTCTATTACCTGGTCCAACACATCATAGTTGCCCTCACCCTCGACTTTCCCCAACACTTCGCCTGCCGGATCGATGACTACTTGTGTGGGCCATGCTCGCATTCCATAGTAATTTCCGATCTGCCAATCGGTATCGTTAACAACCGGATGATGAATGTCGTATCGAATCACGATCTGGCGCAACGTTTCCACATTTTTTTCGTTATCAAACTTGGGAGTGTGCACGCCAATCACCGCCAAACGATTTCCATACTTCTGCTCCAGTTTGGCCAAGTCCACCAATACATGCATGCAATTGATGCAGCCATAGGTCCAGAAGTCTAAAACCGTTACTTTGCCTCGAAGTTCTTTGAGGGTAAGTGGTCTTTCGACGTTAAGCCATTGCAGTTTACTGTCGAACTCAAACTTTTTTGCATCGCTGTTATGCTCGCTGGCCGTAGTGGTCCAGGAAGGGGTTAACAAAAGCAGGAGCAGGGTACTAAACAGCGATAGAAACGCAAAACGTCGTAAATTTAAAAGCATTGACCTAGCACTCCTAGAACGTGAGTCTATTGGCTATGTCACCAGCATGCGGCAGAAATGTCCAGCCGGTATGTCCATCTGCACAATTATGACCAGGCGAAAGAACGAAAGCTTTCTTATAATTTTAGCTAGTTCTTTTTTGTGTCAGGTTGGAACCGACCATACGCCCGCTGCTTTGCGTCCCATCTCAAGGGTACTGTTTCCATAGACTCTCCGCACTTTCGGTTCACAAACGAACGTGCTTTCACTTCCTGGTCGGTGGTAAATGCCACCGTTGTATAAAGTTGACCATTCTTGACAGCAATACAGAACACCTGGCGTTCGTCTCCAATCTTACAAGTATCACAGAAAGCGTCGATCGCATCAGATGACATTGTCTGATGCAGCGCGCAGTTCTCGCAAACAGGCATGTTCGTTTTGCACTGAAATTCGTGAATTGTGTCAGTCATAATGACATCGTACTGAAATCTTCGTCACTTGTAAGTTAAGCTTTCGTTACAATTGACACGTAGCGTGGTAAAGACCTGCGTTAAACGTGAATAAGGCGAATCCTCATAAATGTCGCGGATGATCGCACCAACTATTTTGCTGTCTTTCTCGTAAATTCTGAATCTCGTTGCAATATGCAGGTTAAAATTTGAAACCGATGACGAATTTGCGCAAACGAGTTCTTACCGAAAAGCAGATACCGGACTTAACTGACCTTATTGGCGAAGCTCGCGGGACGGCAAAACACATACGAGTAGGCCGCTGTTCCTTCCTTCAATCCCACGAAGTGTCAAGCGAATTTGAGTATAAGAATAAGAAGGTTCTCTCCGGCAACATTATGCGCCACGCGCAAATAGGCTACCGGAGTTTAGAACGCAGTTGCCAGGCTTACAGGGAGATTTATGCAAGGTTGCATGATCAAAATTGCTCTCTGGACCGATATGGTGTCTGCCTTGACTGGAGCATGGGCTATCCACCAAACGAGCGAACAGCGCGGCCAAGGGGAACCGGGCTCATCCTTGATTCCTCAGAGGCATATGTAAGACTCACTTCCCAAGCTCCGGTAGCACCTCATTTCGGCGATTTTGTTATGGGTATGCCCGCGGCTTTTGATAATACTTGTGCTGCTTTGTCAGCGGGCGCAACCAGTATTGGAAATTTGGGACAGTACTTCACATTTCGCCTCCCACATTGGCACGATGACATCGTCATTACCGTACAAACGGTAAAGGCCATTGCACTGTGTGCCGCCCAACCGGTACCCATACTCATACACTCAAATCTTGACGACGGCTTCGGTGCATTATTTACAGACCTGGCGTGCACCTTGGGTGCGGTTCTTCTGGAACAATATATCGTCAACGATTTACTTGGCGGCACGGTGAGCCATTGTTATGGGCATACTTATTCGGATCCGCTCGCCCGCTTTGCTTTCCAGCGGGCTTTAGCTGAAGTTAGTCAAGCCCCGGGTACAATGGTATATGGCAACACAACCCTATATGGTAAAGGGATCGCGCCTAATTTTGCCGGACTGGGTAGTTATTTGTTGGTCGATGTTTTAGCGCAGATGTTCAAGCCCAGCGGCCATGCCATCAACCCCGTACCCGTTAGCGAGGCCCATCGGATTCCTGATATCGAAGAGATTGTCGATGCCCATCTTTTTGCTGACCGATTGATCAACCGCGCCGAGGGATTCAAGACATTAATAAGCTTGGAAAAAGTAGACATCACAGCAACCAACATAATTGAAGGCGCATCCCGATTCAAAGATCGGGTCATCGATGGTTTTAGTACCGGTGGCATAGACGTGCAAAACCCAGTGGAGATGTTGCTCGCCATGCGGCGTCTTGGTGCCCGATTTCTAGAGCAAGAATTTGGTCCTGGTGAGAAAGAAACTATTAGCCCTAGCGGGAGAAAAGCTGTCTTTTTAGCGGCGACGATCTCTGAACTGGAACAACAGGCGGACGCTTGTGTAAATGCATTATCCGAGGAACAGAAACAAAGTTTGAGTGACAGCGGTTTCAAAATTTGTGTTGCCACTACCGATGTTCATGAATACGGCAAACTACTGGTGGAAAGTGTATTGGCAAAGGTAGGGATATCGAGCATAGACGGAGGTGTGTGCACTGATCCCGAAGACCTTGTAAAACGCATCGTTTCGGAAAAAGCCAACGTCATTGCAATCAGTACATACAACGGCGTCGCCCTGCACTATCTGGACAGGCTTAATTCGGAACTCGACAAAAACAATCTTGAAGGCACACCGATATATATCGGAGGAAAGCTAAACCAAATAATAGAAACCGACGCATTCGCGCATGATGACCTGCCTGTAGATGTTACTCAACAACTGTCTGCGGCTGGCGCTATCCCCTGTCTCCAACTCGAAGATATGCTGCTTGATCTTTTAACAAAGAACTTATGAGTGAAACCTTAGGTGTCATCGGTGTAGGGAGTTTCGCCAGCTATCTTGTTGAAGGGCTTCTGCGAAGTGACCCAACTCAACAGATTATTTTGTCACCCCGTAATAGGGAACATACCCGCAAGCTGCATCACCGTTTTGGCCTTACCATTGCGGCGAATAACAGCGAGGTTGTTGCAGGTGCCGATATCGTGATACTCGCTACGCGGCCGATACATATCTTCGAATCGATAGAGAACCTCCCTTGGCGAAAAGAGCAGATTGCAATCTCTGTAGCGGCAGGGGTCACTCGCAGTGAATTGCTGGAATACGTCTCTCCTGCCGAGGTTGTGCTGAGCATGCCAACCAACAGCGGCATGATCGGTAGTGCGGCGATACCGATGTATCCATATAACTCAAACGCGGAGCAGCTGCTGTCCAGGTTGGGAAAAACTTTCATCATAGAAGACGAAGATGTTTATCGGGCATGCACTACACTAGGTGCGTACTTCGGATGGCTGCTTGCATTAACGGAGGAATCCGCGCGTTGGTTGGAAGAGAAAGGCACTAACACAGCGCTTGCTCGACGAATGGTAAGCCAAGCCTTCAGATCTGTCGCCAACATAGTGGAGCACCGGGATCAAGAGAACCTGAGGCTTCTGGTCGATGAGCTTCGTACCCCCGGCGGATTAACCGAGCATGGTTTGGATTTGTTCGAAGAAACTAAAGCAATTAAAGAGTGGTCGAATGTTCTCGACACCATATATAACCGGCTATCTCGGAGGTACTGAAAAATTGCGGCGAGGGCGCCGCTCCTATAGCAGCATAAGCAGTATGTCTCGACCGGGGCCCTTAAGGGTTACTTTCCATAGTCTGTTAAACTCGAGTGTCGAGTCATGTTCGCCAACAATCCATAGGAGGAGACGATATGCCACTACGAATCGGTGACGACGTACCCGACTTTACAGCACAGACTACGGAAGGACCCGTCAATTTTCACGAATGGATCGGAGACGGCTGGGCAGTCTTATTTTCCCATCCCAAAGATTTCACGCCAGTATGTACCACTGAGTTAGGCTATATGGCTGGACTGAAACCAGAATTCGATAAACGGAATTGTAAAATCATTGGCCTGAGTATCGACTCAGTAGAGGACCATAAAGCCTGGTCCAAAGATATCGAAGAAACTCAGGGCCACGCAGTGAACTACCCGATTATCGGCGATACCAACCTAGATGTGGCCAAGCTATTCGACATGATCCATCCTAATGCCAAAGGCGACGCAAAAGAAAGAACGGCCATTGATAATCAAACGGTACGCTCGGTGTTTGTGATCGGCCCGGACAAAAAAGTTAAGGCCATGATTACCTATCCCATGAGCACCGGAAGAAACTTTGAGGAGGTTTTGCGGGTACTGGATTCCTGCCAGTTAACTGCCAAACATCAGGTGGCAACCCCGGTTAATTGGAAACCCGGAGACGATGTGATCATCGTGTCAGCTGTATCGGATGAAGAGGCTAAAGAGAAATTTCCCAACGGTTGGGAAGCACCGAAACCTTACTTACGCATTGTGGCGCAGCCCAAATAGAATTTTCTCACTACACAAGAGGCGTCCTTGGGGCCGCTTTCAAACCTGTGCTGTCAAAAAAACTTGAGGTAAAGGTAGACACACCCGCTTCTGGATGAAATTGGCGGTAAACGGTGATGTTCTCTAGCGAGCGGGATATTCGAGATCGCTTGTACGCAACAATTATTAATGACGCGAGCTCAGCGTCAGGTTAATCTCGGTTAAATCTCTCCTGCCGGTAAGGAGAGAACTACTGATTTACCCTATTGCCGCATCTTCCTTTTTCGGGCCCTGCTTCGGGGCAGCTTGGATTTCAATCCCTTCGGGCTGATCGTCTTTGGAACGCCTTGTTTTAGGCCGATGTTGGCGACCGTTCTTGGGTCGAGCTACGTGCACTCTGACATTTCGCCCTCTCACAGCACTCTGATCCAGGACCTGTATTGCATCCTTGCCCTCAGACTTTTCCACCATCTCGACAAATCCGAATCCTTTTGAGCGACCTGACACCTTGTCAAGAATGATTTTTACATTCGCAACATCCCCAAACTGGTTAAACATGTCTCTCAATTCTTCCTCTGTAAAATCGTAAGGAAGATTTCCCACATAAATGTTCATCAATCTACTTGTATCCTAAATACCGTTGGTTAAACACAAACCGTCTCCGCACAAATTAACATTTGGCAGAGGCGATCAACTAAAAAGTTTATGGATTGTTAACAACTAGACTATTTTTATTAGTCTGATATCTAACAATAAAGTCTTAAATCCAGGCGTTCGATTTACTGTTACCTAAATCTTGCGCCGATCATATTGCACGCTACGCTGAACAAGCTACCCCAGTGCCGCCCAGCCCACAATAACCACCCGGGTTCTTCGCCAAATATTGCTGATGGTAATCTTCAGCATAATAAAACTCCATGGCATCCTTTATCTCTGTGGTAATCGCACCATATCCAGAGTCCTTGAGCCGCAAGTTATATTTATCGCGCATAACTTTAGCAGCCGCTTTTTGTTCTTCGCTATAAGTATAGACACCTGAACGATATTGTGTACCCACGTCATTACCCTGACGCATACCCTGGGTTGGATCATGTGCTTCCCAAAACACTTCTAACAGCTGATCATAAGATATGACATCAGGATCGTAAACCACTAATACGACTTCGTTATGCCCGGTTTGACCGGAACACACTTCCTGGTAAGTCGGGTTCGGTGTATATCCACCGCTGTATCCAGCGGCGGTAGTATAAACACCGTCGAGTTCCCAAAAACGCTTTTCAGCTCCCCAAAAACACCCTAGGCCAAAGAGTGCTTGCTCCATCCCTTCCGGGAAAGGCGGCTGCAGAGGATTTCCGTTGACATAGTGCTGACCAGGGACGGGTATACTGATATCCCGGCCGGGTAAAGCCTTATCGGGTTCAGGCATCGTCGTTTTGTCAAATCCGAACATTACTCTCCGTAATGCAAAATGAGGAAACGCAAGTACTTATAATACAAACATCGTACGCGCGAAGGAATAGACCTGCTATGAAATTTGTCAAAAGATTGCTGCTCGTTTGTCTTGGTTTAATCGTTGTGTTAACTGTGATTGGGTTTATCCTGCCGCAACAAGTAGAGGTCGAGCGCACCGTTATCATCGGTGCACCAGCACATGAAATCTACCCGCTAGTTAATGATTTCCAACAATTCAATAGGTGGTCCCCATGGGCCCAGAAAGACCCCAACACCCAATATCGCTTTGAAGGCCCTGAATCTGGCGTTGGTGCAAAGATGTACTGGGTAAGTGAACACCCACAAGTCGGTTCGGGCAATCAAGAAATTATAGAAAGTAAACCGGACGCGTTTGTTCGAACACGCTTGGACTTTGGTGTGCAAGGCGAAGCGTATGCGTATTTTCGCCTAACCCCTGAAGCGGACAAAACTACCCTAGTTTGGGGATTTACAACCGATTTCGGCACAAATCTAGTTGGACGCTATATGGGGTTGATGTTCGACAGCTGGATAGGGGCTGACTACGAAGAGGGCCTGTCGAACCTTAAAAAACTTGTAGAGACGAATTGACCCCCGTGCTGGGTTTACACCGATCAGGCTTCCACACCACTAAAAGAAACTCTCGCCAAGGCGCCAAGACCGCAAAGAGATTGCAGCTCATGACGACAATTCAGTTCATTAACAACATTCGAGTTACCGGCCACAATTCTCATCAAGGATTGCACTTTTTACTTTAAATTTTGTACTTTTTTATAAGTTCTTGGCGTACCTTGCGCCCTGGCGAGAGACTTATAGTATTTAGGCATGGGCTCCAGTCTAGCCTGACGGTATAC
>JASJAT010000147.1 GCA_030066885.1 Arenicellales bacterium | reverse complement strand
CCTGCGGTCTCACTGCTGCAGCAGACTATTGCTGATGACCCCACCAACGACCGTCCCAAATTCAAACTCGCGGAATGGTTGTTGGACGACCGTCGCTATGAAGCAGCTAAAGCCACGTTAGATTCGATATCGAGAGACGGGAAGGATAAAGTGCAGTATCGTTCGCTGACCGCTCGTTTGGAATTCGGGTTAAATGCTGACCCAGATCTGAATCCCGATGATCTGGTGCGCTCAATCGAAGAAGACGCAGGTAATTTAGAAGCGCGTTTTCAGTTAGCGAACAAACTGGCTCAGAGCCAACGTTTAGCAGAGGCACTGGATCAGTTGATCGAAATCATCAAACGCGATAAATCCTTTCGTGACGACGCGCCGAGGCAAACCATCCTGAAAATATTTGACCTTGTCGGTGGTAAGGGTGATCTGGTATCTCGGTATCGAAGTTTGCTGGCCCAGGCGCTGAATTAAACTGTTGGAGCGGCGCCTGCGCCGCGATACGTTAATCGGCGCGGTGGCGCGCCTCCTACAATGGCTCTGGGCGTCAGGGCGGTGCCAGGTGTGTCTCCTATAAGACGTCGTTCACCCACGTGGATGATGCTGTTCGTGAAGTTTTTTCAGACGCTCCTGTGCGACGTGGGTATAGATCTGCGTCGTAGATAAATCCGAATGGCCCAGTAGCATTTGTACAGAACGTAGATCTGCGCCGTGATTGAGCAGATGAGTTGCGAATGCATGCCGTAACGTATGGGGAGACAGCGGTGCGCGTATCCCAGCGGCCAGACCATAACGCTTGATCATTTGCCAAAACGCTTGCCTCGTCATCGGCTGCGCCCGTTTAGTAATGAACACAGCGTCCGACTGTCTTCCTCGCAGCAAATCCGTTCTCGCTTGCTTCATATACCGCCATAAGTACTCGATTGCAGATTCACCCAAAGGTACCAACCGCTCCTTACCGCCTTTGCCCATCACACGAACAACACCGCTATTGATATCGAGTTCGTTGGTGCGCAGATTAACCAGCTCAGAAACCCTTAATCCCGTCGCATACAGCGTCTCCAACATAGCGCGATCCCTTAAGCCCAGATCTGATCCGGTATCTGGTGCTGTTAAGAGATCGCTTACCTCTTGCTCGGTGAGTGAACTCGGTAACGGTCGTCCTAATTTTGGTGCGCTTATTTCGGCCGAAGGGTCTGCGGCGATTTCATTCTGTCTCAGCAGATAACGGTAAAAACGGCGGAACGTAGACAGGCAACGCGCAACTGTCCGAGCGCTGACATTCTTCTGAAATAATGCGTGTAAAAATGAGTGCAGGTGTTGTGGCCGGACAGTCGCCAGATGAGTACTCTGCTTATCTAAATGGTGACTCAACGCGCACAGGTCGGCTCTATAAGCTTTGAGGGTGTTTTCACTCAATCCATGTTCCAACCACAATGCATCTAAAAACCGCTCTATTATTTCCTCGTCTTTATTACTTGCTGTCATCAGACTATGAACCGGCTGTTCGGAAAATCCTCTTTGTAACATGGTTTTAGTTCTATGAGCGCCTGTACTGGACTCGATTCGGTAAGCGTGGCCGGAACGAGCAATTAGCAATCCACACAAAACACTACGCTAGCTTTCACCACCTACGACATTGTTCTCAAGCAACCAGAGGTCTTGCATTTTTCTTTGTAGGGACATGACCCTGTTCGGGTCGGTCGTCACTTTTAGTAGCCCTTCGTACATCTTGCGCGCGTCTTCCAACATCCCTTCTTGGGTCAGGGCCTCCGCTGCGTGATATCGGGCGGTTTGGCCCCATATATCAAAGTCTTGATCTCCGTAAGTTGCTGATCTTATGTAAGACTCCGCAGCTTGTGCGTACTGTCCCATTCCTCTTAAAGAGTCCCCTATCCAAAAATACATTTCTCTTTTTTGCTCCTCTGACACCACTCGCTCTTGCATCATCTGGAACAGTTCATAGGCCGTTTCATAGCGATCCACGCTTTGTAGATCAAATAAGACCTGCACGATGCGGTTAGCCATATCGGGCTCAAAGCTTTCCGCCTGTCCAATTAGTTCCCTCAACAACCTTTCACCGCCCTCCAGGTCGCCTGAATATATCGCCAAGTTAGCTCTGTTCAGCATCCACTCTTCAGGACTTTGTCCAGCGTATGTTGAGGTGAGATCTTGCGCCATCGATGCAGCCAGTTTGATGTCCCGTTGCTGAACCGCGTAACGAACTACACGATGCCGAACGGAATGAGGAATATCGTCTACCGACGCAAAGGATCCCATGTCCGTATACAAACTGATCGCCACATACTCTAGGTCTGACTTTTTTAAAGTATCGTAGAGTAAGCCATGGAACTCGTCTTTTTTTTGTGGACTTTTTGACCCCATCGCCAGCAGCGCGTAAATCGATCGTGATCCAATACCATTTTTCGTTTTGATTTTTTCAGCCTGCTCCAGCCAAGCTTCGTCGTCGCCCACCAACAAATTGTTCTGATTGCCAAGCTCGGCTCCCAAAGTCTGGTACGCCCGCCAAAGATCCGCTGCTTCATGCTCGACCGGCAACTCAACATCTGGTTGTAATGGCTGGGAAAACAGCTTCTCCAGGGTTTTAACTTCTAACACGTTGTCGCCGGTATCACGCGCCGCCTCTACCTGTACCGACAATATTCGCTGTAACACAATGAGGTCTTTTTCGTCCTTGTTTGACGAAGCTTTGTTGTAGAGTGATTTAGCTTGATCCAACACATTCTTAGCGCCATCTATCCCGGCACGCAGCCGACTCAATAGTCTCAGCACCCGTGCCCGTGCGCTCTGACCCAACGAGAATTGCGCAGCGGCTTGATCAAATGAACCAGACTTCAACAGGGTTAGGCCATACAAATACGACCAATTCTGATCCGTTGGGGCGTATTCTTTTTGATATCTCCCCATGGCGATTTGCGCGTCAACTAACTTATCTTGTAGGAGATAGCTGCGTATCAGCAACCTCCTCCAGTATGAGATTTGAACCGAATCGCCGCTACCGCGCCAAACTAAGTCGCGTAGGTATTCCCTGCTCTCAGTCCCCCGCCCTGACTGAAGAAGAAGTTCGACCGCATGGGTAAACAGACGGTGCTGATGGATCAATGGGAGCTCCGCCGGAACCTTATCCAACCGCCGCGTCAGCATTTCCCAATCGCCTTGCTTTCTAAATATCGAAAATCGGGCCTGTTCCGCTCGCAACCAGTTTTCGGTCTCTTCCACCGGCGGCTGGCTGCTATCCAACAGACGCAAGGCCAGTTGTGTGGCTCCGTTCGCTGCTAATAACTCAACCCGTTCGAATAGATCGTTGGAATTGGTCTGTGCTCGGGCTGCTCCCCCCAGCAGTATAATCCCGCAAACGATGACTAATGGCTTGAGTGACATTACCCGCTCTCAACAAATGGGCTTGCGGCAAACCCTCTTGTCGTAAACGCTGTTGCCGGTGCTTAAATCTTTTCCTTGATACGTGCGGCTTTACCGGTTCGCTCTCGCAGGTAGTACAACTTGGCTCTACGTACGTCACCACGTCGTTTCACCTTAACGCTTGCAATCAGTGGGCTATGGGTTTGAAACACACGTTCCACGCCTTCCCCGTAAGAGATCTTGCGTACCGTGAAAGACGAATTTAGACCTCTATTGCGTTTTGCAATCACCACACCTTCAAACGCTTGTAAACGCTCTCGGTTTCCTTCTTTGACACGTACATGGACCTCTACGGTATCGCCCGCGTTAAATTCAGGTACGTCGGTCTTAGTCTGTTCCGCTTCAAGTTCTTGTATCAGGTTGGCCATGTTCTTCACTCCTACTTCTGTTCTGCTTTAAACTCTTCCAACAGAGCTTTTTGTTCCTCATCCAGATCTACGGTTTTCAATAATTCCGGTCGACGCATCCACGTTCGACCCAATGATTGTTTAACTCGCCAGCGTTGAATCTCTTTATGATTCCCGCTTAACAATACCTCTGGTACTCGAACGCCTTCAAAATCTTCCGGTCTTGTGTAGTGCGGACAATCAAAAAGTCCAGCCACAAACGAATCTTGCTCGGCCGACTCCTCGTTGCCCAAAACCCCGGGCAACTGCCGTGCAACGGTGTCAATCACTACCATTGCTGCCAACTCACCACCGGATAATACATAATTTCCGATCGAGTACTCTTTGTCGACATAGGCATTCAACAATCGCTCATCTACGCCTTCGTACCTGCCGGTCAACAAGATCAAATTTTCTTTGACCGTAAGGTCGGCAACAGTATCCTGATCTAACAGCTGGCCCTGTGGACTTAAATAAAACAACCACGGTTCCTCACCCACTTTAGCACGTATCGCTTTTATGGTTTCGGCCAAAGGCTTGGCCATCATGACCATACCGGGGCCGCCACCATACGGCCGGTCGTCCACTGCTCGGTACTCACCTTCACTGAAGTCCCTGGGGTTCCAGCAACAGACTTCCAATTTGCCAGCCTCAACAGCACGTCTGGTTATCCCATGGTCTGTTACCGCTTGAAACATTTTGGGGAAGATCGTAATGACATCGAAACGCATAGGCAATCTCCCATCTTGAATTCAATCACTCAGGAGGTAACTAACCGATTGCCTCCCAGTCCACTTCAATAACACCTCTTTCCAGGTCAACCCTGCGCACGACTTCCCGCACGTAGGGGACCAATATTTCCTCGCTGCCGCACTTGATAGCCATTACATCGTTGGCGCCCGTTTCGAATAAACGATCAACTACACCTAGCTTCGTCCCCGAAGTGGTGACCGCTTCGAGACCTTCTATCTCGGTCCAGTAAAAGCTTCCATCCTGTAACGTTGGCAGATCGGACGCGCGTACCGCGATGACCTTTCCGACGTAGTGCTGAGCAACTTCTCGACCATTCAGCGTGTCCAGGGAGGCGACAACCCGTGATCCCTGCACGTGGCCACCTGTTAGACGATGGCTTTCCCGCTCCTCGCCTAGAAACCAAGTTTTATAACTAAGGATATCCTCCTTTTGCCTTGTGTGAGAGTGAACCTTGACCCAGCCTTTGACGCCCCATACACCAACGATTTTCCCAAGCTCGATGTATTCGACTTTGTCTGTCTCAACTGGAATGGATTACTCCGCGACACTCTTTAGCAACTGATCTACCCGGCTAGAGGGCTGTGCACCTCGACTAATCCAATACGCGATTCGCTCGCTATCAATACGCAGACGTTCTTCATCACCGCTAGCTCTTGGATTGAAGAACCCCACCCGCTCGATAAATCGTCCCTGTGTAGAGCGGCGCTGGTCTGCCACCACGATAGAATAAAAGGGCCTCTTTTTAGCACCACCACGGGCCAACCGAATTCTAACCATTAACAAAAACCTTACTTGATTGTCTCTATTGAAAGTTCAAAGGGGCGCGATTGTATCCTCACTGCCGGTCAATGAAAACTGCTGAATCGCTTATTTTTCAGAATATTGCGTGAGCTTGGGTTTTAGGGTGACCGTAGGGCGGGGTACAAATCCTTCATGCTGTGTGACGATACGCGAGTCGTGTTCGTAACTCATTGAAATAAAACACTAAACAAAAAAAGAAGACAGAGAGATTTAACTAAATCTCTCCGTCCCAATATTGTGCTCAAAAAGGCGCACCGGGGAGCTTTCCTTTCATACCCGCCAGCAGCTGGTTCATGCCCCCCCTCTTGCGCATCTTTTTCATCATCTTCTGCATTTGAGTGAACTGTTTGAGCAATCTATTGACGTCTTGAATCTGCGTGCCCGAGCCACCGGCGATCCTGCGTTTGCGCGACCCCTTAATAATGGCGGGGTGCCGTCGTTCCTGGGGTGTCATCGAGTCGACGATGGCGACGACTCGCTTAAACTGCCTATCATCGACTTGATTCACCACATGGCTGGGCACACCGTCCAATCCTGGAAGTTTGTCCAGCATGCTACTAATCCCGCCCATTTTTTCCATCTGCTGGATTTGATCCCGAAAATCAGTCAGGTCGAACCGCTTGCCGGTTGTTAGTTTCTTAGCAAGCTTTTCGGCTTTAGTCTTGTCAACCTTTTCCTCGACCCGTTCGACCAGACTTAAGACGTCTCCCATACCCAGTATTCGTGAGGCCAATCTATCAGGGTGAAACACCTCCAATGCATCGATTTGTTCTCCGGTACCCAGAAACTTGATGGGTTGCCCGGTTACATGGCGAATCGAAAGTGCCGCACCGCCACGTGCGTCACCGTCGGTCTTGGTCAATATCACCCCTGTCAGAGCAAGTGCGTCATTAAATGCAGAGGCACTGTTGACCGCGTCTTGCCCGGTCATGCTGTCTGCCACAAACAGCGTTTCGACAGGCTGCAAACGCGCATGGATCTCTCTTATTTCCTGCATCATGCTGTCGTCCACATGCAACCGACCCGCGGTATCCATAATGAGTATGTCAAAACTAGCGTTACGGGCCTGGGTAAGGGCCGCTGAGGCAATGTCGAGCGGGGATGTCGATGACGATGAAAAGAAGTCGATACCCGCATCACCGGCCAGCTTCTCCAACTGCTGGATTGCAGCTGGACGATAGATGTCCGCACTGGCCACCAAAACGCGCTTCTTTTGCTTCTGGGTAAGCCACTTCGCCAGTTTTATGACAGTTGTGGTCTTACCCGAGCCCTGTAATCCCGCCAGCAAGATTGGTACGGGGGGACGTACCTGAAGGGCCAGACCTTCACTTTTCTGCCCCATGAGGCTAATGAGCTCTTCGTGAACCACCTTGATTACTGCTTGGCCCGGAGTAAGAGATCCAATGACATCCCGGCCCACGGCACGCTCTTGTACCTGTGCGATGAATGTCTTAACCACAGGCAAAGCGACATCAGCCTCCAGCAATGCTATGCGAACCTCTCGCAACGTATCTTTGACGTTTTCCTCCGTTATTCGGGCCCGTCCCCGTACCCGTTTTACGGTTTGCCGAAGGCGATCACTCAAATGTTCAAACACGCTCTAGTCTCCACTAATCTGATACGATTAACCTTTATGACAATGCAGATTCTAAACGCAACTGCCGCTTTGCTGTATATCGTCGCGGGGGGTTTACTTATCCGGCAATTGTTTTCCGGAAAAAGTGGGACGACAAACAAACTGCCTGTACTGATCTTATCAGCCGTTGCAGTGATCCTACATGCCATCATTCTCTATTTAGACTTGGCACCCCACCCTGAATGGAGCTTGGGGTTGACCAACGCCTTTTCCATCGTCGCATTTGCCGTGGCCGCTGCGTTTACCGTCATTGCAATCACGCGGCCGATTGAAAATCTAGGTGCGGTGGTTATGCCTACTGCTGCGGCTGCCATTATTGCTGCCTGGTTTTGGCCAGTCGGCAGCGAAGGATCGGTCGAGCCTTCAAGACCCCTAACAGCACATTTGATCGTTTCGATACTGGCCTACGCCTTTCTCAGTCTGGCTGTAGTCCAGGCCTTGCTGTTAAGTGCGCAGGAGCGGCGCTTGCGTCAGCGGGATCCCGGGCGATTGCTCAACGCGTTACCCCCCATTCAAACCATGGAGGGGCTGTTGTTCGTTCTTACCGGGATCGGCTTTGCCTTACTCACACTCACGCTGGTCAGTGGCGCGATATACACCAAATCCTTATTGGGTGTCACACTGACATTTAACCACCACACCGTGTTGTCCATTTTAGCTTGGTTGATTTTCGGGATTCTGTTGATAGGACATTTTCGCTTTGGCTGGCGGGGCCGGCACGCTGCACACTGGACTATCGGGGGATTTATTGTTCTGGTGCTCGGGTACTTCGGCACGAAGTACGTGGTCGAGGTTCTGTTGCTTTAGCAAGTTACAAATGGCTAGAAAGCTGGGGTGGACTTCAACCGATCAAATGTGGCGTTGAGTAATACCAGCTAGAATAGCGGAAAGGGTCACACGGGGAATCCTCGTTGAACGATATTTCGGTGGGCACACTGGTCATTGTGCTCATCTTATTAATAGTGTTATCCGGATTCTTTTCTGCCTCGGAGACAGCCATGATGGCGGTCAATCGTTACCGCCTTAAAGCGCTTGCCGAACGTGGGAATCGAGGCGCAAGGTTAGCGCAGTATTTACTGGATCGACCCGATCGCCTGTTAGGAACAATACTCCTTGGCAATAATGCGGCGAACATCGCCGCTTCCGGCGTCACCACCCTGATTGCGTTGGGTCTTTTCGGCGATCTGGCAGTCGCCATCGCCGGTGGCATTCTGATCCTGGTTATTCTCATATTCGCCGAAGTCGCGCCCAAGACCATGGCTGCTACCTATCCCGAACGTATCGCACTTCCGGCCGCCTACATATTGTACGGCCTGGCCAAAATGGCCCATCCCATCGTTTGGTTGGTTAACAAATTCGCTGGTGCATTTTTAGCTTTGTTTGGCATGCGTGCCGGGACGAAATCGGATTCGTTGAGCCCTGAGGAACTGCGCGTTGCTGTACTGGAATCAGGCGCCCGTCTCCCGAAGCCACATCAGAAGATGTTATTGCGGATCTTGGAGCTAGAAAAGATTTCAGTAGAAGACGTTATGTTGCCGCGCTCGGACATAGAAGCCATCGACATTGACGATGACTGGGAGCTTATCGTCGATCAACTGGCGACCAGTCACCATACCAGGCTGCCTGTCTTTCAAGGATCTCTGGATAACATCATAGGTGTTTTACATTTAAGAAAAGTGTTGCACTTGAGTCAAACCAGCGGTTTCAATAAAGAGCAATTGAAGCAGATTATGCGGGAACCTTATTTTGTACCGGAAGGAACAAAAATCACGCAACATCTGTTGAACCTGCAAAATAAGCGCCGCACGCTCAGCCTGGTTGTCGATGAGTATGGTGATATCAAGGGTCTGGTCACCCTGGAAGAAGTACTAGAAGAAATCGTCGGCGAATTCACGGCCAACATCCCTAGCTTTTCTGATGAGATCCAAGCACAACCAGACGGAAGTTATCTGGTTCGAGGCAATGCCAACATCAGGGAACTCAACCGCCGTATGACATGGACATTGCCGCAAGAAGGGCCGAAAACCCTAAACGGCTTGATATTGGAACACCTGGAAGCCATTCCGGAACCCGGTACTACAATCTTGTTGTCAGGACACCCGGTTGAAGTGGTCCGAACCCGCGGTACCGCGGTTGAATTCGCGCGTGTCCAGCCTGCAATTACTCAGGTCACTCAAGCTTCCGACGAATGCCCACAATAAACTTACCTCGCTCCTTTCCTTTTCGCTTAAAGGATCTATACTCCTTAAGAGTGGACTTTTGAAAACCTTTTTATCCCCCTGATAATAAAGAGTTTAATGGTATGATCATATTGTTGCAGCGCCTATTCGTTATTCTATTTGTAGCCGTTTTCGTCAGCTCCTGCGGAAGCGGTGCCACTACATCCAAAGCGGGAGGAGTCGGTACCAGCACCGGAAATACCGGTTTACTCTTGTTCGCCTCAATCGAGCCGGCTGAGAGTCATTGGCCTCTCACCAATGCGGGAAATGGCTGCGACGTAGCGTTAGGAGCAGAGCCGCTAACCCCGGGAACACACCTGGCGCAGCTAACCCCGGAAACTTCTCTGACAGCAGTCACCGCAGAAATCACATTTACCTTGCAGGATCCGCGGGGTACCTATGCTTTCCCGTTCCAGCCCCAGGGAGTGACGTTTGACAGCTACACTGTTACGTATCAACCCGTCAGTCCAGGTGCACCTGGATTGTCACAAAGAAATTTCCGATCCATAACGGCTAACATCAGCCTCAATGGCAGTACCGACCCGGTAACAGTTACCGACGACATCATTGTCGTGGACACGGCGACCCTAAGAGAATGGATAAGCAAGGATTCGCGATCCCCGGATACCTACGCTTTGACCATTCAGTATCGCGGCCATGACTTTGTTAATGGAGACCCCATTAATTTGGTGGTCAGGCACCAAGTCGTGCTGAGTGCCCCGTGTGAAGAAACGACCGAAGTAGTAGAAGCCGCATGATAAAAAAAACCATTAGTAGGCTATGATAAAATCCATAAAATGATAAAAAAACTTGGTACCCTGGCCTGGGTTGCGGGTTTCCTGATCAGTCCACTGACGTTCGCTACACCCGGCCACAATATCTACCTGACCGCCAGCGAGCAAGAAGGCGTACCGCTGGCGCAACCTGAGACCCAGTTCAGCTGTAACGACAAGATCTACGCTGTCATCGAACTCGACGGATTGTCTCGGGACAAACACAAATTGGATGCGATCTGGCGCGACCCGCGGGGGAAGGATCGTGAGCATACCGAGTACGAGTTTATGGTCCACGGCAACACGGAAAGAATATGGGTCTGGTTGAAACTGCATCGCCCGATGGAAGCCGCCATAGTCGCATTCATGAATCCCAGTGCAGGAATGGACGAGTTTATCGGTAAGTGGGAACTACACCTGGCCATAGACAGCAAGCTGATTGATAAACGATCGTTTTCGGTTCTGTGCTAGTAAACAGGGAACAGTATACTTTTAACTTATAAAAGACTGTAGGAGCGGCGCCCTCGGCGCGATTCGGTTGCCGCACTATCAATGAGAATATCAATATACTGTCCCCCGTTCATTGGGTGACTTTGTTCCTCACATAGTGCGGCACAGCCTGTTCCGCCAGCAGGGTTTTACCTGACCTTATCCCTTCTACCGCCATGCGGGCCACATCCAACGCATGAGGAAAACTACCAGCAATGAAACGAATGCAGATATCCGAATTACTCACTTCAAGAATATCGCGGTAACGATCACACCCAGTGCCCAATGCAATCCAGGTGTAATGGGGCTCGATTTTGACTTCTTCCGGCGCCGACAGCGCAATTTCGGATAAAGGTTCCATCATCC
>JASJAT010000146.1 GCA_030066885.1 Arenicellales bacterium | reverse complement strand
CCGGCATCGTTAATAAATATATTGTTGGCGGCGGGTATCCGCGGTAAACCCGGCATAGTCATGATCTCGCCACAGATGACCACCAGGAAGCCTGCTCCTGCGGACAGTCGAACCTCGCGTATCGGCACCATATGTCCACTGGGCGCCCCTTTAAGATTAGGGTCAGTTGAAAAACTATACTGAGTTTTGGCTACGCATATAGGCAACTGACCAAAGCCACCCTGTTGATAGTCATTGACCTGGTTGCGTACTTTTTTGTCGGCAATAATGTCTTCGGCCCCATAGATTTTGGTCGCCACAGTTTTTATTTTGTCCCAAAGGGGCATATCGTCGTCGTATATCGGTGAGAATTGGCTGTTGCCGCTGTCGGCAACCTTTACCACGTGTGCAGCGAGCTGCTCAGCACCAGCGCCACCATCAGACCAGTGTGTACAATCAAAAGCTTGTGTTCCGTAATCGACTGCCGTGTCTCGAATCGCTGCTACTTCAGCATCGGTGTCGGTGACGAATCGATTGATAGCCACCACCACCGGTACTCCAAAAGATTTAACGTTTCGTATATGCCGGGCAAGGTTTGTACACCCTTTTTTAACTGCCTCAGCATTTTCCCTGTTTAAGTCTTCTTTAGCTACACCGCCGTGCATCTTGAGGGCGCGAACAGTGGCAACGATGACCGCTGTGTCTGGCTTTAAACCCGCGCTGCGACACTTTATGTCAAAAAACTTTTCGGCGCCTAAATCTGCACCAAAACCCGCTTCGGTTACTACGTAATCCGCCAATTTTAGTGCTGCTTTGGTGGCAATGACCGAGTTACAACCATGCGCAATGTTGGCAAACGGGCCACCATGTATGAAGGCTGGATTATTTTCCAGGGTCTGCACCAGGTTGGGTGCCAACGCATCTTTAAGCAGCACGGCCATGGGTCCCGGGGCCTTAACTTGTGCTGCACGAATGGGCGTACGATCTTTGGTGTAGCCCACAATAATCCTGCTCAACCGGTCTTGTAGATCGTCCATGTCATTGGCCAAACAAAAGATAGCCATGACTTCGGACGCGACGGTTATGTCAAAACCATCTTCACGTGGATATCCGTTTGCCACTCCACCCAGAGAATTCACAATAGAACGAAGTGCGCGATCATTCATATCCACGACGCGACGCCAAGCCACGCGCCGTGAATCGAAACCAGCTTCATTACCCCAGTAGAGGTGGTTGTCGACCAATGCGGACAGCAGGTTATGGGCAGCACCAATAGCATGGAAATCGCCGGTGAAATGCAGGTTGATCTCTTCCATTGGCACAACTTGGGCATAACCACCGCCGGCGGCACCTCCCTTCATGCCAAAACATGGCCCCAAACTCGGCTCGCGCAGGCACACCACGGCTTTCTTGCCGATGCGATTCAAACCGTCGTTGAGACCCACGGATGTAGTGGTTTTCCCCTCTCCTGCAGGGGTGGGTGTGATGGCAGTAACCAAGATAAGCTTGCCAGACGGTTTATCGTTGAGAGACTTAATGTAGTCCAGCGAGACTTTGGCTTTGGTATGACCATAAGGCTGTAGTGCGTGCGCCGGGATATTCAGTTTTTTCGCAACCTCCCCAATCGGTTGCATCGTCGCTGCACGTGCAATTTCAATATCACTCATTGTTTTCTCGAGTTAGTCGTTAGGGTTTTACGGTCGCGCGGCTGGTGGCTAAATAGAGGGTTAACCCAGTTTATCCCCAACCGATAGACCGCTCGACGTAGTGTATTCTTTTGCTGGAACCTTGCCTCCCTCTGCTCGAACGCGCTTCACATCAATCGCACCCTGACCCGCAGCGACTGTAAATCCCTCATCTCCTATGGCGATAATTTCGCCCGGTTCACCGCTCGCATCAGATAGTCGAGAATCGTATATTTTGAGTTCAACACCGTTGTGAACCGTCCATGCACCAGGTTGCGGATTGCTGGCACGAATGATGTTGTAGACCTCTTGCGCCGGTTTATTCCAACGCAGCTCAGCATCGGATTTCTTGAACCAGGATTCATATGAGCCCTGGCCAAGGTCCTGCTCGATTCTCGGTGCTTTACCCTGCTTGACAAGCTCTAGCGACTCGATCATCGCATCCACCCCCATTGGAAATAGCTTACCGAAATACACGTCACCCAATGTTTCATCAGGACCAATGTCGCAGCTCTTTTGCAACAGGATGGGACCTTCGTCCAGACCGTCATTCGGCCAGAAAATAGTCAGACCGGTGGAGGTTTTTCCCATAGCAATCGGCCAGTTGATTGATGACGGGCCTCGGTGCATCGGAAGCAGTGAGGGGTGATATTGAAAAGAACCATATTTGGGTGCGTTGAGTACTGCCTCGGGTACGAAAAGCAACACATAGGCCATCATACACACGTCCGCTTCAAACGATTTCATCAATTGCAGAGCTTCGTCCGTTTTCCAAGATTCTGGCTGATGGACTTGAAGACTATGCTCCAATGCCAACTCCTTAAGGGGATCTACCGGACGCCCCTCTTTGTCCGGTGCAACACAAACCGCGACTACGTTTTCACCGTTCTCAAGCAGACGCTCTAAAACAGCTCGCCCAAAGGCCTGTTGTCCGTGAACGACTATACGCATGCTAATTTCTCCAATCTTTGTTTAAAACTAGGCCCGTATATTGCATCAGGACCCCGGATGATGGCGCAGGACAGGGTTGGTTGGACGCCGGGTTGGAACTCAAGGCATAGCCGTAGCTATGGCTTGAGTGAAGCCCAAGTCCAAGCGGACCTGGACCAGCCAGGGCCGGGGTAGGCCGACTACAAAGACAAACTATACTCATCGAAGGATCAAACATTGTTCAACCATCAATTTAGGAACTTAGATGCAATACACGGTCGCCTTGGTGCAATATGCGGGCTAAACCGCGCCTGACTCTTTGATTGCAAAGATGTCGTCTTCAGAATAACCCAATACGTCCTTGAGTATTTCATCTGTGTGCTCACCCAGTAACGGAGCTCGTGTTACTTCTGCCTGTGAATCCGACATCTTAATCGGGCAACCCACCGTGAGGTATGCGCCCCTCTCTGGATGATCGACTTCAACAACCGTTCCGGTTTCGCGAAGAGACGCCTCTTCTGAAAGCTCCTTCATCGAAAGAATGGGGCCAACCGGAATATCGAGAGGGTTACAGATATCCATAACTTCGTATTTGGTTTTTGTCATTGTCCACTGCTCGATAGCGTCGAACACTTCGTTGAGTCGCGGCAATCGCGCCGGTGGGGTTGCATAGTCTGGATCTTCTTTCCACTCCGGTTTACCTATAACGTCACAGATGTTTTTCCACACCGCCGCCTGCGTAATGAAGTAGGTATACGCGTTTGGATCTGTTTCCCACCCTTTGCATTTGAGGATGCGACCGGGTTGACCACCGCCAGAATCGTTTCCAGCCCGGGGTGTAGCTTCACCGAATTCGATGCCGTCGCTGTACTGGGAATACTCTTTCAACGGACCCTGTAGCAGGCGTTGTTGATCACGTAATTTAACGCGACATAGATTGAGTACACCGTCCTGCATCGGTGCCAGGACCTTCTGACCACGACCTGTTTGCACGCGTTGGTAGAGTGCCGCGACAATGCCCAACGCCAGATTCAAACCCGTGCCCGAGTCCCCGATCTGCGCTCCGGTTACCAACGGCGGACCGTCGAGAAAACCGGTGGTTGAAGCCGCACCGCCGGCACACTGCGCGACGTTTTCATAAACCTTGCAATCCTCATAGGGTCCTGGACCGAATCCTTTAACCGACGCCATGATCATGCGCGGATTTAACTCTTGAATCTTCGACCAAGAAAATCCCATACGGTCGAGTGCGCCCGGCGCGAAGTTCTCGACCATCACGTCACATTCCTTTATCAGACGCTCCAAAACCTGTTTTCCAGTTTCGTTCTTGGTGTTGAGTGTAAGGGAGCGTTTGTTGTGGTTGAGCATGGTAAAGTACAGCGAATCGGCACCTTCGATATCGACCAATTGCTTTCGAGTCGCATCCCCTACTCCAGGACGCTCTACTTTGATTACATCCGCCCCTAGCCAACCAAGCAACTGTGTGCAGGTTGGACCCGACTGTACATGAGTGAAGTCTAAGATTCTCACTCCCGTGAGTGCCTTCATTGTTTCCTAACCTCTCTTCTAGAAGATTACTAACTGTCCAAACGAACTCTATGCTGCTCAGCAGATTTATTTGTACATGGTCTGCGCTTTGGTGCCCGGCGCATATTCATCGGGGTCAACCCAAACATTGACTACGGCGCATTTACCTGTTTTCGCTATGGCTTCACGGGCGCGACGCAACGCCGGTTGAATCTGGTCGGCTTCTTTTACTTCCTCACCATAACCACCAATCATTTCGGCGAATATACTGAATGGAACGTCACCCAATTTGTTACCGATGTTGCCGCGTTCTTCACCGTATTTGGCGATTTGACCGTATCGAATCTGATTCATAGCGGAGTTGTTACCCACGACGGCAAGGTATGGTGCGCCAAATCTTTGAGCAGTTTCCATATCAAACGCTGTCATTCCAAAAGAGCCATCGCCGTACAGGCACATGACTTCTTTGCCGGGGTTAGCGAGTTTTGCGGCCATAGAAAAACCGGTTCCCACACCAAGCGACCCCAATGCTCCCGGATCCATCCACTGTCCAGGGTTGCGCGGGCGCACTGCCTGCGCTGAAATCGTCACGATATCGCCTCCGTCACCGATATATATTGTGTCTTCACCCAGAAACTCGTTGATTTCCCAGGCCAGGCGATAGGGATGGATCGGATTCTGGTTGGTGGTGAACATGGGCATCAACTTGTCGAGTTTAGTTGCCTCGATCGTGCGCAGTTCTTTCATCCACTCCTGGCGTGCCTGACGTGGTCCATTGTCGATTCGCCCAGAAGCGGCCTGTTCAACCGCAGCCAGAATAGCGCCCGGATGGCCGACGAGGCCGAGGCTTATGTCGCGGTTCTTTCCAACCGTGGCATAACTCTGGTCTATCTGGACCAAGGTTGCTTTCTTGGAAATGCGTTTACCGTAACCCATCCGGAAGTCGAACGGCGTACCGACGATCAGTATCACGTCGGCATTCTTAAATGCGTCGCTGCGAGTACGATCAAAATGATGCGGGTCGCCCTGGGGCAGTATGCCGCGACTCGCTCCGTTCATATAGGCGGGAATATCAAGGGCACGAACAAAATCGACGGCCTCCTGATGGCCTTGACACATCCAAACCTGCTGACCGAACAACACTGCTGGACGCTCGGATTTCACTAATATATCCGCCAACTTTTCAATGTCGGCTGGATCGCCGAGGGATCGAACAGAAGAACGATAGGCGCCTGGACTGGGAATAGCGGCGGACTCCAGTGGGATTTCACGGTCTAATATATCGCGCGGTATTTCCAGATAAGACGGTCCATAGGCACCGTTAAAACATTCCCGCGCTGCCATGGAAACCATGTCAGCTACCCGTTCTGTAGAAAACACACCGGATGCGAATTTTGTAATCGGCGTCATCATGTCGACGTGAGGCAAATCCTGGAGCGAACCCATCTTGTGCTGAGTGAGCGAGCTTTGCCCACCAATATGCAGGATCGGGCTTTCCGATCGAAAGGCTGTAGCGACGCCTGTCACGGCATTCGTACAACCAGGACCAGCGGTTGTTACGACACAACCCAGTTTACCCGTTTGCCGGGCATAACCGTCCGCGGCGTGGGCTGCGGTTTGTTCATGACGGACGTCCACGATGCGAATACCCTCATCGAGACAACCGTCATAGATATCGATAATGTGTCCACCGCAAAGGGTAAAGATCGTATCCACACCCTCCATTTTGAGCGCTTTCGCTACCAGATGCCCCCCGGAGATAATATCTTCAGCCCGGCTCTTCTGAGCCAGCGTGTCCGTTGCTGTGTCGGATATTTTCATTGGCGTTGACATAAGTTCATTCTCCTCATATTCGTGATCAATGTATGAATGTGCTTGGCCATTCCCGACTCAATCTAAGTATTTGACGTACTTACGGACGTGTTCAGCGAGGTTCAGTGCGTGGTCTCGCACAAGTTGCTCGGCAAGCTCGGTCTCCCTCGCCTCCAGCGCTTCGATAATACGTGTGTGATCAATTATGGATTGGGATGCTCGATCCCGCTCTTTAATTGTTTGGGCGCGGATCGATTTCATGTGTATAAATAAATTCTGTGTCAACTCTATTAGGAGTTTCGATTTGCTCAGCCTGATAATCGTTTGGTGAAACTGGATATTGGTTTCCGAGTATTCGTCAATGTGGGCACGGGCTTCATCCGAATCATCATAGGTCAGAAAATCCCTCAACTCTTTTATTTCTTCATCGGTTGCGTTCAAGGTGACCAGCCGAGCCGCCATGCCTTCCAAAGCCGCCCAGACATAGATCATTTCCAGGATCTCTTGCTTTGATTTGCGAACAACAAAAGCACCGCGTCGGGGGATCGTCCGGACCAAGCCCTCTTGTTCCAGGCGCGACAATGCCTCTCGGACAGGCGTGCGACTAACGCCGAGTTTCTCGCCTAAGGTGCGCTCATCCAGGCGCGGTGGTTTGTCGCTGGTGTAAATATCCATTTCGGTTATCGCTTCTTTCAAGGCTTTATAAACCTTGTCTTTGAGAACAAAGTTCTCTTCCAACGGGGATAGAGTGATTGAGGAACGGGCCATATCTTTCAAGCAGAACTATGGTTGCTTTCCATCGGCAACCGATGTGCGATTGTTTTTCTGACGTGCCATTTTGATCGCCGGTAACACAATTAGAAGGACGGCCAGCACTAAAATCGTCGCCGAAAGGGGCCGCTCGATAAAGGTGGTTATATCGCCTTGTTCCGCCACCAGGCTCTGGCGTAGTGCACGTTCGGTGAGTGGTCCCAGTACAATGGCCAGTACCGCAGGTGCAACCGGATAATTCAATTTCCGCAATAAATAAAACACCACCCCGAAGATGACAATCAGCCAAACGTCGTGCAGGTCTTGCGTCGGGGCATACCCACCGACTATACAAAGCACGAAGATAATGGGCGCAAGAATAGTAAACGGTAGTTTTAGAACAGACACAAACAGCGGAATGAAAGCTATATTGATAATGACCGTAAAAAAGTTGGCCATATAGAGACTACCAATTAAACCCCATACGAACTCCGGCTGGTTCACGAATAACAACGGGCCGGGCCTCAGGCCCCAAATGATCATGCCGCCAAGCAAGATGGCGGTTGTCGGTGAGCCGGGAATGCCCAAGGTGATCATCGGCAGCATAGAACCCGTACTGGCAGCGTTGTTTGCCGTTTCCGGCGCGGCCACTCCCGACATGTTGCCCTTGCCAAACGTATTCGGGTCTTTCGACATGGTCTTGGCCACCCCGTAGGCCATTAAGGAAGCTGGGGTTGCCCCTGCCGCGGGCAGGATGCCGACGAAATAGCCTAAGAAGGACGAACTGATTATTGTGACGATTGAGGCCTTGAGTTTTTTAAACGCGTCGACAATTCGTTTTGCGGCAAACGAGGCCTGCGATACTTTGACGTCGCCCTGACTAGTCTCGAGGGTCCACAGGATTTCGCCTATGCCATATATACCAATGGCCAGAACCAGAAAATTAATACCGTGATAGAAGCCCGGCAAATCGAAAAAGATCATACGGGGCTGGCCCGAGATCTCATCCAGACCGACGGCCGCGAGCACTAGGCCGACGGCAATCGAGAATATTGTTTTGGGTATGTCGTCACCGCCGAGCCCGATGAAGGTTGCGAAGGCCAACATCATCAAGGCGAATTCTTCTTGCGGCCCGAATTTCAATGCAAAATCAGCCAACGGCGGGGCAAATAAGGTGAACAGGATGACCGACACCGTCCCTCCGACAAATGATCCGACCGCAGCCGCGACCAACGCCCAGTCCGCCTTACCCTGAAGAGCCAGTGGTCGTCCGTCAAACACGGTAGCGACGGCAGTCGACGCGCCAGGTATACCGAGCATGATCGAACTGATCGCACCTCCGTACATCGCGCCGTAGTAAACCGCAGCGAGAAATATAATCGCACCGGTCGGTGGAACTAAAAAAGTGACTGGAAGAAGTATGGCGACGCCGTTGACCGAACCCAGTCCAGGCATGGCACCCACGAAGAGCCCAATGATGCACCCCAACATCATCAGCATTAGATTCTGAGGTGATAGCGCCGTCGCGAAACCTTGTAACAGGGCATCAAGTATTTCCACGACTACTCCTTTCGGTTGTTAATATATTATTTGATACAACGGGTAGAACAGTGGCTCGGAGTAACCCTTGGGCAGCAGGATCTTTAGCATGGCCTCGAAGAAGAAAAACAAAAAAACGGGCGAAGCGACGGATAGGGTTCCGGTTAACAGCCAAGAGTGGCGCCCGACGAATCTGAGGTAGAACAGCAAAAACAAAAAAATGGAAAAATAAATACCTATGATGTGCGTGAGTCCAAGTAGAGCTACCAAAGAACCGACTGTAATGTAGTTAATGCGTCGCGTATTCTTGTCCATAAATTCGACGCTTGAACGGGATTCTGGTGTTGCTTTACGCCACCAACGAAAAATCGTGATGATGCAGCAGGCCAGCATCACCGCCGACAACCAAAACGGCCAGGCACCACCACCGGGTCCTCTATCCGGTATCCAGCCGATTTCTAATTCGGCACTTTTCCACATCAAGAAAACAGAAAGCAGCCCCATGAGAACCGCCATCAGCAATTCCGCTGAACGCGTCGTCATGGGGCCGCCTTCTTCAACACAAGGTCAAACACCTCTTCGGTGTTTTATATTCCAACCATCTACTTGATCAAACCCATGCCTTTCAGCAGGTCCGTGTGTTTGGCTTTTTCCGTCTGATGATAAGCGGCTAAATCATCACCGGCCAACCATTCGTCACAGAAGATACCGTCGCTTGCACAAAACTCCTGCCATTCCTTGGAATCGAACACTTTCTTGAACAAGTCGATGTAATACGCCTGGGCTTCGGCAGATACGCCTGGGGGAGCATTGATGCTACGCTGCATGAAATATACCAGGTCACCATGACCTACTTCAGCGGATGTGGGGACATCCGGAAACTGTGGCAGTCTATCCGGTGTAAAAGCCACCAGTGGGCGCGATTGACCGGCTTCGAAGAAACCCAGTTGCTCGGAAGGATTGTTTACAGTCGAATCGATATGTTTACCGATCAAGTTCTTGGCTACGGTACCGCCGCCTGGAAACGGGACATAAGTCACCTCAAAGCCAAACTTGTTCTGTAGCATGCCAGTAAGTAAGGAATCTTCCTGTCCCTGGCCGGTACCGCCCATTTTCCAATCTTTGCCTTTTACCTTAACGGCACCGACATAGTCCTCGAGCGATTTGATGTCAGAATCGGAATGAACCCAAAGCAAGAAAGTGTCCAGCGCCATGCGTCCAATGGGTGTAAACGTGCTGATATCAACACCAAGGTCCGGATTTTGCAGGGGGGTTGTATAGAAGCTATTGAGCGTGATCATGACAATATGATCATCACCGCTTTTATCTTTGAGATAGCGCAGGGCTTCTGCACCCGAGCCACCTGGTTTGTTGATGGGAATGAAAGGCTGTTTAGAGAATTCATTCTTCTGAATGATGCTCTGCATTAATCGTGCCATCTGATCGGCACCCCCACCAGTGCCAGCCATAATGATAAATTCGACTGGCTTCTTCGGCGCCCATTGCGCCAATGCGGTACTACTTATCACGGCCAATGAACACACCGCGATCACTGGCAGTAACGCCAGTTTCTTAAGAGAGCTAAAACTCATCATTGTCTCCTATTAGTGGTTTTGGTTTGACGAACGATTTACTGGCATTTGGTATACATTATACCGTATGCCATAATGTAACCGTTTCACCGATGAGTGTAAACTTTTTTAACAGCAAGCGAAAATAACCAGCACAACGGGCTCATCAGTTATGACGGTATGGGTAAGATTTAGCCACCAAGGTGTCGACGGCATTGGTTCTTTAGAGGGGTCACGCGTGACAGAATACGTTGGTGACCTGTTTTCTAATGCGCAAAGCACCGAGCGTACGTTCAATCTCGATGAGGTAGAAATCTTAACGCCGACAGCACCCACAAAAATGGTGGCAATGGCGAACAACTTCCATGCTTTGATTGAAAAATTCGGGCTGACCGTCCCGGAGGACCCACTTTATTTTTTGAAAGCCAACAGCTCTTTTCATCCTTCCGGTCAACCGATCCGGCGTCCGATGGGATACGAAGGAAAGATCGTTTTCGAAGGAGAGCTCGGTATCGTGATCGGAAAAACGTGTAAGCAGGTATCGGTTGACGAAGCCAGGCAATACGTTTTTGGTTATACCTGTGTCAATGACGTTACTGCCTTTGACCTTCTCAATAAAAACCCCTCTTTCGCACAGTGGACCCGTTGCAAAGCAGCGGACACTTTCGGAGTCTTTGGACCGGCCATTGCCACCGACCTGGATCCCCTCAGCCTCAGGGTCCGCACATTGGTGGATGGGCACGAACGACAAAACTATCCCATCACGGATATGGTCTTTACCCCTGACGAACTGGTAAGTCGTGTATCTTATGACATGACGCTGGTACCCGGCGATATTATTGCCTGTGGTACTTCAGTGGGGGTGGGTACCTTGAAGCCCGGAAATGTTGTTGAAATCACGATAGATGGCGTTGGGACACTGAGAAACGAATTTGTCGGCTGAGCAAGGCGACAGACGTTCATCATTTTAAATCAGGACTGCATGTGAAAAGAGGGGGGGATCGATGAAAATTTGCGTAGTGGGGGCGGGCTCGATTGGGGGTCTGCTGGGCGTGAAACTGCATAATCTGGGGGAAGACGTGACCTTAATCGCGCGTGGCGCCCACCTCACTGCTATTCGTA
>JASJAT010000017.1 GCA_030066885.1 Arenicellales bacterium | reverse complement strand
GCGTTGACGAAAAGATAAATGCTGATGTCGAGAATGGCCGGTAGGCACACGGGTACCGTGACCCGGCTAAAAGTCTTGTAGAAAGGCTGTTTGAGGGACGCAGACACGGCTTCGAACTCGGGATCCATTTGCTTAAGCGCGGTCACGGCAGTGAGATGGCTGACGGTATAGAAGTGGGTAATGGTGCTGATCACCAGAATCGCCATGCCGTGATATAGAAAGTTGAGCGGGTTATTCGGAGCATTAAAAAAGAAGATATAAGCCAGTCCGAGGACGAGGCCGGGAACGGCCATTGGCATCATGGCTAGAAACTGAAACAGGCCACGCCCGATGTTAAAGCCCCGTCCTTTCTCTACCATGTATGCACCCACGAACACTACGATCGTCCCAAAAAAGGCGGTATAGGTTGCCATCCGAATGGAGTTAAAGTAAGAATCCCAACCACCTCCGTCCATTAAATCAAACTGATAGTTCTTGAGCCCAAGGCTCAGATTGTAAGGGTAGAATTTAACCAGGGCGGCGTATTGACACACTGCGAGCATGCCGAGGATGAACACGCTAATGAGGCAGGCGTACCCCAGCATGATCATATCGAACCGTTTGTGTGGTTTCGGTATCAGTGTAACTGCGCGTGCGGATAGAAGCGCTACCTGTTTCTTCTGGACTATGCGGTCGACGATAAATGCGACCGCTGCTGGGATCAAAAGGACTACGCTTACCACTGCTCCCATTTCGAAATTTTGCTGGCCGATTACCTGTTTATAGATATCAGTTGCCAGGACGTTGAAGTCACCACCGATGACCTTGGGCGCACCAAAATCAGTAATAGTGAGGGTGAACACTACAAAGGCAGCGCTGATCAATCCGTAGCGAACGCCGGGTAGGGTAACCGTAAAAAATATCTTCGATTTTGTTGCTCGTAACGCGATGGCGGATTCATATAGACGAGCGTCCGCGATAGAAAGGGCAGTACTGATAATGATGATCGCGTGGGGTAATGTGAAAAATACTTCCGCTATTACGATGCCAATAGGTCCGTATATATCATGTCCGAATAATAGCCATGTAATCATGCCCTGTCGGCCGAATAGATAAACCAGGGCGATGCCGGGCAGCAGAGACGGAACGAGGATGGGCACCATGGCGACCGATTTGAAAAATCCCTTAAAAGGCATGCAACTTCGAGTCAGTGCATAAGCCAAGGTGAACGCGAGCACTACTGTGATGCACGTTGTTATAACGGCGATGAAAATGCTGTTATTTATAGAATAGCTAAGGGCGGGTGTGCCGAAATACTCTGCATAGTTGGCAAGGCCTATAAACACGCCGTCGTCGTTCTGAAAACTTTTTGACAGCATCGCATATAGCGGAAAAGCAAGGGCCACCAACAAATACAGTCCGATGACCAGCATGAAAAACCGCATTTGCCAGTCGTCGCGACTGGACTTGGGTTTGACTCGCTCTAAAGCTAAGCGTGCGGTATCAGCGGTAACCGACATGTTGCTATGGGTTTCCCGAATAAACCCGGATACGCTCGGCAGGGATGAGTACCGAAATGTTGGCGCCTTCTTCTATGTTCAAGCGTCGAATTAGATTGATCGAAAAATCGGCGCGCATCCGGTTATCACCAAATTGGTCAGCGACTAGGTCCGCCCGTACAAATGATCCGAGAAATTCAACCTCGGCAACCACTACATTAAATATATTCTCATGCTCACCCTCAACCTCGTGTACAACAATGTCCTCTGGGCGTACTGCGACGGTGACTTGAGAACCTGATGCCAAACCATCCGTATTGCATCGAAGGGATTGACCGCCGACCGCCACCGTCTGTACCCCGTCGATTGTGCCGGAGATGAAATTCATTGTGCCGATAAAATCAGCTACGAAAACGGTCTCGGGTTCCCGATACACCTCCAACGGAGTTCCCACTTGTTCGATTATCCCGTCATTCATGATGACGATCCGATCGGCCATGGTGAGGGCCTCTTCTTGATCGTGGGTAACCATGACGGTTGTCACGTCTAGACGTTCTTGCAAGGATCGAATCTCGTGTCTCAAGTGGACCCTGACTTTTGCATCGAGGGCTGATAACGGCTCATCAAGCAGTAACAAGCCCGGCGAGGTAGCCAGTGCGCGAGCAAGCGCAATGCGTTGTTGTTGTCCGCCCGACAGCTGAGCGGGGTATTTCTGGGCTTGTTCGGGCAGGCCGACCAGCTCAAGCAATTCCTCTACACGCTGTGCGATCTCCTTTTTACCCGCATTTCGATTTTCCAGGCCGTAGGCGATGTTCTTACTGACCGTCATGTTCGGAAACAAGGCGTAGGACTGAAACACGATGCCAAAGTCCCGTTCCGTTGGTGGTAAAGCTGAAATGTCCTGACCACCTTGTTCGATTCGACCGTAGGTCTGGATATCCAAGCCGGCGATGGCCCGCAATAGAGTGGTTTTGCCACACCCAGACGGCCCTAGAAAGCACACAAACTCGCCGTCAAAAATCTCCAAGGAAATTTTGTCGAGCGCGGTAAAGGCACCAAACTTCTTGGTTAGGTCGGTAATGCGAAGGTAAGGCTGCTGCGATGTCGCGTTGTTACCCGCCGTAGTTTTTTCCATCACTAGTGCCCTTCGTGTTTGGTATTTTATACCTTAACACTTTTTTACGGTGCTGTACCCAATGGTTCCGGTGGCCATCACGACGTTGGGGCAAGGCAGTCCTTTGCAAAAAAGCCGGTTGCCATAGTGGCAACCGGCTTGGATTGATTAGAGCTTTCTAACTCTTCGGTTCTGACTTCGAGTCATAGCGTTTTTGCCATTCGGCCAGGATTTTTTTGCGATTGTTGGCCGCCCATTCGAAATCGTTGTCGATCATGGCTTGGGGAATATTGTCCGGGAAGTGCTCGACCGGCTTGGCTAAAGCCTGCATTCCGATCACGGCATAGCCTTCGTTGTACATTTTGTTGGCCTTCTCGGTGATCGACCAGTCCACCAACTTTTTAGCGGCGTCCAGGTTTTTGGTTCCGTTAACAATCGCAGTGGCTTCCATGTCCCAGCCAATGCCCTCGGAAGGGATGATGATTTCCAATGGTGCTCCCTCGGCTTTGGACTTGGCGCCTCGAAAGGCAAACGAAACACCAATGGCCACTTCGCCACGAGCGGCTTGTTTACATGGCTTGGAACCGGAATGAGTATAGTGGTCGATGTTTTCGTGAAGTGCGTCCATAAACGCCCAGCCTTCTTCTTCGCCGAACATTTGTAGCCAGCTGGAGACATCCAAAAAGCCCGTCCCTGAAGAGTTCGGATTGGGCATGGCCACGTGGCCTTTATATTCAGGCTTGGTCAGATCCTTCCAAGAAGTTGGCATCGGCAGGCCGTGTTTTTCTGCTTCGACAGTATTGACACAGATCGCCGCGACCCAGGCATCCATCCCCGTCCACGTCGGGGGATTATCCTTGTCAACGAATTTTGCGTCGAGCTTGTCCAACCCTGCCGGGGCGTAGGGCATCAACATGCCTTCACCTTTCATCAGCAACAGACTGGTCGCAGCCAGACCCCAGATGACATCGGCCTGTGGGTTATCTTTCTCCGCCAGCAGTTTTGCCGTCACGATACCAGTGGAGTCTCGTACCCACTTGATCTTTATATCTGGATGATCCTCGTTAAAACGGGCCGCGTACTTTTTGAGGTCCTCGGCCTCTACCGCCGTATATACAGTCAGCTCAGTCTCCGCGAAGGCGACAGATGCCGATAACGCGAAAGCAACCAGTGCGCTTATTGCGGCCGTCACAGTTTGTTTGACACAACTTGATGTGCTCCTCATATTTTGTATCCTCTGTTTGTTGGTCCGGTGATTCTATATCGGTCCGGGTCCTCGGGTCTATTCCCAGGCCAGGGGCCGGCCCGGAGAAGTTGCAGTAAACTAGCCGGTTCATATTAGGAAATACTAACGACGCTCATCTGGGTAAAGTAATGTCGCTTATCAATGACGCTCGGGCCACGATAATTGGAACTCTCTAGGTAGGATGGATAAATGAAAACCACCATTTTTCAAAGGCCTCGAGATGCCGCGAGTTGAAGTCAGTGGGCAACAGTTCGATATCGATGTCATCGCGTTCGACAAGGACGGCACATTGATCGATTTTCATACCATGTGGGGGCGGAGAGCCGTCGCAGCGGTCGATGCCGTGTTAACTCGACTCGGTTACGACAATCAGCTTGAAAACGCGTTGTATCAGGCCCTGGGCTACGATAGAGAATCCGGAGTAACGGCGAATGGGGCTCCGCTGGCTACGGTACCCTTGGCCAAGACGGATATCATTATGTCGACCGTTTTGTATCAGCACGGTCTATCGTGGCACGAAGCAGAACAGGTAATCGTCGATTCCTTTTCACCGGTCATGTCGTGTGGGCCGACCGAGCAATCGGTCCGGCCTCTAGGCAACGTCCGTGGCGCGATAGAGAGTTTGAACGCAAAGGGCATACGAACTGTCGTGGTGACAACCGACAATCGCATTCCAACGTTACAAGTATTGAGCATGCTGAAAGTCGAGGATTATTTCGATTTAATCTACTGTGGCGATGATCACGAGCTGCCACAGAAACCTTCAGCGAAGGTATTACATCATGTCGCCGAACTTTGTTCGGTTGATGCAGCCCGAATCATGATGGTGGGTGATACGGTCGCTGATCTTACCATGGCCCATGCTGCCAACGCGGGTGCAAAGATAGGTGTAGTCGGTGGGGCTACAGAGCGCAACGTGCTGTCAAAATGGAGTGATGCATTGATCTCCTCCATTGACGAAATTGAGGTTTAAACCGGGGACAGTATACTTTTTAACGGATATGAAACTATAGAAGTGGCGCCCTCGTCGCGATTCGATCGGCGCAAAGTGACAATGTGATCAGTTAAGAACAAACTGTTCTTACCCAAACATTTGTCTTGTTAACCGACCATAGACTTAATTCCTACAGATGAATCTCAATGTTGAAAGTATACTGTCCCCGTGACAGCTAGATGGTCAATGCCTGGCCTCGGATGTGTTTACTGTCTTCGCCCATTAAGAATAAATAGGCATTGACGATGTCTTCAGGTGTGCGATTTGAGCCGGCGACCTCCCCGGGGTAGGCGAGATTCCGCATCTTGGTCTGCACCGCGCCCGGGTCAAGGGTGTTCACGCGGATGTTCGTGTTCTGCTCTAATTCGTCGGCCCAAATCTGCGCCACGGTTTCGATACCCCCGTAGGCGACGGCATAAGCTCCCCAATACGCACGACCACGTCTGCCTACATCTGCAGAAGTAAAAATGATGGAAGCCGAGCTGGATTTTTTAAGTAAGGGAAATAATGCCTGGGTAAGTACATAAGGCGCGCTCAGATTAACTTGCAGGGACTCCTGCCATACGTCTGGATCGATGCTGTGCATGGGGGTAAGCGCGCTAAAGTAACCCGCGTTGTGCAGCAACCCATCCAATCGATGAAAATCATGCTCGATCCCCGCACTGACCTCGACCGCCCGCGGCAAATCAAGTTGATTGAGGTCTTGCACAACCAGTGTTGGCTCTGGCCACCTGTGGTCAACGATCTCATCGTACAGCGTCTCGAGTTTACGGGACTTCCTGTCCAACAAAATGGTGGAGGCCCCGTGCCGAGCGAAACCTTTCGACACAGCACGGCCGATCCCGTCCGCTGCACCGGTAACCAGAATGATCCGGCCTCTCAGTAGGTCAGCGACAGGCTTATAGTTCAATAGATCTTCAGACACTTCGATTTTGCCTGGCCTTTCGGTAAGTATTCCAAGCGATCCAGGCTTTCCTTAGGGGAGTGATGTCGATGTGATTGTTCATCACGTCGTAGTGACTGTGGTGGATTTCCCTCAGGATCGCTTTGTGAATCGCCGTAATCGTCAGGGCAACGTACTGCTTGGAGACTTGACTGGTAGGTAACTTTAAATAGGCGCTAGCTAAGGTGTTCTCAACTCGATTGGTTTGGTGTTGCATGACATGGATTAGCGTTGACGTGTTGCCTGCTTTAAGCAAGTCGCTTGCCGGGATAGTAGAGCGATCGAGTTCCGACCGGGGAATGGGAACGATCCCATCGCGTACATATTTTCCCAGGTTCTGCAAAAAATCGAACAAGGTGTAGGCAACACTAACATCGTTCGCAAACTCGTTAATAGACGAAACCCCGCTTGGTTCTATATCGCTTAGCGTGTGTATAGCAGTCGATAATGGCGCACCCGCTGTGACGCAAAATTCGAACAACTCTTGTTCGTCATCGAATTGGGACAAACCGAGCAGAGGCTCGAGTCTGTTCATCCAATCCAGAGGTTGGGTTACGAAAAGAGGTTGCCCTGTCGATATCGCTCGGGTTAAGGGATGCCTCGGTTTACCTGCCAGCATCCTTTCCAGTTCCTTGTACCACCAACCGAACTGAACATAAACCGTTTCCGATTGGGTGAACACCAACCCGCGCAACTCGCGGTAGAGGCCAAAAAGGCCTAAACATGGTAAACGCTGGTGATCAGGCAATCGTCGAAACGCGTAGTACAACGTAGATCCGGGTGGGATAAGCTCACTTTCGAGCGGCTCATTCGGCATAGCTTCCCGCATAAGTCGCAGCGAGGGCGTCGCTCCTACAACTTAGGGCAAGATGGGGACAGGCGGTGCCACTACTGCTCGGCGGAGCTTGATTCACGAGTGGTCGCATCAATTTGCGTGGGTTGTGGAGGTTCCTTCGTGCTGGATACACCAAGCTCCGTGAACTTACGTGCACCGGGCAACACCTTCGATTCGAAAGACCCGACCAACCGATTAAATTGAGAAACGCTTGCTTCCAAGTGTTTGCCCAGTCTTGTGAGATGCTCCGCAAGGGTACCTATCCGATGGTACAACGTTTGACCCACATCGCGGATCTTCTCGGCGTTTTGACTTAGTGTCTCCTGGCGCCAGCCATAGGCCACCGCTCGAAGTAAAGCGACAAAACTGGTTGGGGTGGTCAGGATTACGCGCTGTGATAAAGCGTCTTCTAGCATTGAAGGATCTGCATCCAGTGCCGCTGACAAGAATTGATCTCCCGGGATAAAAAGTATGACGAATTCAGGTGCCTTGTCGAACTGATCCCAATAGCGCTTACCGGCAAGCTCCCGCACGCGGTCGCGCACGTGTCGTGCATGCAGCTTCAGTCGTTTTTGCCGTTCCGCCTCGTCCTCTGCCTCGATGGCACTGAGGTAAGCATCGAGCGGTGTTTTCACATCCACGACAACCTGCCGCTCACCTGGCATATGGACGATCATGTCCGGGCGTAGAGAACCGTTTTCTGTATGAGTATGTACTTGCAGTAAAAAATCGCAGTGTTCGACCATGCCGGCAAGCTCGGCCAAACGGCGCAGGGTGAGTTCGCCCCACTGGCCGCGGACTTCAGGACGGCGTAGCGCCTTGACCAGGTTTCGTGTCTCGCCTTCCAAGGCCTGTTGGGTTTGGGTCAAGGTTTCCAAATGCTTGTTTAGCGCACCATGGCTCTCACGACGTTCGCGCTCTAATTGCTGTAATTGTTGCTCGGTCTTATTCAGGGCGTCACGGATCGGTTTCACCAAGTCTTTTATGGCTTGCTGCTTTAGATCCAGGTCCCCTTTGGCCTGTACCTGGAAACGACCGAGTACTTGTTGGGCGAGTTCTACAAAGGCGCGGTTATTATTCTGTAGCGCATTAGCAGATAAAGCGGTGAACGTTTTCTCCATAGTTGCATGCCTTTCTCGATTCATTTCCTTTTCGAGGTCTAAGGCACGGGTTAAGTCGTTCACCTTTTTGTATTTACTGAGGTACGTGAACAGCCAGCCGATGAAGACGCCAAACGCGAATACACAGGCCAACAAAAAAACTATGGGATGGTTTAGGTCAAGTGAAGATGGTAGTTCAGGCATGTCAGTTGTGGGGGTCGATCCAATGCAGAATGTCTCCCGGGCTGTGCACCATCCCGTCGGCGCCCCATGTCTCGGGTCGATCTTCGGTCGCTAGGTATCCGAATGTTGCGACTAGAGTGGTCATACCGGCACTTTTCCCTGCTACGATGTCACGCTCTGCGTCGCCAATGTACATACAGTATCTTGGCGTTCCGCCAGCCAACCGGCACGCATACAACAGCGGTTCCGGGTGAGGCTTTCGCTTTTCTAGTGTATCACCACTGACAACACAAGCGGCACGGGTGACTAAATCCAACTCTTCCAGTAGAGGTGTGGTCAAATACTCTGGTTTGTTGGTGACTACCCCCCAAGGAAGTTGTTCCTCCTCCAGCCGGTCCAGGACATCGTTCATACCATCGAACAACTGAGTGTGTATACATAGCGCGCGTTCATAGTGATTAAGGAATTCTTGACGGAGGTGCTCGAAATCCGGGTCGTCCACACTCATGTCGAAGCCGAGCTCAACCAGTGCATTCGCCCCATGCGATACCTTGGATCGTATTGTCTCGTAGGGGAGAGGAGAACGGTCATGATCGCGCAGCAGTTGATTGAGTGCACAACCCATGTCATGGCCGGTATCTAAGAGCGTACCGTCCAGATCAAAAAGCACCGCTTGAGTATCACGCATCGGGTTTGCTGAAAACCCCCAGGTAATTCACATCAATACCCGGCCCGAGGTAATACTTTTTTATGAACGGGTTGTAGTGCATACCTGTGAACTCCTGCACATTTAACCCCGCAGCGCGGGACCACGCTTCCAGTTCCGAGGGTTTAATGAGTTTTCTATAGTCGTGTGTGCCTTTTGGCAGCAAATTGAGAACGTATTCCGCGCCGACGATGGCGTACAACCACGACTTGGGATTACGGTTGATCGTTGAGAAAAATACCGTGCCGCCGGGGCGGACCAACGTGGCGCAGGCCTGGACGGTGGAATAAGGGTCTGGGACGTGTTCCAACAATTCAAGGCAGGTCACGCAATCGAACTCACCTGCGTGCTTTGCGGCGTAGTCTTCCGCACTCACTTGCTCGTAGCTGATATCCAGGCCACTCTCTTTAAGGTGCAAGCGGGCAACGGCGAGCGCCGCCTCACCTAGATCGATGCCCGAAACAACGGCGTCGAGCATCGCCAGGCTTTCTGTCAATAACCCGCCACCGCAACCGACATCCAGGACTTTGCTTGATTTCAGTTCCACGCGCTGTTGGATGAAATCTACGCGCAGCGGATTAATGTCGTGTAAGGGTTTAAATTCGCTTTCCGGATCCCACCACCTCGCCGCCAGCTTACTGAACTTGGCCAGTTCGTCCGGATCCACATTGGGGTTAGGGTCTTTTGGGTTATCCGTCACTAGGTGGATTGCTGCACGTCATATTGGTGTATTTGAATCCCCAGTTCGGTGATTTCCTCCAACAGCCCCCCGATGTCAGCGTCGACGTGCTGCCGGTTTTTTATAGTATGTCTGCCGTTCACCCAAACGTCGGTTACTTGATCCCTTCCCGCGCTGTAAACAAGTTGCGCGATAGGATCATAGACTGGTTGAGTGGACGGATGCGCAAGATCAATAGCGATGATATCGGCGGCCTTGCCGGGCAGCAAACTGCCAATGTGTTGATCCAGGCCCAGAGCTCGGGCGGCATTAATCGTAGCCATGGATAAAGCCTGATGCGCGGGGACTGCCATGGGGTTTGCGCTGTACCCCTTGGCCAATAGTGCGGCGCTTCGCAGTTCACCCAACATGTCAAGATCGTTATTACTGGCCGCACCATCGGTTCCCAACGCAACATTAATGCCCTGGTCGAGAAGGTTTTGTACCGGGCACGTTCCGCTGGCGAGTTTCAAATTGGATTCGGGGCAATGTACGACGTGTACACCGTGTTCAGCGACTACTTGAATCTCTGAATCCAGCAACTGCGTCATGTGAACGCACAGCAGACGCGGTGTAAGCAAACCGAGTTGACTCAATCTTTCCAGAGGTCTGACCCTGTGCTGCTTAACCGACTCCTCAATTTCATGCGCGGTCTCGTGGACGTGCATGTGTATCGGAATATCCAACTCGTCTGCCAGGGTTTGAATCTTCTTCAATGATCCATCTGAAACAGTGTACGGAGCATGCGGTGCAAACGCGGCGGACACCAACTCGGAGTTTCTAACTTGGTCATGGACACTAATGCCCTTACGGATATACTCCTCGGCACTTTGGGCCCAGGGTGTTGGAAACTCAATCATGAGCAGGCCGATTACGGCCCGAATACCATAGTCCTGGGCCGCTTTGGCTGCAACGTCCGGAAAATAGTACATATCATTGAAACACGTGGTGCCGCTCTTCAACATTTCCACAATGGCAAGCTGTGTGCCCGACCTAACGAAAGACTCATTACCCCAGTGTTGTTCAGCAGGCCAAATATGCTTGTTCAACCATTCCATCAGAGGCAAGTCATCCGCTAGTCCACGAAACAGGGTCATCGCCGCGTGGGTGTGTGTATTGATCAGGCCCGGTGTCAGTACATGCTGGTCCAGGGTAATGATTTGTTGGGGTGAATACTGTTCCCTGGCTTGTATGCTGGTTTCTATAGTGACTATCCGTCCTTGGTCTATGGCAATCGCATGATCTTCAAGAACCACTTCGTCGGGTTCAACTGGTACAATCCAACGCGCTTCAATAAGAGTATCTATGGATTGCGGCATTGTTTACTGATTGTGCGGTGAGTTTGCAAGGAGCTTGTCTGGCGTCTTGAGTACGTTGGCAATTATCCATCATTCTCGTCGCGTCGGTATGAAGCGCGTAGAGCCGGAATGTATCCGGAGTCCAT
Organism: Arenicellales bacterium; assembly: GCA_030066885.1. GTDB lineage: Bacteria > Pseudomonadota > Gammaproteobacteria > Arenicellales > JAANXG01 > JAHEKE01. Next base: position 17,101 of record JASJAT010000017.1, on the reverse strand, counting down.
TCAATGTAGTTGTATGCCTGTTTATAAGCCGACCTACAATAATGAGTAATTTGTTATATATCAATATGTGTTTAGCTTGATGATGAGTGACGAGACTGACCATAGAGTAAAGGCCGTAGTTTGGCGAAACGACAAGTTGTCGTTGCTCGATCAAAGGCTTTTACCGGAGAAAGAGCTCTATATAGAGATTGACTCGGTAGACCAGGCAGCCGATGCGATTTCATCTATGGTGGTTCGGGGGGCGCCTGCTATCGGGGTAACGGCGGCTTACGCAATCGTTTTAGCGGCACGATCCCGTTTCATGGATGATCCAGAACAGTGGAAAGTCCTCTTGCAGGAAGATTTGGACATGCTCGCCGTGGCTAGACCGACCGCGGTTAATTTACGCTGGGCAATCAGTCGGATGCACTCATGCATTAAGCACATCACGGGTAATCCCGAAGATGTGCTTCTTACTGAGGCCAAGGCTATACATCAAGAAGACATCGACGCCAATGTAAAGATGGGGTTATTGGGAGTGCAGTACCTCGAACCACAGAGCCAGGTATTGACCCATTGCAATGCAGGAGCACTTGCAACCGGAGGATACGGTACCGCCCTGGGTGTAGTCAGAGCGGGATATCGGGCCGGCAAGATTCAAAATGTATATGCGGACGAGACACGTCCCTGGTTGCAAGGGGCCCGTCTAACAGCGTGGGAATTGGCTAAAGAGGGTATACCAGTCACCTTGATTCCCGATTCCGCTGCGGCATATCTGATGAAACAGAAACATTTTGACTGGGTGATTGTCGGTGCAGATCGGATAGCCGTTAACGGTGACGTGGCGAATAAGATCGGTACCTATTCGCTCGCGGTGAATGCACGCCACCACGGTGTTAGGTTCATGGTGGTGGCACCGACCAGTACGGTAGATATGGAAATGCGTTCCGGCGCTGAGATACCGATTGAAACCAGAGACGAGTCGGAAGTGTTAACTATGGCGGGGCGTAATTTGTCTCCAGCCGGTGTTACAGCGCTTAACCCAGTATTCGATGTTACACCCGCTGAATTAGTCGATGTAATCGTTACCGAAAAAGGTGTTGTGGAAAGGCCTCAAACAGGCAGTCTGACCAAGCTGTTCGAGCCATAAAATGCCCGGTTTTTTAGTGATTTAAGAGCGCAATTTTGCTGCATCACGTGTGGCATTCATGGTAAAATTTTAGGGTTAATTATCTAACCGACGGGCTCACCAAAACTCGCTAGACCGGACCCCGCATTTCGGTTCGTGTATCTGAGAATTTTCTACTAAAAAGAACCATTAGCTCTAATTTGGAACCTTTCGCTAGAGAAACGATTCCTGCCAATCTCGATCGTGAGATGAAGCAGTCGTATCTCGATTACGCCATGAGCGTAATCGTTGGCCGTGCCCTACCCGACGTTAGAGATGGTCTCAAGCCGGTACATCGACGAGTGCTGTACGCGATGTCCGAATTGGGCAATGACTGGAACAAGCCCTATAAGAAATCAGCCCGCGTGGTTGGTGACGTGATCGGTAAATACCACCCCCACGGCGATGTGGCGGTTTACGACACGATCGTAAGGATGGCGCAGAGTTTTTCCATGCGATATCCGTTGATCGACGGGCAGGGAAATTTTGGCTCGGTTGATGGCGATTCACCTGCGGCTATGCGCTATACGGAAATTCGCCTGGCGCGAATCGCGCACGAGTTACTGGCCGATATCGACAAGGAAACCGTTGATTTCGGGCCAAACTATGACGAAACCGAAACTCAACCGTTGGTTTTACCAACGCGTATACCGAATCTGTTGGTCAACGGCTCATCGGGCATCGCGGTGGGTATGGCGACGAACATTCCACCGCACAATCTAACTGAAATCATCGATGCCTGTCTGGCCCTCATTGATTTTCCCGACATACCGGTGAGTCAATTAATACAAACCGTCCCGGGACCAGATTTTCCTACTGCCGGGATCATCAACGGGAGCAGTGGCATTCACCAGGCTTATCGCACGGGACGGGGTAAAATTTATGTACGGGCCAGAACCGAAGTCGAAACCAATAATAATGGCCGGCAAGCAATCATCATCACCGAGTTACCCTACCAAGTTAACAAAGCACGCCTGCTCGAGAAGATAGCCGAGCTGGTTAAGCTCAAACGTATTGAGGGTATCTCCGAGCTGAGGGACGAGTCAGACAAATCCGGTATGCGGGTCGTTATCGAATTGCGTAGAGGAGAAGTACCGGAAGTCGTACTAAATAATTTGTACAAACACACCCACATGCAAAGTGTGTTCGGAATTAACATGGTTGCGTTGGTGGACAACCAACCTCGGCTCTTTAACCTGAAGGAATTACTGGAAGAATTCATTCGACATCGCCGAGAAGTCGTTACTCGGCGCACTATCTTTGACCTTCGCAAAGCCCGTGAGCGCGCTCATATCTTAGAGGGGTGGGCAGTAGCGCTGAGTAACATAGATCCTGTGATTGCCCTAATCAAAGCTGCCCAAAACCCGGCTGAAGCGAAGATGGCGTTGATGAAGAAGGTATGGAAACCCGGTGTCGTTACACAAATGCTTAAACGTACAGGAGCGGATTCCTCTCGCCCTGAGTCACTGGGAAAAGAATACGGCCTGCGAAGCAAAGGGTATTACCTATCGGAAGCACAAGCACAGGCCATTCTCGATTTGAGACTGCATCGCTTGACCGGTTTGGAACAGGAAAAAATACGTAAGGAATATGAAGAGATCCTACAACGCATAAAAGAATTGCTGGAGGTCTTAGCAAACCCTGAGCGCTTGATGCAGGTGATCCGCGAAGAGCTCGAAGCTATCCGGAATCAGTACGGTGATAAGCGCAGAACTGAAATCATCAAAGACCAAGTGGCCTTGTCAACAGAAGACCTGATTGCGGAAGAAGACGTTGTGGTGACTTTTTCACATGCCGGGTACGCAAAGGCACAACCGCTGTCGGAGTACCGGGCACAAAGACGAGGGGGACGCGGCAAGACCGCAACCAAGACCAAGGACGAAGATTTTGTAGATAGGATGTTCGTTGCCAATACCCATGACATGCTGTTGTGTTTTTCGGATCACGGAAAGGTGTATTGGCTCAAAGTCTATCAATTGCCGCAAGCCGGGCGGACTGCCCGGGGCAAGCCGTTGGTTAACCTTTTGCCGTTGAAGGAGGAGGAAAAAATAACTGCGGTCTTACCGGTGCAAGGGTTTGACAGTGATAAGTTCGTGTTCATGGTTGCCAGTGATGGCAGTGTCAAGAAGACCGCTTTAACCGAGTTTTCGCGGCCGCGCGCCTCCGGGATCATTGCCATCGGCCTGAAACCAGGTTGTTACCTGGTCGGTGTGGAACTAACGGATGGTCACCACCATATTCTTCTTTTCACCAACGCCGGCAAGGCGATTCGATTTGCCGAATCCGATGTGCGTGCCGTGGGAAGGAGTGCACGCGGCGTGCGGGGGATCACCTTAAAAACGGGTCAACAGGTGATATCCCTGATCATTGTAAGTACTAAAGAGGAGGCAGCTGATACCATTTTGGTTGCCACCGAAAACGGCTACGGTAAGAGAACCAAGCTGGCGGACTTTGCTCGGCGCGGGCGCGGTGGCCGGGGTGTAATCGCCATCCAGGTCAATAAACGCAATGGAAAAGTCATCGGAGCGGAAGCAGTGACCGATGAAGATGAGGTGATGTTGATCTCGAATACCGGTACTTTGATTCGGACAAGGGCGAAAGAAGTCTCTGTACAAGGACGTAATACACAAGGAGTTCGTTTAATCGATATACAGGGCGAAGAAAAATTGGCCAGTATAGAAAAAGTGGTGGAAGCTAACGGGGCGAACAACGGTACGGAAACCGATTCCGATTAATTTAGTTTAAAGTATAAAGTTTAAAGTTCAGAGGTTGCGTAGGAGCGGCGCCCTCGCCGCGACTATCTCGTCCCAATCACAATGACTCGAGCCATTAACTTCAGCGCGGGCCCGGCCGCCTTACCATTGCCTGCTCTGCAGCAAGCTAAAGAAGAGCTTTTGGATTGGAATTCGGTAGGTGCATCCGTGATGGAGATAAGCCATCGTAGCAGGGAGTTCATGGACTTGGCCCAACAAACGGAAACGGATCTGCGTGAGTTGTTGACGATTCCGCAAGACTACAGTGTGTTATTCGTGCAAGGCGGTGCGCAAACGCAATTTTCAATGGTGCCGCTCAATCTATTGAGTGATAAAAACGAAGCCGATTACATCGATACAGGATATTGGTCCCAGTTGGCGATCAAAGAAGCTCGACGTTATGCAGAAGTCAATGTCGCGGCCAGCGCCGAGGCAAATGGCTTTACCGATATCCCAAGGCGGGATAGCTGGCAGCTCAACCCTGACGCAGCGTATGTCCACTACACGCCGAACGAGACCATTACGGGTGTGGAATTTCACTGGATTCCAGATGTCGGGGAGGTACCCTTGGTTGCAGACATGTCGTCCACGATATTGTCGCGTCCGCTGGATGTCGGAAGATACGGTTTGATATACGCGGGAGCACAAAAGAATATTGGACCCGCTGGAATCACCGTAGTCATTGTTCGCCATGATCTATTGGGTCGAACGTCCAAATCCGCACCGAAGCTGTTTGACTATCAGCAACAAACTAAAGCTGGTTCGATGATGAACACCGTGCCCACATTCAATTGGTACATGGTGAGCCTGGTCCTCAAATGGCTTAAACAGCAGGGAGGGCTCAGCCGCATGGGTGAAGTGAATCAGCGCAAAGCCCGAACCCTCTACGAATGCATAGACGAGTCGGGCGGTTTTTATCGCAATCGGATCGCCAAGAAATGTCGTTCCTGGATGAATGTCACGTTCGATCTGGGTGACTCAGGTGTAGAGTCGGTATTTCTTGAGGAATCAGAACGGGCAGGTTTAATTGGGTTGAAAGGACACCGTGCCGTCGGTGGGATGCGTGCCAGCATTTACAATGCCATGCCACAATCGGGGGTCGATGTGTTGGTTAATTTTATGCAAGATTTCCAAGCACGCCATGGCTGAAACCGGGGACAGTATACTTTTTAACACCACACGTCTGGGCCGGATTAGCGCTAATACAGGAAGTTAAAAAGTATACTGTCCCCGATTTTGCCCGTTTGCTTCTGATGATAGGTTAAGGTAGAACTGGTCACCATGACTGAACGAGACGAAATCAAAAAACTGAGGGACCAGATCGATCGAGTCGATGAAAAGATACTAAATCTGCTCAATGAGCGCGTTGGAATTGCACAAGAGATCGCTCGCATAAAATTAAAAAATGACAGCGTAGATTTTTACCGCCCAGAACGCGAAGCGCAGGTTCTACGTAAAATCATGGCACAAAATGAAGGGCCGTTACCAGACGAGGCTGTGGCAACCTTGTTTCGTGAAATCATGTCGGCCGCCTTAGCTGCGGAAGCCCCGATGAGAATTGGTTTTCTCGGTCCAAGTGGCACCTACAGCCATGCCGCAGCAACCAAGCACTTTGGCAAGTCCGTCGAGACATTGGCGTTGGCGACGGTGGATGACGTATTCCAGTCGGTGGAAAAAGGAGAGGCTCACTACGGTGTGGTTCCAATAGAAAATTCTATCGAAGGTGTGGTTACCCACACATTGGATAAGTTTCTAGATTCTCCCCTCCAAATATGCGGTGAAGTGCACGTTCGCATACGACATCAATTGCTGAGTAAATCGTCCGATTTAAAAGACATACAAGCTATTCTTGCCCATAGTCAATCATTGGCGCAGTGTCGTAGGTGGATTGGCGCTCATTTACCCAATGTGAAGCTTGAAGCGGTAGAAAGTAACGCGGAAGCAGCACGCCTTGCGGCACAACAGCCAAGCTCTGCGGCTATCGCGAGCAGCGAAGCTGGAGAAATCTATGCGCTAAACATATTGGCGAATGACATAGAAGATGACCCGGCAAACACCACCCGGTTTCTTGTGATTGGGAAGGGTTTTCCTTCAGCAAGCGGGGATGACAAAACCAGTCTTCTTGTTTCGAGCAAGAACAAACCGGGAGCACTGCATGGATTGTTGGGGCCTTTTGCAAAACACAACATTAGCATGACGCGTATCGAGTCCAGACCCTCCCGACAGGCGGCTTGGGAGTATGTTTTTTTCATAGACATCGAGGGCCACAAGGAAGAGACCAATATAAACCTCGCTCTATCAGAGTTGGAAAATGAGGCTGCCTTCTTAAAGATACTGGGTGCATATCCAAGGTCGGTGTTATGACAGCCGACCAATTTCCCTATGATCGTGCGGTACCTGGCATCATCGAACTTCAACCCTACCAACCCGGCAAACCCATCGAGCAGCTGGAACGTGAGCTGGGTGTCGCCAATGCCATTAAGCTCGCATCCAATGAAAACCCTTGGGGTTGTTCTCCGCTGGTGTTGGCGGCCATCCGTGAGAATTTGGATCTGGGGTTGTACCCCGATGCCAATAGCTTCGTGCTTAAGGAGGCGATCGCTGCGCATCTTGATGTCAGTTCGTCTCATATTACCCTAGGCAACGGTTCCAACGATGTTTTGGATCTGGTGACCCGGGTATTCGTCGAACCAGGCGACGAGGTCATCTATTCAGAGTACGCGTTTTTGGTGTATGCGCTGGTTACCAAAGCGGTTGGGGGTATGTCGGTCGTTACGTCGGCAAAGGAATGGGGGCATCAACTGGATGCGATGTCACAGGCGGTAAACGCAAAAACCAAGCTCATTTTTATCGCGAATCCGAACAACCCAACCGGTACCTACGTTTCTAAACAGGCGCTCGAACAGTTCTTAGGTGAAGTGCCGGACAACGTGGTAGTTGTAGTCGATGAAGCTTACTTTGAATACGTGGAGGAAGACGACTATCCAAATTGTGTGGCGTGGTACGCACAATATCCAAACTTAGTCGTGACCAGGACATTTTCCAAGATCTATGGTTTAGCCAGCTTGCGGGTCGGCTTTAGCATTGCCAGTGAGGAGATCACAGATTTACTAAATAGAGTAAGACAACCGTTCAACGTAAATACGCTAGCCCAAGTCGCGGCTCAAGCGGCATTGGAGGATCTCGAGCACGTTGCCCGCTGTCATGATGAAAACAAGGCACAACTGCAAAGGTTGATTGGTTTTTGTGACGAACATGGGTTGGGCTATATACCGTCAGTGGCAAACTTTGTTTCGGTTGAGTTTGGAGATCGTACCAAGGAGATATACCAGTCCTTGCTACACAAAGGTGTGATCGTGCGGCCATTGGACAACTACGGCATGCCAAATCATTTGCGTATCACAGTGGGCCGCGAAAATGAAATGAGTCAGTTATATGAATCGCTGAAACCTTTGTTGTAGCCGGAAGATTAGAATGACGGAGTCAGATGTGGTTATCGAGCGCCTCACCTTAATAGGTGTAGGTTTGATCGGGGGATCGTTGGCGCGGAGTCTCAAGCAAGCAGGTGCGGTTGGCGAGGTCGTTGGCCTTGCCCGTACCGAGGCGACACTACGCAAAGCCCTCGAACTAGGGGTGATAGACCGTGCTGAGACGGAAGTAGAACGGGCTGCCCAGAGTGCTTCGGTCGTTGTGATCGCTACGCCCATGCAAGTCATGCCTCAGATGTTGGCTGACTTAGATAGGTGTGTTGGACCTGACACCGTTATCACTGATGTAGGGAGCGTGAAGGGTTACGTGGTAGAAGCTGCACAAAAACAATGCCCTCACAACGTAGCGCGATTTGTGCCTGGCCATCCCATTGCAGGGAAAGAACATGCGGGGGTAGAGGCTTCTTACGCTGACCTGTTTGTCGATAAATCCGTCATTTTGACCCCGACGAAACATACCGACAATCACGCGGTTCAACTGGTCACCAGCGTATGGCAACAAACTGGCGCCGACGTGCAAACTATGGATGTGCGAGTCCACGATCGCTTGTTGGCAGCAACCAGTCATCTACCGCACATGGTTGCTTACGCGCTGGTCAATTTTCTGGCGAAGCACAGTGAGTCCGAAACTTTATTCAAACTTGCGGCCGGTGGTTTCTACGATTTCACCAGAATTGCGTCCAGCGACCCAGTGATGTGGCGGGACATCTGTATGACAAATCGTGAAGAGATTTTGCAGGCCCTCAAAGGGTATCGGAGTAGTATCGACACCCTGTTCAGCGCGATTGAGGCCGGAGATGGCGACGCTTTGCACGAATGTTTTCAACGGGCCAAACTGTCAAGAGACAAAGGTTTGGACAGTAAAAATAAAGTGTCTGCCAAATGATTCAGGTCGTCGTAGGAGCAGCGCCTGTGCATCTAACTTTTAGAAACGGCGCCCTCGCCCGCGATTAACCGGCTGACGTGATATGGAGTGGCACGGTCATTGTGGGCAATAGCGAAGCAATCCAGCACGAGAGCTAAAAGTATAAAGTTGAAAGTAGAGAGTGAATTATCAAAAACTAGAGAAGCTTACTGGAAAATAGTTTCTTTAAACTTTCAACTATCATTCTTTGAACTATCTAGATTGCCGTGGCCGCTGATGCGGCCTCGCAAAGACAGGAGATCGGAATAGTGTGCTCCAACACCTATTGCTATGGTATCGCCCATCAGGGAGCAATATGCGGGTTACACACATGCGCTATCTAGTTCGACCAGGCGGTCAGATAATCGGTGACATACGCGTACCGGGTGACAAATCCATTTCGCATCGTGCGGTGATACTGGGTTCCATTGCCACCGGAGATACCGGGGTGACGGGCCTTCTTGAAGGGACTGACGTCCTGGCCACGATTGAGGCACTGCGCAGTCTAGGGGTTGAGATCCAGGGACCCGAACAGGGCCGTCTGTTGATTCGCGGCGTGGGGTTAACTGGGTTACGCACCCCAAACAAGATGTTGGACCTAGGCAACTCGGGGACGGCAATGCGGTTATTGACCGGTTTGCTAGCTGGCCAAAAGTTCCCTACAACTCTGGTAGGCGATGAGTCTCTTTCGCGACGACCCATGCGCCGGGTTACCAACCCACTAGCCCAGATGGGAGCCCGTGTTGATACTGCAGCCAACGGAACACCGCCGCTTTCCATCACACCGGTAAATGGATTGCACGGAATACACTATGCTTTGCCAGTGGCCAGTGCTCAAGTGAAATCCGCTTTATTGCTCGCTGGACTCTATGCAAACGGCGAGACGTGTATCGAAGAGCCCGTACCGACGCGCGATCACACGGAAAGAATGTTGACCGGATTCGGTTACCCCTGTACGCAACACGATCACGGTGTTTGTGTGGTAGGCGGCGGCGTGTTGCATGGTGTGCAAATCGACGTTCCGGCAGACTTGTCCTCGGCCGCTTTTTTCATCGTTGCTGCCACTATTGCACATGATTCTAAGCTGCGGTTGTCACATGTCGGGGTAAATCCAACTCGGGCCGGGGTGTTGGATATTTTGCGGGAAATGGGGGCGCATATTGAACTCGATAGTCAGCGCGAAGTTTGCGGTGAACCGGTGGCCGATCTGGTGGTGCAATCGGCTCCTTTAAAGGGAATCGATATACCACCTGACAAGGTACCATTGGCCATCGATGAGTTTCCGGTTTTGTGCATCGCCGCTGCGTCTGCCCAAGGTATCACCACAATTCGGGGTGCAACGGAATTGCGCCATAAGGAAAGCGACCGGATTTCGGCTATGGTGCAAGGCTTACGAGAGTTAGGCGTCGAAGTAGATGAATATGAAGATGGTTTGTGTATACAGGGCGGTGAGATCAGCGGTGGCAGTGTAGCCAGTCATGGCGATCATCGCATCGCGATGGCGTTTTGTGTGGCCGGGGTCGGCGCTAAATTCGACGTCGAAGTAAAAGGCTGCGACAACATTGTCACATCCTTCCCTGGTTTCCTGGAAACAGCTGTTCGCAGCGGCCTTCGTATCGATGACATCTCTTAACGTGCCGGTTCTGACACTCGATGGGCCCAGTGGGTCGGGTAAAGGAACCGTCGGACAGTTCTGTGCGCAGAGGTTGGGCTGGCACTATTTAGACAGTGGCGCGTTATATCGGGCGCTCGCCTATACCGTGGACCGATCCGGTATCGATATCGATGATCTCGAGGCCGTGTTGTGTGTAGCAAAGAAAATGCAGTTTGAGTGTCGACCCTCACCACCGGAACCTGCTGAAATCGTGGTCAACGGAGACAATGTGGGTAACGAGGTAAGAAATGAGGGTGTCGGTGAAACAGCGTCTCTATTGGCACAGAAACCCGAAGTTCGGGCTGTTTTACTTGATCTACAACGCGAGGCACGTCGACCGCCGGGCTTGGTGGCGGACGGGCGCGATATGGGGACGGTGGTGTTTCCTGAGGCAGACTTGAAGATTTTCCTGACCGCTAGCGTTGAAGAAAGGGCCCAAAGGCGCTATAACCAGTTGAAGTTAAAGGGTTTCAATGGTAGTCTTGCCGACCTTTTTCAGGCGATCCAAGAGCGTGATGCCCGTGATGTGGAACGTACTACATCACCGCTCGTAGCCGCGGAGGATGCGGTAACGATCGACAGTACCAACCTCACCATTGATGAGGTGGTTACACGTGTCTTGGATCTTGTGTTAAACCAGCTCGACATCGCGGGTATCGATACTACCGAGCGTGAAACCGGCCTGACCTAACCTTATGGGTCAGCCCTGAATTTACTAGTAAACATTAGAATGAGTGAAAGTTTTGCGGAGTTATTTGAAGAGAGCATAGCTAAAACAGTGATGTCCCCCGGTTCGGTGATTGAGGGGGAAGTTGTTGATTTGGAGGGTGAGTTCGTTATTGTCAACGCCGGCCTTAAGTCCGAGGCCGAGATCCCAGCCGTACAATTTCGAGATGACAAAGGTGAATTGACCGTCAACGTCGGTGACATGGTCGAAGTGGCCATCGAGGCATTTGAGGACGGTTTCGGACAAACGCGATTATCTCGCGAAAAAGCGTGCCGCGCCCGTGCTTGGGATGAGCTAGAAAAAGCACACAATGAACAAAGTATTGTCACCGGCGTGATTACCGGCAAGGTCAAGGGGGGATTTACCGTTTCAGTGCAAAGCATCCGGGCGTTCCTGCCGGGTTCATTGGTCGATGTCCGCCCGGTGAAAGACTCTGCCTACCTGGAAGGGAAAGAGCTGGAGTTTAAAGTCATCAAGCTCGATCGCAAGCGCAACAACGTTGTGGTGTCACGGCGCGCCGTCGTCGAAAACGAGTTGAGCGCCGAGCGAGAGGCATTGTTGGAGAATCTGGAAGAGGGTCAGATCGTTAAGGGGGTTGTGAAGAACCTGACCGATTATGGTGCCTTTGTCAATTTGGGTGGCATCGACGGGCTGCTGCATATCACCGATCTGGCTTGGCGTCGGGTTAAGCATCCTTCCGAACTGCTCAATGTTGGTGATGAAATTGAAGCCCGTGTACTCAAGTTCGATCGTGAGCGCAATCGTGTTTCCCTGGGAATGAAACAGCTGGGTGACGATCCCTGGATAGATTTACCTCGCAGGTACCCGGAAAGCACGAGGGTATTTGGTAAGGTCACTAATATCACAGACTACGGGGCATTCGTCGAGCTCGAAGAGGGCGTGGAAGGATTGGTGCACGTATCAGAGATGGATTGGACCAACAAGAATATCCACCCGACAAAGATATGCCACATCGGCGATGAAGTAGAAGTCATGGTGCTCGACATCGATGAAGAGCGTCGGCGCATCTCCCTTGGCATGAAGCAGTGCCATACCAATCCGTGGGAAGAATTCGCCGCCACGCACAACAAGGGGGACAAGGTCACCGGCAGCATTAAATCCATTACTGACTTTGGCGTTTTCATTGGACTCGAAGGCGGTATCGATGGCTTGATTCATTTGAGTGATCTGTCTTGGGATCGTGCAGGTGAAGACGTGGTCAGGGAATACAAGAAGGGCGAAGAAGTTGAAGCCGTTGTCCTTGCCGTTGACCCCGAACGAGAGCGTGTGTCGCTGGGCATAAAGCAGGCCACGCAAGATCCGTTTAGCTTGTATGTGCAGGAACACGGCAAAGGCAGTGTCGTGAGCGGTACCATAGGTGAGGTCGATGCCAAGGGCGCTACCGTCAAGATCGGTGATGGAATAGAGGGCTATTTGCGTGCTTCCGAATTATCACAAGAACACGTCTCTGACGCACGTTCAGTGTTGCAGCAAGGTGATGAGGTCGAGGCGAAAATAACCAGCATCGACAGAAAGAACCGGCGTATATCGCTATCCATCAAGGCGCTGGAGGCTCAGCAAGAGAGTGAGGTTATCCAGGAATATACGCGTAAAGCCGGCGGTGCTACAGCAACGCTGGGTGACAAGCTTAAAGAGCAATTGAAGAAAAACGTAGAAGCGCAGGAATAGCAGTATTCCGTTATACTTCTTGTGCTGGCGAAAGGGGTGATCATGGGAAATTCGGCCATAACAAAATCAGAAATGATCGACATACTTGCCGCCGAGCAACCACAGCTTGCCTATCGAGATGTTGAACTGGCAGTCAAAGGCATGCTCGAATGCATGGCCAACGCACTGGCTGAAGGAAAGCGTATCGAAGTCCGTGGTTTTGGTAGTTTTTCTTTACATTATCGGGCCTCACGGGTAGGACGTAATCCTAAAACGGGTGATGCAGTTGCCGTGCCTGAAAAACACGTGCCACACTTCAAACCCGGCAAAGAACTTAGGGAGAGGGTTGACATGGCAACCGTTAGACTTAATGATGATTAATCCGTAGGTTTAGTTGTGAGCAAAATTAATCACACGGTTAGATGAAGCGCCTTATCTACGCAATATTGTTCCTGATCGTTCTGGTGTTAGCGGTCAGTTTCGCTGCCAAGAATCACCAACCCGTCGAAGTTCAATACTACTTTAACTTTACCTGGACCGGCCCGCTCTCCGTTTTGCTGTTCGTGGTGTTGGCGATAGGCGCGATATTGGGAACTTTGCTGTCTCTATCGTGGGTGTGGAAGAGCAAGCGGCAACAGGCGGTAGCAAAACGCGAATTGAAAAAAATGGAGCAGGAAGTCGCCAGCTTAAGAGCGCTTCCAGCCAAGGAGTAGTTTAAATGGATCCCCTGTGGTTGTTGCTGCTCCTACCGTTAGCAGTAGCGTCCGGCTGGTATGCCTCCCGCAGAGAAATGGCGAGGCGATCGAAAGAAGCCGCGTTTAACCTGCCATCGGCATACTTCAAGGGACTGAATTTCTTGCTCAACGAGCAACCCGACAAAGCCATTGAGGTTTTCCTTAAAGTCCTCGAGGTGGATTCCGAAACGGTGGAGATGCACCTCACCCTAGGGAACCTGTTTCGAAGGCGTGGTGAGCTCGAGCGAGCAACCAGAATTCACCAGAACATCATCGCCCGGCCTAATTTAAGCGATTCTCAGCGTCTGCAAGCCCTGTTCGAACTAGCCCAGGACTACTTTAAAGCCGGACTATTCGACCGCGCGGAGAGTTTATTTTTAGAACTAGCCGATGTACCCAATCATGCGGAGCACGCCCTGCGTTATCTGTCTCAGCTTTATGAACAAGAAAAAGAATGGGAAAACGCGATATCGGCCACGCAACGACTGCAAAAGTATATTGAAAAGGATATTTCACCCATTATTGCGCAATACTACTGCGAGCTGGCTGAAATCTCCGTCGACAAGCAAGATTATAAACAGGCCAGAGCTCATATTAACAATGCCTTAGAAGTCGATCCAAACAGTACGAGGGCGACTATTTTACTAGGCAACCTAGAATTCGAGCTGGGTGAGTACGCTAATGCGATCCAGACTTGGAGCAAGATAGAAGAGCAGGATCCGCGTTACTTGGGTGAAGTCATCGACAAAATCGTCGTTGCCTACCGAAAGATAGAAGACGACGATGGATTGTGGGAGTTCTTGGCAAAGGCACTGGACGACTACGGTGGTCCCAAGCTGCTGAGCGCTCAGGTCGAGGAGATCGAACACAGAAAAGGCCGCAATGCCGCGGTGAATTTTTTAACCGATTGGTTGCGCAAACATCCGTCATTACATGGTCTGCGCAGTCTGGTGAATTTAAAGCAAAACGATCTTGAATCTTCTCCCTCTAACGAAGATCTGGAACCGTTGCAGGCGTTGTTGGTTAATCTATTCGACACGGATGGTTTGTATCGGTGCCGTCAGTGCGGCTTCACCGGCCGCACCCTGCATTGGCAGTGTCCCGGCTGCAAGGGCTGGTACATGCAAGCACCAATAACCAACGAGAATTTACTGCGTCAATCCAACTGACGTAATTCTGATCATGCGCATAGAACAATGAGTACGCCAAGCCCTAGCTTCATCCAATAAAAACTTTCGCCAAGGCGCCAAGCTCGCAGTTGTGGTACAGGGATGAATTGTTAACGGAGCTAAAGATGTAGAGAACACTAACATGGTTGTTGCGAGGCCGCGTCAGCGGCCGTGGCAATCCAGTCGGTCTTCTTTCCTTCACGTCTTTAGCATGAATCCATTGAGTATACTTTTCGTCACTCCCGCATGTCGTTAGCGGGAATCCAGTGACCGAAATCTCAACATCTTTTTCTTAGCGGTCTTTGCGCCTTTGCGAGAGCATGATACGACTGAAATGGTGATCAGTTTGACATTACGGAAAGCTAAGGCTATAGATTACTGTAGAGCTCACGGTTAGAGCTCCAAACCGGGTCTAGCTCGATGAAGTACATAGCAAAGACCCTCAAGGAAACTTACTTCAAGGAAAACAAGGAGGCTTAAGGATGAAACCCACCCTCTATTCAATCTTATCTCTGCTTCTATTCAGCGCTATATGTGTCCGTAGTTTCGCAGCACCGGTCGATGTCAATACCGCTGATGCGATGACCATTGCCGATGCCCTGTCTGGTATTGGCCCTAAACTCGGTGCCGCTATTGTGGAATACCGTGAAGCGAATGGACCCTTTAAGTCAGTCGATGACTTGCTCAATGTAAAAGGCGTTGGCCCTAAAATGCTGGAGCGCATTAAAGCTGATGTTTTAATCGAAGGTGAATCGTCAACACAAGAAACAGAGTAGTCCTTAAATATAAGTCAACCAGGGGGCGTCATGAGGAGGCGCCCCTTTTCCTTAACCGTATTCTGGCTCGACATCACCTCAAAAAAAAGCATAATAGCGCCTTCGCGGAAAATGGCCTAAACATCCACTAGACTCAGTACAAACAAGGTATTATTAGTAAGGCCTAACGCTTTATAGATAGCGCTTAGCACAAAACCTCTTTTTACACTTCTTTTATCACATGCATATAACCATAGTGGGTACAGGATATGTTGGTCTTGTAACCGGCACATGTTTGGCGGATGTTGGTAACAGCGTGATGTGTATCGACAGTGACGCCAACAAGATCAACATGTTGAATCAGGGTGAGATCCCAATACACGAGCCGGGCCTCGAGTCCTTGGTGATCGACAACACAAGCGCCGGCAGACTTAAGTTTTCAACCGATATTTCTGAAGGTATCGATCAGGCCGAGATCATATTCATAGCGGTAGGGACCCCCCCGGATGAAGACGGCTCGGCAGACCTGCGCCATGTCCTCGCAGTAGCCCGAGATGTCGGCCGGCATATCAACAGATACAAAGTGGTCGTCACCAAGTCCACCGTGCCGGTTGGCACCGCAAAGAAAGTGGAGAGTGCCATCAAGGAGGAACTCAAGAAACGCAACGCCGAAGTTGAATTCGATGTCGCGTCGAATCCGGAGTTTTTGAAAGAGGGTGCGGCGGTCGACGATTTTATGAAGCCCGACCGTATTATTATCGGTGCGGAAAGCAATCGTGCTATCAAAAAGATGCGGGAGTTATATGCCCCGTTTAACCGCAGCCATGATCGGGCCATCATCATGGATATTCCGTCCGCTGAGTTAACCAAGTACGCTGCCAATGCGTTGCTCGCTACCAAGATATCGTTCATGAACGATATGGCCAATCTGGCAGAGCTGTTGGGGGCGGATATCGAGTCGGTGCGCAATGGCATCGGATCAGATCCACGCATCGGCTATCATTTTATTTATCCGGGTGTAGGCTACGGTGGTTCTTGTTTTCCCAAGGACGTCCAGGCCCTGTATAGAACGGCCAAAGAGAAAGGGCACGAGGCGCGAATTCTTGCTGCAGTCGAGGATGTCAACAACGATCAGAAAAAAGTCTTACTGAAGAAAATCGAATCGCACTTTGGATCTGATCTTAGTGGTAAGCGATTTGCGGTTTGGGGCCTGGCCTTCAAGCCGGATACAGACGATATGCGGGAGGCACCCAGTCGGGTCGTCATGGAAGGGCTCTGGGACCGGGGTGCGGAGGTGGCGGCGTTCGACCCGGTTGCCGAAACGGAAACAGCACGTATTTATGAAAACCGACAAGATTTATTTCTTGCAGACGATCCTTACAAGGCGCTCGACGGAGCCGATGCATTGATCGTGGTGACCGAGTGGAAGCTGTTTCGTAGCCCGGATTTTTCCGATATGGCAAAAAGAATGCGGGATCGAGTCATATTCGATGGGCGCAATATCTTTCAGCCCGAAGTAGTCCGCGAACATGGATTTGTCTACTACGGGATCGGCCGATAGGTTGATGTTGTCCCGGGACACCTTTGCCGGAGTACACGTGCTGGTCGTTGGTGATGTCATGCTCGACCGGTATTGGTTTGGGGATGTCGACAGAATCTCACCTGAGGCTCCCGTGCCAGTGATATCTGTTGACCACAGTGAAGAGAAAGCCGGTGGGGCAGCCAATGTTGCGGCCAATGTTTCTGCGTTAGGCGCGCAATGCACTTTACTCTCCGTAACCGGAGACGACGACGCCGGTAAAAAACTCTCTCAGATTCTAGCCGAGTCCGGTATCAAACCCATTTTGCTTGTCGATGAACAAGCGGAAACGACGGTGAAGCTGAGAATCCTCTCAAAGAATCAACAACTACTTCGCGCCGATTTCGAAAAGCCACCCCCTCACGAGGTTCTAAAGGGTTGTCTGCATCAGTATGAACAAAACCTGTCGACGGCGGATGTGGTGCTCATTTCCGACTATGGCAAAGGAGGGCTTTATCACATTAAAGAGATGATTTCGGCGGCACAAGAAGCTGGCAAGCCGGTAATCGTCGATCCCAAAGGA
>JASJAT010000145.1 GCA_030066885.1 Arenicellales bacterium | reverse complement strand
CGCCACCATTGTCACCTGCGGCGGTTGCCGAACCAAACGAACCCGCCACACTGGAAGTACCGCCGGCACACCCAAAAAATGTGCGTGTCATGCTTTGCTAGGGACTGCATCACTGCTTCGCGGAAATCTAGGGAGTGAGTCATTGATACGGAACCAGGTGACTGCACTGTCAGTCCAGACGTGATCTTGAGGTTTGACAGATGAGGGTGCATCAAGACTACCCAAGGTAACTTGCACCCGATCACCTAAAATTTCTTCGTGCATTGATAGTGTGCTGCCACACTTTGGACAGAAACCTCGTTCAGCATATTGGGAAGATCGATAGCGCGTCGGCTCATCGTCCATCCACTCAAACGAATCGATCGCGAAGTGCACGAAACTCAGACAGGGCGCACCCGAATGTTTACGACAATCCGCACAGTGGCAAATCACACACCTTAGGGGGGCCGCGGTGGCTCGATAACGAATAGCTCCACACAGGCAACCACCTTCGAATATAGTTTCATTCATCCTGGTATCGCTTGAACTATATCAATATAGCGATGGCATGTCCGGAGTTGGCCGACTCCTAAACATCGCATCAACAAAACCTTGCATCAGCTACGATCGAAAACAGTCGTCCGATTCATACCCGTCACGTTGCCGACTTAACATTGAAGATTTTCTGCTGACGAGAGATACCTTTGAATTCACGCGCCCCTAAGGACTCGAAATCGAAGGAGCCCTCGATCTCCGATAGTGTGCGTTGTGTGATAAGGATCTGGTCAGCGTGCGCATCTTCACAAAGTCGGGCGGCGAGGTTTATCACTGTACCGTTCGCTGTATAGTCGGAGCGCGTTTTATCACCCACCATTCCCAGCGTCGCATACCCGAAAGCAACCCCAACTCCAAACCCAAGGTCGTAATCCTGTTTTTGCCACTTTTCCAGCAGATTCCGCATATGATCGCGCATTTCAATTCCCATCTTGACGGCACGATAAGCAGGGTCCTTACAGGGTATGGGGTCATTGAAAATCACCATAATTCCGTCTCCCGCACGGTGGTCAATCGTGCCACCGTGATGAGAGATCAATTTTCCCATTTCACGATGATAGGTCTGAAGTACCTCCATCGCTTCCTCGGGCTCGACGGATTCTGCGAAAGCCGTGAACCCCCTCAGATCGCAGAATAACGCTGCAACCTGTCTACGGTGACTTCGCAGCAACGATTCGTCACCTGACGACACAATCAGCTCCGCCACTTCGGGTGAGAGAAAGCGCTTCAACCTACCCAGCCTCTCCAGCTCTCCAACCTGTTCTGCCACTCGCGACTGAAGGTCTCGATTCAGTGCTTCGAGCTCTTTAGCTTGATCGCTCACCCGAGCCAGCAGCTGTGTATGCTCCACAGCGATGGCAGCGTTTCTGGCGAATGTTTCTGCCAACGCGACCTCGCTATCGGAAAACTTGTTTACTTCCTGGCGATATACTGCAAACGCGCCAACTAAATCACTTCCTACGACTAGGGGAACTGCTAGAAAAGTTCGAGCCTTACCTAATTCAACCGTCGCCATTCGGAGAGGATCACCACTTTTATAAACTTTTTCAGAAGCTACATCCTCTATGTGCACCAGCTTCTGTTCCTTGGCGATGTAACCAAGACCAGTTTCGGGGTTGGGTTGAAACCGACCTGTTTGACGAAACCATTCGTCATGTGCTTTCGGCAAACCGCGCCGGCAAACCGCTTCATACAGACCCGACTCGTAGAGAAAAACGACTCCAAAAGGGGCATGACATAGCCGAAGTGCTTTTTCAAGTATCACGTCGAAGATAACAGCTAGATCGCCGGGCGATTCATTCATCACGCGGAGGATATCTTCGAGTGCATCGCGCGCTTCAAGCGCATTATCTAGCCGACGCCTACAATCCCTTAGGTTATCTTCGTTCACTTCTATCATTCCCTGGTTGATCAAGGAAGAACAGAAGCGTTGGATAATACCATTCCGTTGCTCTGTTCTGGGGATAGGCACATACGGTATAACTATCTATTCTCGTAGGTATTGCTTACTCCGTTACTTGCCAAGAGGCGCATACATCCTTGTCAAATGAAAAATAGAACTCAATCACACCTCTACTTGTTTTTCATCGTTTTTCCGGCGTCAGGTATTTTATAACCTGGTCTGCACTCTGATCTGGTGGGAACACGGGGTAGAAAACTTTCTTGATACGACCATTATCGCATATGAGTGTTATGCGCTTGATCAGTGTCATACCTTCGACTTCCATCGTCGGCAGTCCGAGGGCCTGGGCGAACTGCAAATCCTCGTCGCTTAATAACGAAAACGGAAGGTTGAGTCTTTCCGCGGCCTCCAGCTGGTAGGATGTTGACTGGGTGCTCAGACCATAGACTTCAGCACCTAGTTGTTTCAATTCGGTATGGTGATCTCTAAACGAACACGCTTGTGGGGTACAGCCTCGAGCTCCCGGAATTTGATCCCACCCGTCGGGTAAGGGTGTCCCTGGACGACCTGTCATGGGATAGATATAGACGACCGTCAAACCGGTTAAAGCGGATAGCGAAACTCGCTCGCCCTTTGTACTCGGTAGGGATACTTCAGGAAGGCGCGAGCCGGCAAGATGATCACATGCGCCATCATCGACAGGTACTGGCAGGTCGGTTGGCGACTCAGAAAGATTGGTCATTTAGATGTTATCCTCGAATCAATAATTGCTTAGATGGCTGGGGGAGAGGGATTCGAACCCCCGCTGGCGGAGTCAGAGTCCGCAGTCCTACCACTAGACGATCCCCCAGTGGGTAGGTCAAAGTTTAAAGCATAAAGTTTAAAGAAGTAAGTTCATGAAAATGTTGAATTTACTGGGTGTGGCTTTTTATCAAGCCCTGAATCATTTTAGAGATTTCAATTGATTCATCTATCATCTCATCAGCATTCTCTGTTTCTATGAAACCCACAGCTTTCCCGATTTGAAGTTGTGTTCTTAACTCCTCACACGATCCTTTGGCTATTCTGAGAAAACGAATAAATTCTTTCTTAGAATTACGTTCAAAACCTTCGGCTATGTTGGAAGGAACTGAGAGACCAGCACGTGTTACTTGATCTCGGAATGCAAACTCTTGAGAGTTCTTGAGCGTTAGGTATAGCTTTACACTAAGCTTAAATGACCGCTGCCAAACACGTAGTGATTCGACTGCATCCATGCAATCTCCTTGCTCTAAATCCTTTTACTTTAAACTTTAAACTTTTTTACTAAGTCTATCTCTTAGAATATTGAGGTCGCTTGCGGGCTTTGTGTAGTCCAACTTTTTTACGTTCAACTTCACGTGCATCTCGGGTGACGAATCCAGCTTTACGTAGAGGAGTCCGGTGGATTTCGTCATAGGCAATAAGAGCTCGAGTAATGCCGTGTCGGATAGCACCAGCTTGGCCGCTGTTGCCACCACCGTTAACGCTAACATCTATATCAAACTTATTGTGCATCTCTAACTTCGCCAGTGGTTGGCGTACTACCATGCGTGCAGTTTCCCGACCAAAATATTCATCGAGCGGGCGTCTATTGACGGTTATTTGCCCGGTGCCATGGCGAAGACGCACACGAGCGGTGGAAGATTTTCTGCGTCCGGTACCTTGATAAACTTGTTCAACCATTGGATGTGTCGAATTATACCTCTAGAGGAGTGGGTTGCTGGGCTTCATGTTTGTGAGTCGCGCCTGGGTATACATGGAGTTTTTTGAACATGGCGCGACCCAGAGAATTCTTTGGAAGCATACCTTTCACCGCCTTTTCAACGACTCGTTCCGGGTGTTTTGCCAACAAATCCTTGAGGACTATAGATCGAACACCACCCGGATACCCGGTATGTCGGTGATAGATCTTGTCATCCATTTTTGTCCCGGTAACTCGGATTTTATCGGCGTTGACTACCACAATGTGGTCGCCGACATCGATATGGGGAGTATACTCCGGCTTATGTTTGCCCCTTAACCGACGCGCGCACTCTGTGGCCAGACGGCCGAGTACCTTGTCGGTTGCGTCAATGACGAACCATTCACGACAGATGTCTTTTGGTTTTGCGGAGTAGGTTTTCATGGTTGAGGCTCATGGCCGGAAAAACGGAGCGCGGATACTACTAAACCAAGTTTAAAGAGTAAAGTTACCAGGGCCGAGAACTTCCAATTCTCAGCTGATCAGGCAAAAAAAATGGCGTGGCTGTAGCAGCCACGCCCAAACCACCAAAGGAGGATGGAGGAGCCTTTCAATGTCTCTTCCAACACCCGCGTTCCCTGCGAATGTGTTGTAACCTTTTACCTGAATATTACTAAACTTCAGGATATAATAATTATCTAATATTAGAACTTGTTTGTCAAGAATAGTTCTAAAATTTTCTGTTGCAATGCACTATAGCAGATTATCTTCATTAATGCAATCAAAAACTTCGAGAATTTTCTTTATGTCGTTTCGACGAATTGCCTATATTTTGCAATTGTTGCCTTAGGTTGAAGACCGTATTTGGGGCGGGCGAGGTAACGTCATTCCAGCACACAACCTGACCCGCGTGAACTGGGCTGGTTACCGTAAGATCATTTGCCAAACCCAATGGCAATCCGTCCTGTTCCAAACTGCGCTCAGCGCTGACTAATCTTCCATACACCGTATATCCACCTTCGCCATCCAGACGCTCTCCCACGTTTAAGTCTCTTTTCGCCACCGCTATAACATCGGCGTTAAACTCGATCGGAACTCCAGTGGCCTCGCCCAGCAAGACTGCCTTAGCAACGGAATAGCCCAGCTCCAAACCAATCAAATGCGTTGGCCGGTATAAAGACGCATAACGACCACTGGGGTCGATCAAAGCACCGTACTCTTGGAAACAACGTTGAACATAGGAACTATCCGTTTCGAAAGTGACATACACACCCCAGCGTAGATCGTGTTCAATTTCCGAGCCGTCGCGATACAGGCTGGACACCACTTCAACGGTTCCTGAGTGCTCTAACACACCTCCCGCGGTTTTGGGCACGCAGGTCATGGCGAGTCGTTGTACCGCGCAAGGTGGAAACACAAGCCCGTCAGTGTGGGGGTGCAATCCCGTGGCGTTGGCGACCGCCGCCATTTCGATAGCGGACTTGGTGCCGTCTAGAAAAGAATTAAACATTCTCGCGTTGTAATCTCCACTCGCCACTTGTTGCTCGGAAAAACCATAGTGCTGCCAGACGGTGTCGGGGGTGGATTTATGGTATTCAGGCAAGTATTTTGTTCCTTTACCTGCGCAAGTTACCTCAAAGCCACAACTTCGTGCCCAATCAACCAGCTCACATATCAACGCTGGTTGATCGCCATAAGCCATCGAATAAACGACCCCTGCTTTTTTTGCCTTGTCAGCTAGAATGGGTCCGACTACCGCGTCGGCTTCAACGGTTACCATGACGATATGCTTACCGGCATCCATCGCCATCAATACGTGGTCAACTGAAGCGGATACGTTTCCGGTGGCGTCTATTACCACGTCGATCAACTCATGGCTCACTACGGACTCGATCCGGTCAGTTATAAAAGTCGACCTATGCTCGATGGCCTGTTGCAAATTGTTTGCACCAAATCTATCCGATATCCAACCTATTCGCTTTAATGACTCACGACATCGCTGGATGTCGATATCTACGATCGCAGCTACGTGCATCCCCTTTGTACGCACTGCCTGAGCCAAGAACATACAGCCAAATTTGCCCGCTCCTATAACGATTATTCGTATAGGATTATTGTCTTGTTCGCGACGTTTAAGTCGTTGGGATAGGTTCATTTCTCGTGTGACATCGCCGCGATTAAATTGATCCAATGTACTACTGGAACCGTTGCCTCGCTTTCAAGGTGCGTTAAACACCCGATGTTAGCTGTTGCAATAATATCGGGTTGCTCCGAACACAACGCTTCTAGTTTTCGTTTCTTCAATTGATTGGAAATGACGGGATTCAATATTGAATATGTTCCTGCAGAGCCGCAACAAAGATGCGTATCCGGTACTGTCGTCAACGAGAAACCAAGGCGAGCGAGGATATCCTCAACTTTGCCGGATAGCTTTAACCCGTGTTGTAGCGAACACGGGGCTTGAAATGCGACCTTTTTATTTGATTTTGTTTTTAGTTTAGTAAGGTCTTCCGTGTACAGGACTTCGCTAATGTCTTTGGTCAAATCAGAAACCGTAGCTGCCTTCTTCGCATAGTCGGTATCGTGCCGCAGAAGATAACCGTAGTCTTTCACCATAACGCCACAACCGCTGGCCGTTATCACAATCGCCTCCACACCTTGCTCTATGTAGGGCCACCAGGCGTCTATGTTTTGACGCACAAAACCCAATGCTTCATCGTGTGCGCTCAGATGATAACTTAAGGCACCACAGCATCCGTCGTTAGCAGTAGTTAACCCTATGCCAAGCTGGTCTAGCACACGTGCGGTCGCTGAATTGATATCGGGTGCTATTGCGGGTTGTACGCATCCGTTAAGGACTAACATCCGGCGATCGTGTTTATCAGCTTGCGGCCATACGCCGGCAGCTCGAGCAGCCGGGGTGGCCTGCTTCAGCGGTTTGGGAAGAAACGGTCGAAAAAACTGACCGATTTTTAGCAGTGGCCCAAAGCGATTCCGATATGGAATCACTAAGCGTAATAATTTCCTTTTTAGTTTTTCTACCTCAGTCCTTTCAACTTGTTGCTCCACTATGACTCGACCGATATCCAATAGCCTGCCGTATTGAACACCCGATGGGCAGGTCGTTTCGCAATTGCGGCAAGACAAACAACGATCAAGGTGAAGCTGGGTAGTCGACGTCGGAGTCACACCCTCCAATACCTGCTTCATCAAATAGATTCTACCGCGTGGACCGTCGAGTTCATCACCTAGGAGTTGGTAAGTTGGGCAAGTTGCCGTACAGAATCCACAGTGCACACATTTGCGCAGTATGGCATCTGCTTCTCTGCCCTCTATAGTGTTGCGAATAAAGTCAGCTAGGTGTGTCTGCATGTTACTAGTTAAAAGTAAAAAGTTTTAAAGTAAAAAGGGCACTCGAAACTTTTTACTTTCTACTTTGAACTTTAAACTCCTTCGTACATCCTTCCCGGATTGAATATACCCGCCGGATCGAATGCGGTTTTCAAGTTTTTATGTAGTGTTAATACGGTTTGCTGCAGTGGGTGAAACACATTTTCACTATCTCCGCCACGGAACATAGTAGCGTGGCCGCCCACCATATCGATGGTCGTTCGTATACTTTGGGCGGGGATATCCGATTTCAGCCAACGTAAGCCGCCATTCCACTCAACTAAACATGGGCCCGACACATTCAAAGCAGGCGTCGCAGGTGGTACAGAGATGCGCCACAGGGTTTCGGCTTGCTTGAAGAAGTCGTGTCGATGTTCTTTGAGATTGCACCAAAATTCGTCCGCCCCCTGTACTTGCTCACCACCCAGTTGCTTTCTAGCCGCAATAATACCTTTTTCGGATCCGGACAGACGCACGTGCAATAACTCGCCAACATGACAAGTGGCCGAAATGGGTAATGGCTTAGCTGCCCAGGTATTTTGTAATTCGAGGGCTTGCGTGTGTCCGACTTCGAAAACCAGGGTACACTCCATCATGGGGGTCGGCAGAACCTTCAGCGAAATATCCAGCAACACACCCAATGTCCCCAAAGCCCCAACCATCAAACGAGATACGTCATACCCGGCGACGTTCTTCATGACTTGCCCACCGAACTTCAAGTCTTCACCGCGGCCATTGATCATCCTTACTCCGAGCACAAAGTCTCGCACCGCACCAACGTATGGTCGACGGGGCCCGGACAAACCGCAAGCAACGGCGCCGCCCAACGTGGCTTGCTTTCCAAAGGAAGGGGGCTCAAAGGCCAGCATTTGTTTTTGCTCAGCGAGAGTTAACTCAATATCCGCCAACAGAGTACCGCTGCGAGCGGTGATCACCAGCTCAGATGGCTCGTAGTTGACAATGCCGTGATGGATCGTGGTTAACAACGGCTCGCCTACCGGATCACGACCGTAAAAGGATTTTGTATTGCCGCCTGTAATGCATAAATTGGTGTTACTGTCTAAAGCGCGTTTGACAGCGTCGATGAGTTCTTGAGCAGAGTCGGCAGACATGGGTGTAGTTAAAAGTAAAAAGTATAAAGTTAAAAGAAGCGACCAATTAAACAGTTGAAGTTAATAGCCGTTGAATCCGTAAGGCTCTTTAGGTCGTTACTTTAAACTTTATACTTCTTACTTTTAACTAACTAGAATCTTTCTATATCAGGAAACTTCAATTGCCCTTTATGGACATGCATCGCCCCGAATTCAGCACAACGGTGCAAAGTGGGCACGGCTTTGTCGGGATTGAGCAGCCGCTTCGTGTCAAAAGCCTGTTTTACCGCGTGGAACTGACTTAGTTCCAGTGTATCGAACTGAATACACATGTGATCAATCTTCTCCATGCCGACACCGTGTTCACCTGTAATAGTGCCACCAACCTCTATACACAGATCGAGAATAGCCCCCCCGAGCTCCTCGGTTCTTTCAAGCTCACCCTCAACGTTTCCGTCGTACAGTATCAAAGGGTGCAAGTTACCGTCACCGGCGTGAAATACATTCACCACACGCAGGTCATATTGCCGGGACAACTCATCCACTTTGCTCATCACGCTGCCCAACGTTTTCCTCGGGATGGTACCGTCCATACAGTAGTAATCTGGTGATATACGACCTACGGCCGGAAAGGCTGACTTGCGACCCGACCAGAACAACTGCCTTTGGTTGTCATCTTTAGCCACCTGCATTTGGGTATAGCCGCTCTGTTCCAGGACGAGCTTTACTCGTTCTATTTCATCATCTACTTCTTCTGGTGTTCCGTCGAGCTCACACAATAGTATTGCGGCTGCTTCCACATCATAGCCTGCGTGGACAAAATCTTCGGTCACGCGGATCGCCGCGTTATCCATCATTTCCAGTCCGCCTGGGATAATGCCAGCTGTGATGATATTGGCGACGGCATTTCCTGCTTTTTCAATGTCATCGAATGAGGCCATTATGACTTTCGCGCAGTCCGGCTTGGTCAATAATTTGACCGTCACCTCCACGATAATGCCTAGCAATCCTTCTGATCCTGTCATCAGTGCGAGCAGGTCATAGCCTGGAGAATCGAGGGCATTCGAACCGATTGTGACCAGGTCGCCCTCAATAGTAACGATTTTTATCTCCAGTACGTTGTGAACGGTCAAACCGTATTTAAGACAATGCAAGCCACCGGCGTTTTCTGCGACGTTGCCCCCAATAGTGCAGGCGATTTGTGAAGATGGGTCCGGCGCATAATACAGTCCTAGATGAGAAACGGTTTCCGAGATGGCAAGGTTACGCACACCTGGCTGTACAACTGCTGTTCGATTATCTTTATCTACCGATATAACTTTATTGAACTTGGCCAGACTCAATACAACACCGTCTTCAATCGGCAACGCACCTCCGGATAGTCCAGTACCAGCTCCGCGGGCTACAATTGGAATGTCGTTGTCGTGACAGTAACGAACAACTTGTTGTACCTGATCGACAGTATCAGGCAGGACCACAACCAGCGGTAGTCTGCGGTAGGCAGACAGGCCGTCACATTCGTACGGACGTAGTGATTCTTCTTCATCTAAAACCGAGTCGGTCGCGACCACCCGACGTAAATCGCTGGCGACGCGAGCACGTTGGGACTGTAAAGACGGGTTTTCAGCTTTTGGTGCAATGCTCATAATATGCCTCGGTCAGGCAATATAAATACCCGTTTTCGTTTTTGCAATGGCATAAGTCAGTAGCTGGTTACTAGCAAGCTGGTTAGCTAGGACACAGTACACTAGCCACTAGATACTAGCTATTAGCAACTGCTAAAACCAACTCCTCGATCGCCTTACCGAGTTCTCTAGTGGTCGCCGTACCTCCCAAATCAGGTGTATGAAACTCGGTTTTCATCAAAACGGTTTCTATAGCCTGCTCGATTGCGTGTGCGGCCTTTGCTTCGCCAAAATGTTCCAACATCATTGCGCCAGACCATACCTGACCTATTGGATTGGCAATGCCCTTGCCAGCAATGTCGGGTGCCGATCCGTGTACGGGTTCAAACATGCTGGGAAACTCTTTCTCTGGATTGATATTGGCCGAGGGTGCTATGCCGATGGTTCCGGCGATTGCCGGACCTAAATCCGAAAGAATATCTCCAAACAAGTTGCTTCCCACAACGACATCGAACCAATCTGGGTGCAGCACAAAGTTAGCCGTTAAGATATCGATGTGATATTGATCCGTCGTGATATCAGGGTAGCTCTCCGCTATCGCATTAAATCTTTCATCCCAATAGGGCATAGTGAAAACGATACCGTTTGACTTTGTCGCTGAAGTCACGTGCTTAGCAGGCCGCTTGCGTGCCAGCTCGAACGCATACTTTATTACCCGGTCCACACCTTTTTTAGTGAAAACGTTTTCCTGGACTACCATTTCCGCTTCCGTTCCTGCATACAAACGGCCGCCAATCTCTGAATACTCGCCTTCGTTGTTTTCTCTTACAACGTAGAAATCGATATCCTCCGATCTGCGGTTTCTCAAAGGTGATTCCATCCCTTTTATCAGTCTGACTGGCCGCAAATTAATATATTGACGCATTTCCCGGCGGATCGGTATCAGCAAACC